>NZ_JBFULU010000026.1:0-106095 GCF_054049735.1 Bradyrhizobium sp. P5_C12
GTGGTGGAAGCGCTGGCTTGCGGAACGCCGGTCATTGCCTGCAACCGGGGATCGATGCCCGAACTGATCGAGGATGGCGTGACCGGGTTTCTGGTCGACAGTCTCGACGCAGCGGTCGATGCGATAGCTCGCATCGACCAAATCGATCGCGCGGCTTGCCGCGCCGCAGTATCCGCGCGCTTCACGGTAGACCTCATGGCGGATCGATATTTGGACTTGTACCGATCGATCCTGGGTTGAGAGCCGGGGGTGCGATAGTATTACGGTTATTACGGTGACAGTGCATTTAATTCATGAGCCTTCGAACCCGCGAAAGCCGGAGTTCATTGAGTGCACCGTCACCGCAATCCCGACTTCAGACATGCGTGGATGCGGGTGCGGGTCACGCAWCGGTGAGCGTGCCGATTTGCCGTTCGCGCAGCTGTGATTTTCCACTGCGTGTCTTTTCTCAAGCGCATACCTACCTAATCCTTGTCCAAAAAGTTCGAAGGAAACGCTTTCAACAGAGCAGCCGATTCTAGCCAGCGCGAACGCTCCGCACGAAAGCAACAATCGTTCGGAGTACGACTATGATTGGATTCAGGACTGCCATTATTGCAGCGATTATGTCGATTGGCGCGATAAGCTCTGCAAGTGCCCAGTGCCCGACGTGGGCGACTCAAAATCCCGCTTCGTTTCAGGCGCAATATCCCGACAGGGATGTGTTGAACGACTGCGAGTTAACGCCAGCAGGCAGAATGGGCCTCGAACTCCCTGGCGGCGCGGCTCCCTGGTTTGGGCCCAACAGGGCTTATGGGGCAATGCCTGGCGTTGCTCAACACCACAGCTTTCAGCATCGATCGCGGTGAGTATCTGAAGATAAACCCGAATGGTCGGATTCCGGCCCGTCGATCGCGATATCGAGATGTTCGAGGCCGCCGCGATCAAGGCGGCCATTGTGGTTCTCGGTTCGTCGGGGTCGATCTCCGGAGAGGTATTCAAGATGCTCGCTTAAGAAAAATCATCCGCATCAGCAGTGGCCGTTCTTTTTGGGACGGTCGCGTTGCAGGCCCAAAAATCGGGAGACAAGTCGATGACATCACAAACCGACGAAGCCGCGCAGTCCAGGCTTATGGCGGACATTCCGTACGATCAGCAGACGAAGATCACCATCGAGCGCAAAGGCCAAATTGTACTGATTGGCATCAATCGGCCCTACATCGGCAACCGGCTGGATCCGGATGCGACAGAAAGCTTGGCGAGAGCATACTACGAGTACGATCGGGATCCCTCGCTCCGTGCGGCGGTTCTGTTCGGCTATGGCGACCGCTTCTCCAGAGGTGTCGATGTCGACGCCTACAAGGCATTCGCTCAGTCTGGAAAAAAGATGATGGATGGGCCCGGCTTCATCGACCCTCTAGGGCGGACCAAGCCAGCGCTCACGAAGCCTCTGGTTGTCGCGGTGCATGGCGACACCTGGAATATGGCGCACGAGCTCTTCCTTGTAGCGGACATACGCGTAGCGTCGGAAGACACGGAGTTCGGTCAGGATGAGAACACGCACGGCCGTTTTCCCGGAGGCGGCGCAACGGTTCGTTTCCCCAGAGAAGCCGGATGGGGAAATGCCATGCGGTTCATTCTAACAGGCGATCATTGGGGTGCGAAGGAAGCCCTCCGGATGGGAACGGTTCAGGAAGTGGCCCCAAACCGAGATGCGGCTCTCGCGAAGGCTGTCGAGATCGCCAACAAGATCGCCGCATGCGGCCCTCTCGGCATTAAGACGTCCCTGGCCTCCTCCCATATGGCGCTCGAAGACTCTCAGACGGCGCTCGCTAAGCTCGGCGACCAATATCGTGCGCTGCTCACGACCAGGGATTTCCAGGAAGGCCGTGATGCCGAGGCACAAAAGCGTCCACCCGTTTACGAGGGACGGTGACAACAAGGGTTTCGGTGACAGTGCATTTAATTCATGAGCCTTCGAACCCGCGAAGCGGCCGGAGTCATTGAGTGCACTGTCACCGTAATCCCCTGGCGGCGCGGCTCCCTGGCTTGGGCCCAACAGGGCTTATGGGGCAATGCCTGGCGTTGCTCAACACCACAGCTTTCAGCACCGATCGCGGTGAGTATCTGAAGATAAACCCGATTGGTCGGAGTCCGGCCCGTCGATCGCAGTATCGAGATGTTCGAGGCCGCCGGAGTTCTGCAGGCGTGGCGATCCCGGCTTCGACATTCGCTCGGTCTACGGACAGGCAGTCCGGTGACAGTGCACTTAAGTCCTGTCGGAAGCGGCTGGAATCATTGAGTGCAATGTCACGGTAATCCCGGCGTTCGGTCAGGGACGCCCGCGATTTCTCGCGTTAGACGGCGTGCCTGCCGTCTGTAGCGGTTCACCGGCCGCACGGTCCAGCGGCGGGTGCGGCCTGGCGAGTCCGATTGTTCCGGGAGCTGCGTCGTTGCTGACCGCAGGCATGTTGACGCGCTCCATCGTGATCGTAGATGCAACCACAATGGCGACGGCGAGGGCGATAGCACTCAAGACTAAGGTTGTCCGATTCTGGTCTTCCATCGTTAGACCTCCGCGAAACGGCTCCATAGCGCGGGGATAACGCCGGATCGGCGATTTGGTTCTTGCGGTGGCCGGCGATGGGTCGGGTTCGCTCGCGCGCAGCGGTTCGTCCGTCCCCGCTCTCACCTCGTTCAGGCTGCGCCGGACATCACGCTTCGCCCCTCGTTCTCCGCGCGGGCCTCCAGCTCCTATTTTGCGTTTGCGAAAACATCCGCGGCGTAGACGGCCTTGCCGCCCACGACCGTCAGCAGAGACGCCGTGGCGCCAATTTGGTCGACGGGGACGGACATGAAATCACGGTCGAGAATGGCGAAGTCGGCGAGCTTGCCGGTTTCGAGCGTGCCGCGCCGCGTCTCGTCGAAGCTGAACCACGCGCTTCCCACGGTGTAGAGGCGCAAGGCATCTTCGCGGCTGGGTGTTTCGTCCGCCCGGCGCGTCGACAGTCCGCCGACGGTCTTGCCGTCGAGCATCCATTGCAGCGCAACGAACGGATTGTACGATGCGACCCGATGCGCATCCGTGCCGGCTCCGACATGGACGCCGATGCGCAACGCCGTGACGATGGGCGGCATGCTGCGCGCGGCTTCTCCGGCCTGCGCCACCATACGGTCGCCTCCGAGGTACATCGCATCCTGCATGGTCCAGCCGATACCAAGCGCCTTCATCCGCGCCAGAGTTTCGGGCGAGGTGTTGTCGAGATGGGCGATGGACCAGCGCAGCGGCGCGAGCGGCGTCTCCTTGTTGACCTCGTCATAGAGGTCGAGGAGGTGATGGACGGATTTGTCTTCCTGCCAGTGGATGGTGACCGTCAGCCCTTGTTTGGCCGCCCAGCGAATGATCTCGCGGAACTTGTCCTTGGCGGCCGCGTCGGGCGCGTTGTTGTTGTACATGGCGCCGGTGATCCGCTCGCCTAAACCGTTGAACCGCAGCATGTCGTCGCCGAATCCCATCGGCAGGAACGGCGTGAGAGCCTTGTACTCCTCGAATTCCGCGCCGACGTTCTGGGCGAACAGGCTGAAGGCGACCCGCACCGAAAGTGATTTCTCACGCCAGAGCTTTTGCAGGGCGGCGTAGTGGCTGGGATAGATGCTGAAGCCGCCGGGATCCACGATCCCGGTAATTCCAAGACGATTGAGCTCCGTGAAGAACTGCCGGGTTCCGGCGACATTCTCTTCGAAATTCGGCCTCGGCAGGCGATCGAACAGCGCGGAGATGCTGACGATGGAGCCGTTGAACCAGCCCGTGACGTCGCCCGGTGCGGCGCGCTCGGACGTGATACCGGCCGGCAACTGATCCGCGGATATCCCGAGGGCTTGCTGCGCTTTCGGCGTCATCAGCACCGCCGAATAGAACAGCTGGATGTAAGCCGGATTGTCGGGAACGGCCGACATCACCTCGGCCAGCGTCGGCCGCCGCTTCTCCGCAAACTGCAATTCGCTCCAACCACCGGCCACGATGATCCACGACGCCGGGCGTGCTTTGGCCGCCTGGCGCAAGCGTTCCATGGCCTCGGGAATCGTCTTTGCGCCGATCCAGTTGACCTCGGTTGCGTAGGTGAGGCCGGCGCGCACGGCGTGAATGTGGGAATCGATCAATCCCGGAATGATGGTGCGTCCGCCGGCGTCGACGCGGCGCGTCGCGGACCCGATCAGGCCGTCCATGGCATCGTTGCCGCCAACTGCAACGATCTTGCCGTCGCGGACCGCGAGCGCCTGCGCGATCGTCGATGCGGGGTCCAGCGTCACGATCTTTGCGTTCRTGACAATGAGGTCGGCCTTTTGTGCGCAAGCCAAAGTGGCCCAGCACGAGATCACCAAAATCGCCAGAAGCTTGCGCATGTTCAGTCCTGAAATGAGAGAGGCAGGAGCTAGAAAGGCAGGAGTGAGAGAGGCAGGAGCGGTGCCACACATCCGCCGCTGGATGCGCCCGCGGGTGGCGCAACGGTAGTGTCGCGATCTTGAGCAAGTCTGGCTCCAACAAAATCAGCTGGTCCACCGGAAAATTCGGTACCGGCTCAAGTAATCGATTTTGCAGCCCGCCTTCGCCCGTTGGGCTTCGGCGCGGCAGCCTTCGCCCGCTTCGCTTGCCATTTGTGGCTCTGGCTTGCCTAGCCGAAGCTCGCGAAGCGAGCGAAGGCTGGTGGGCCCGGCAGGACTCGAACCTGCAACCAGACCGTTATGAGCGGTGGAATATTGGTCAGCTTCGTCGATCTTCCTGCGTCTTTGTTCGAGTCCAAGTGCTCTCGTTCCGCTTCGTTCACGCCGTTTCTGGTGCGAAACTGGTGCGGTGCTCCGAAACTTGCCTGAAGGCCCTAAGTCGGCAATCGGCGATCGGCAGCGTTGGGTGGCGCAAACCTTCGGACGAACTCGCAGGTTGCAGAACGGTCCAAGAGCGGACCAAATCGGCCATGATTGCTTTCACGATTGGCCTTTTGCGGTCATCTCGGCACGGCTCTGAAGCCCGATCTCATCCGCCCATCCAGGCATGGGCCGGACAACGGCGCGCGCTTAATGGGCGCTTAATGCTTTTGCGCAACAGATAGATCACCAGCGCGGAATTAGTCCTAGTTACGAAGTGCGAGCCGAGCTCCCGAGGAGGGGAATCGGATGGGACTGCTTTTTGTCGGAGTGCTGGCAGGAATCCTGGTCGGCTTTGGCTGGTTCGCGCCTTCCCGGGGGTATTTCCTCGGGTGCGCGTCACGCCCCTGTTTCGAAAGGGTCGCTGTCGCCCAACCCGCGCAGCCAATGCCGACGGCGTTGGCGCAAGAGCCTGCGGTTGTCAGATCGAATTCCGCAACGTCGGCAAGGTCCGGCAAGACATCAACTCCGAAGAAACGGGGATCGACCGATCTTGCCAAAGCGGCGTCCCCGCGGACGACGATCAGCGTCCCGGCACCCGAACGGACCGCGGAAATGTCGGATCCTGCTCTGGACAAGGCGAAGGTTGCGATCGCGACGCAGATGGGGGATCCGGAAACGGTCGAATTCAGCGACGTGAAGCGCGCAATGCGAAAGAACATACTTGGACGCCGCGTGGATACGATTTGCGGGCGCGTGAAAGGAAGAAGCGCGTCAGGCGGCGAGGCTGGAGAGAGGCCGTTTCTGTATCTCGTGAAGGAGGATGAAGCATATGTCGTCGACGGCAAGTCAGGGTCGGCGGCCTCAACGGCGTATCGAAATATCTGCAATTAGGGGATGCGTCGACTGCGCCACCGCGCGGTACACGCCCCAAATGATTTGAGCGGAAAGAATTTCCACCCAGGTGTCAAGTGATCCCGCAGTGGATGCGGCACTAACGGCGGCACTGCGCCGCTCTCGTGATGATGCATTCGGGATGAATGCAGCAGCACGGGAGACGCAATACGGAATGGGAATATCGCGGAAGTTCTTTTCATCTCGAGGACATCATGCACGACATAACCAACACTTCAAAACGGCTCAATGAATCGCTTCATTTGCCGGTTCTGGTGATCATCGAGCCGCTCCTGTTGCCTCGTACATGCATTCTGCACGTCCTCAGGAGGGAGTTGGACCAACTTGAGATCCTCGACATGGCAACGGTCCAAGGCCTGGACTGCACGTCAGCCCGCGATGTTCGTCTGGTGATGCTGAGTATCGCGGACAAGCCCATCGGCGATCCCTCGGTTGAGGACGATCTCGCCTTCGTTGCGGTGTGTTGTCCCAACGCGGCCACTGTGGTCCTGTCAAACCATGACGACGAGCCGACCGTGCAGGCCGCGATGCAGCGGGGCGTGCGCGGCTTTCTTTCCACCTCGCTACCGATCGAGATCGCCATAGCTGGCCTGCGCCTTGTTCTTGTCGGCGGCGCCTACAGGCCGTTGCCCGTGGCCGGGATGAACAGGATACCGGATTTCGAGCCGCCGGATGCGCGTGGGCTAGCGCCCGCATATCTGATGAACGAGGGAGCCAGATTGGCTATCGACAGGAGCGTGACCGATCTCACGCCTCGTGAGCAACAGGTTCTGGCGGAACTGGAGCTCGGCTTACCCAACAAGCTGATCGCCGCCAAATTGGGCCTCTCGGAAAGCACTGTCAAAATGCACATTCAGCATATCATGAGGAAGTGTGCTGCGCACAATCGCACGGAAGCCGTCCTCCGCTGGCGCGGCCGGTTGCCCGCGCAGAGTCGCGATCACGACCCCGGCGCGGCTCTAATGCCGGAGACCTGAAGCGTGATGACGATTCATCCCGATCTCATCGCGCTTTAGTCCTCTCTGAATGCACCACGGAAGCTGTCGAGCAGCGGCCTGAGCGCGTAGAGAGCCACGGTGCCGCGCCCCGTCGTGATGAACACTTGAACCGGCATGCCGGGGACGATCTGGATGTCGTTTGCCGCGATCTGCCCGTCGTCGATCCGGATCCTGGTCGCGTAGTATGGCTGGTCGGTACGCTTGTCGAGGAGCCGGTCTGCGGATACGTGCACGACGGTTCCCTTCAGGCGAGGCACGCGACGCTGATTGTACGGTATGAGGTGAACCTCGGCACTGAGGCCGGGATGAACCACATCGATGTCCTCGGGCCTCAGGCGCGCGGTCACGATGAGACGGTCCTGCCGGGGCACCATGTCCATGAGCGGAGCACCCGCTCCGATGACGCCGCCGGCTGTATGAATCCGCAAATCGGTTATCACACCGTCCTCGGGCGCCTTGACCTCCGTTCGCGATAGCTGATCCCTGGCCGCAAGCAACCGCTCGCGGAGCTGGAATATCTGGCTCTGTGCTTCACGAAGCGACTGTGCGATC
This sequence comes from Bradyrhizobium sp. P5_C12, assembly GCF_054049735.1. NCBI lineage: Bacteria > Pseudomonadati > Pseudomonadota > Alphaproteobacteria > Hyphomicrobiales > Nitrobacteraceae > Bradyrhizobium > Bradyrhizobium sp. P5_C12. Next base: position 7,308 of record NZ_JBFULU010000026.1, read on the forward strand.
TCGTTCTGCCTCTCGCTCTCGAGCTTGAACAATGTGGCCTGCTGTTCGCTGATGACCTGCCCGGCGCGGGAAATCTGCGCGGCGATCTCGCCGCGGCGGCCTTCAACGTCGGCCAGCTCCCGCTGCAGGTTCAGAAGCCGCGGCCGCCGTTCGAGTCCCTTGTTGACGAGGGTCGCGACCATATCCAGTTCCTCCCGAACGATGTCGACCCGCTGCCCGGTGGCGGTTTCCTGAGCCTTGAGGCCTTCGATCTCCTTCTCGACCTGACGCCTTCGTTCGCGAATGACCGCAAGCTGCGACTCGTGAACCTGCAGGCGTGCCCGAAAAATGAACTGCTGCGCCGACACTGCAGCGGCGGCCACTCCGTTCTGCCTGCTGTCCTGTTCCAGCGCGTCCGGAATTGCGATCTTCTCGAATCTCTGCTGCTCGGCTTGAAGCCGTGCGGCACGAGCAGCTGCGTCCCAAAATTGGCCTTGGAGGCTTTGCATCTCCGAGCCGGCCCGGGTGTCGTCCAGCACGATCAGCGTTTGGCCGCTTCGCACGATATCGCCATCCGAAACCAGGATCTTCCTGACGATACCGCCTTCCAGATGCTGGATCGTCTTGCGGCTCGATTCCGATTCCACGACGCCAGACGCGATCGCGGCGCTCTCGAGCGGCGCGAGGCTCGCCCATGTACCGAGCCCCAGCATGAAGCAGAGCACCAGCAGATTGCCCGCGACGGTGATGCCGCGAAGCCTTCCGCGCGGAGAGGTCGGCGTGGGCGTCGAACACCATGGAAACTCTAGAGGTTCGAAATCGTCGATTGCGGTCACCACGACGCCAAATCGCCGGGCGGGCGGGGGGCTTGCCGGCGCTCGCATGAGCTGGTCCCAGATCATGGGAAGCCTCGAGACGGCGGGAATCTTCCAGATGGTGAGAGAGTTCCAGATCATGGCGCAATCTGCGAAGTAACCTGGGGTCGGCTCAGGTGCCGTTCAAAGATGTCCTCGCTGTCGCCGAACGCGGCGACCGCACCGTCCTCCATGATGGCAATCTTGTCCGTGGCGGCGAGAAGACCCATCCGGTGAGTGACGACGACAAGGATGACGCCTGCGAGCTTCATGCGCGCGATGGCATCCAGGAGCATTCGCTCGCCCCCGTAGTCGAGGCTGGCGTTGGGCTCGTCGAGAACGATGAGACGTGGACTGCCGAAAAAGGCGCGGGCAAGACCGAGGCGCTGCCGATACCCGCGCGAGAAGGTCGCTTCGCTCTGAACCACCGTGTCGTAACCCAGCGGCAGGCGCATGATCGCCCCATGGATACCGGCGAGCTTGGCCGCTTCGATGACCTTCCGCCGGTCGGCATCTTCAAGGCGTGCGATGATGTCGTTGATGGTGTCGCCGAGCAGGTTGATGTCCTGGGGGAGATATCCGAGGCGGTCGCCGTTTCGGCCCTCGCGAAGCAGCGAGACGTCGGTATTGTCGAGGACGACACGGCCATGCGTTGGCATCGACAGCCCGGCGATCACCTGGCCGAGCAAGGACTTGCCCGACCCGGACGGACCGATGATGCCAAGGCATTCTCCGGGCATGAGGCTGAACGAGACGCCGTTCAGGAGAAGATGGTTGGTCCCCGCAAGCCTCACGCCAACATTGTCGACGACGAGGCCGCTTTGCGCCTGCAGCGGAGAAACCTCCGCGCTCTGCTGCCGGGCGACGGGGAATGCGGCGAGAAGTGCGCCGAGCCGTTGACAGGCGCTCACGGCCGTCACGAGTGATTTCCAGCCTGCGACCGCACTTTCGACCGGCGCCAGCGCCCGGCTGAACATAAGCGTGGCAGCAAAGATGATTGCCGGACTCTTCCCGTGATCGAGGACGAGCCACGCGGCGGCCCCCATGATCAGGACCTGCGACAGCGCGCGAACCGGCTTGGCGGCCAGTGAGACGATCTCGCCTCGCCGAAGTGCCACATCGTGCTCTCTGCGCGCGTGCTGCGCGTCACGGTGGATCATGCGCGCAGCGTTGTCGAGCATTCCCATGGCGCGGATCATGTGGATGTTGCTCGCTGCAGTCTGGAGGCGGCCGCAGCTTCTGGACAGCGCGGCGCCGGATCTGAGCAGAACGTCTTCCGTGACCAGCTCTCCGGCAACCGTGAGCGCGAACAGGAAGGCGACGCAGCAGGCGCCCACCACGCCAAGCAGGGGATGGATCAGAAACAGGACAAGGAGGAACAAGGGCGCCCAGAGCGCGTCGAACAGCATCGTACATGCGCCGGACTCGACGAACTGGCGCAGCACGGTGAGATCCCGATATGCGCCCGACGCCTGCGTCCAATCGCTGCGAAGCGCCGATTCGAGGCCGGCCGAGAGCACGCAAGGACGAAGTCGATCGTCGAGCCAGGCGCCAAGGCGTCCAAGGACAGCGCGCCGCAATGCATCGAACACGCCGCCGACGACCACCGTGATCGCGACAATGAGCGTGAGCAGGAGCAAAGTGTCGCCGCTCCGGCTCGACAACACCCGGTCGTAGATCTGAAGAAGATAGATGGAGGGCGCAAACAGAAGCAGGTTGTAGCTGCAGCTATACGCGAATACGAGACCGAGCGGTCCCGCGCAGGACCGGAGGGCCGCGTGCAGTGGCGTCCCGATCTGCGGCAGGATGGGGAGCCGAATGGGCGGCATCAGCATGATCGTCACCGCCTGAAATCGAGGTCCGGCGCACATGACCGATGGCCAAAATCATCTGCCAGCGGTATCGGCGGGGTATCGGTTCGAACGTCAGGACCGGTGGCGGCGGCCACCGGTCCTGCCAGCCGGACGAGCCGGTGGTCAGAACGCATCGAGATGGAAGCTCACCTCTCCGCCCAGCGCGGCGTTGCCGTCTCCGCCATTGCCGCCGATGCCGGCAACGACCTCCTGGTGCTGGTCGACCGAGACCTTGTTGATCTGGGTCGCATCCGTATTGGCGTAGACCTTGGAGGTATCGTAACCGCTGTAGGATTTCTGGCTTCCGTTCGACTCGGCGTCTCCGCCATGGGCCTTCGAGAACACCGAGGCCTTCGCGTTGGCGCCGCCGGCATCCCAATCTGCCGTCTGCTTGACGTGATCGCCGGTGCTCACGTGCACGTCGGCACCTTCCGCCTTGTTGGTTGGATCGAAGTTGAGCGTCGGCTTGCTGATGATGGCTCCCTTGAAGGTGCCGTCGCCGCCATTTCCGACGCTTTGACCACCGGTGTTGATCGATTTGAATTCGATCGAGTCCGAGATGTGGATCGCTTTGGGCAACATTTGGGGCCTCCCTGTTTCTGTTGGCTTTCGTGCATCATCCATCCCGATCAGGCGGACGCGCGCGGCAAGTCTGATCCGCCCACGCGCGATGGCGATAGATGTCAAATCGGACACCATCCGGTTTGGCGGGCCTACGTACGAAAGTACGACATTCGTCGCGCAACACCGGAGCTCGAAACATCCGGGAGGGCCCGCAGGGCGAGCTTGCATGCGCGGAGTGTCGACGCAGCTCGTAATCGGGCTTGTGCGAGCGGCGCGATGTTCCGCTATCCCAACAGGTGAAGATCCGACAGAAGATGGGCCGAAAGATCGCCACCCAGCGCGAGATTGCCGTTGCCGCCGTCCCCGCCAACACCGGCGATCTGGATCGCGCTCTGGTCGATGTGCACGTTGTTGACCTGGTCGGCTACGGCCGTCGAATGGGGACCTGCAATTGCGATATTGATGGGTGCATAGATCGCGACGCTGACATCGATCAGGCTGCCGGCAAAATATCCGTTGCCGCCATTGCCTGCGCCGTTCGAACCGGTCGCGATCGCATCGGAGCCGCCCCACAGGCCATGGGAAAGAAGGCTTGCATGGCCGCCCGCCGCGGCGTTGGCGTTGCCGCCGTGCCCGCCAATGCCGGCGATCTGAATGATGGATTGATCCACGTAGGCGTCATTGGTCTGGACCGAATGAACGTTGGAGCCATAGCCCGCGACTGCGATGTTGATCGGGTCGTACACCACGACGGAGGAATGGACGAGCCCGCCGTAGAACGCGCCGTCGCCGCCATTGCCAGCCTGGCTTCCGCCGGTTTGAACGTCCGGGACGCCCCCTCCGTTGCTTGATCCCCAGCTGGGGTCGAGCGTCATGACGCTGCCGCCGGCGGCCACGTTGCCATTTCCGCCACTTCCGCCGACGCCCGCGATCTGAGTGGCCGACTGATCGATGTCCACCGTGTTCGATTGACTTGCATGCGCAGAGCCGCCCGAGGCCGCCACCGCTATATTGATCGGATGATAGATCACCACGGGAGCGTCCACGATCGCACCCGAGAAATAGCCGCTGCCGCCGTTTCCGGCGCCGTTGTCGCCGCTCGCGATCACGCCGGCGGTCAAGGAAGTACTGATGCTGCCTCCCGATGCAATGTTGTCATTGCCGCCATGGCCGCCGACGCCGGCCATCTGAAAGGCGGATTGATCGACATTCAAATTGTTGGACTGGTTGGCCAGGGCGACCGAGCCGTATCCCAGGCTCACCGAGATGTTGATCGGTTCATAGATCAACAGGGACGCGTGAATGATACTTCCGTAAAAGTAGCCGTCTCCGCCGTTCCCGGCCGTGTTCGCTCCGCTCTCGACCTTAGCAATGCCCATCCCGGGATGTGATGCGCCGGAAGCGGGCGTGGTGGACGAAACATCCAGGCTCGCCGCAGCGTGGTTGCCGACGTGGCCGCCCGTGTCGACCCCCGATATGGGATGTTTGGATTGAATCGGGTCGGAGTCATGATGCTGGGTATTCGCGCTCGCGGAGTGCGCTTCAGTTCCTGCAGATTGACCTACCAATTGACCTGCAAACGGGCCGGGACCATGGACCTGGGCGCCACCGCCGACCGCCTCGGTCAGGAACGGGGCGCCCGGTGTCGGACCCGCTTCGTCGTCACCATCGTACCCATCGTGCCGATGAGAGGCGTGATGCAGCCGGATCCCATCCGACATCCGCGAAAAATCCATCGTAGCCTCCCTCATCGCAATCGCTCCACGCAATCGGACGGGTTCTGCACTCCAGACAGAATGTCATCCCGGGAAGGTCGAAAGCCCAGTCGTCAGTTCGGATATAGCGCTTCGTCTGGCAGCCGTAACATCGGCTACATCCGTTCGGGTACAGCCCCTGTGTGGGGACACTTTGAAAACGACTCGGCTAAGTGCTTGAGTTTGCTGATTCCTGCATTTTGAAAACGACTCGATCTTGACCTTAAGAACGATTCGATCAGCGGTGCTTTCGTTTTGAAAACGACTCGATCCTGCAAGTCGTTCGAGACGCTGCGGAATTCGCCCCGTTTTTTGTGTCGGCGGGCGCTCGGTCCGGCAGCTTCGGCTTAGTCGCGATAGTCCTGGTTCAGGACGAAGTTGAAAGCCGTATTCGCACGATGTTGCCGGCGATCGCTCGATCGAATTCACTCCGGCTCGCCAGGGTCAACCGAAGGCGCGTCAGGGCTACTCATCTGGCCCCGCTGACCGGCCAAAGACGGCCCCCTCCATCGAGGGGGCGTCTCCCCTGCTAATCCCTGTCAGCTTGCCGGATTGCGCGCCGTGACGATCCACGTCGCTCTGTCGATCATCACCGACCGCTCGCCGGGGCGGCCCGCGAAGGCGGCACGAACCGCGGCCGATGCGCGGGCCCGGATGTCGTCGGGCTGATCAGCGAGCACGCGCGACAGCGGGCCGACCTCGAACGTCATCTTCACCGCGTCGTCGATCGCCGCGTCCCGCGTCGCGCCCTCGCCAAACGGGATGGAAGCATCGAAGGGCGCGAGAGCGATATCGGTGAAGCCGGCCGCCGTCAGGATACGAGCCACCCGCCCCCGGTCGCCGAACGAGAATGGGCCGGGCGCTTCGGGATCGGGCGGCGCCGTCGGCGGGACGATGCCTTTGATCGCGTCCATCGGCAGGCGCACCCAATCGTTCTCGGCCATGCCGCGCCAGCAGACGAAAGCGACCCGCCCGCCCGGCTTGAGCGCACGGCGCATATGAGCGAACGCCGCCGTAGGATCGTCGAAGAACATCACCCCGAAACGCGAGAACAGGATGTCGAACGCGGCCTCGGGCAGCTCGGCGCTGCCAGCGTCGGCCACCCGGAACTGGACCGGCGTATCCTGCGGCGCAAGCGCGCGCGCTCGGCCGATCAGCGCTTCGGATATGTCCACGCCCAGCACTTGGCCCCCCGCGCCGACGCGGGCCGCCAGAGCCAGACTCGACGCGCCCGCGCCGCAGCCGATGTCCAGCACGCGTTCGCCCGTGGCGGGTGCGGCGGCTTCGATCGCGGCCTGGCCGAACACCGCCGCCATGGCATCGAGCCGGGCCTGGTTAGCGACCCAGCGCTCCCCGCTTTGGCCATTCCAGTCGGCGACCTGATAAGCTGATGGCGGCATCACACGAATGATCCGCGTTAGCTCACGATTGGTCCAGCCGCAGCTTCATCCAAACCGGCACGAGCTTGGATAGCGAGGCTTCGTTCTGCAGCCTGCGAGTCGAAGTATTCCTCAATCGAATAAACCTTGCCCCATCGCAACTTGAAGACGTGGACGCCCCTGTTCACATACGAGCTTTGGCCGTCAAGTAGCCTCGCGTTGGCCCGCCACTTGACGAACACTGTGGTATTCCATGGCCAACCCGTCACCTCGACCTGCTCAATATCTATGTGAAGCTTCGGGAAAACACGGCCCATGCGCTCGAACCACTGCTTCACCGATTGCTTTCCATGTCGCTCACCCCCCAACGCATGATCTCCGGCAACCCAGTGATACGCGTTTGGTGTTAGGCCCTTTGCAGCATCATCCCAACGCTGGTTGTTGACATGATCGAAGCTCCTGCGGATCTCTTTTTTGACAATTAGACTGTAGACCATTGATGCACCCTGTTGTTGGATGGCCGACGGCTCTGCAAGACGGATGGATACTTTCCAGATACTGAAAGCTGCTCCGGGTAACGACGGCGATCCGTTGGGAAAGCTGGCTGACGGGCGGCCACGCAGACGGCAGCGGCGCAATAGTCAGAGCCAGCGGCGAACCTCGGCCTTGTAGCGGCGGTAGTCGTCGCCGAACTTCGCTTCGAGATAGCGCTCCTCGCGGGCGATCACCTGCGTCTGGATCGCGATCAGCACCAACGGGAGCAAGGCGAAGGCGATCGGCCCGTCGAAGCCGATCGCAAGGCCGGCATAGATAAGCGCCATGCCAAGATACATGGGATTGCGGGTCCACCGATAAGGGCCGGTCGTTGCGATGAGGGTCGTTGGCTGCGACGGCGGAACGTTGGTGCCCAGCCGCTGGAACAGCCACGCCGCCGCAAGCATCATCGCCGCGCCGGCAACGAAGAGCAGCGCGCCCGTCGCAACCAGCAACCACCAGTGGATGCCGAACGAGCGCAGAATGACGAACCGCTCCGCCGCCAGCCCCAACAGCAGCGCTCCCAGATAGACGAAGGGCGGAGGGAAGCGCACACCCGCGCTGTCCGGTTCGACGCCCATGCTCATCCTGCATCTGTGCTCTCAAACCACCATCGACTGCTGGGCGAAGATACCCGCCATCGCGCCGTGCGATGATGCCAGGGTGACCGATGGCGGCGTGATGGGGTTGGCGAGGTCGCCGGCGGCGTAGATGCCGGGCATGCTGGTTTCGCGGCGCTCGTCGACCTTGAGGATGATGCCGAGGGGTGTTTTGACCGTGGCGAGGCCCAGTGATTCATGCAGGCTTGCGGACGGCTTGTTGCGCGGATGCACGAACAGGATGTCGACCGCGACATCGGGGCCGGTATCGAGCTTGACGGTGGCGTTATGGGCCCCGCGTTGGGCGATCCCAGTGATCCGGCCATCGACGACGGGTATGTTGCGTCGCGCCAGATCGGCCCGGATATCGGGCGGAATGTCGTGACCATCGGCGAAGAGTGTCAACTTATCGGTCCAATCGCGGAACAGCCTGACCTGATTGTGCGACTGCGGGCCGGACCAGACGAGGCCCCAATGCTGGCCGGCGACTTCAAAGCCGTCGCAATAGGGGCAGGGCACGATGGACGTGCCCCAGCCTTCGGTAAAGCCCGGAACATCAGGCATCTGGTCGGTGATGCCATAGCTCAGGATCAGACGACGCGCCCCAAAGCTTTCGCCATCGGAAGTGAGGACGGTGAAATCGTCGACGGTGCCGGAGACGCTGTCGGCCCGGGCACTGACCAGCTTGATCGTGGGATAACGCGCCAGCTGCTGCCGCGCCTCGGCCAGGATGTCCAGCGGTGGCTTGTGATCATGGCCGAGCAGACCATGCGAGTGGCCGGCGAAGCGGTTGCGCGGCAGGCCGGTATCGAGAACGGTGACCTTGCGACGGGCACGGCCGAGCTGCAGGGCGCCGGCGAGACCGGCAAAGCTGCCGCCGATGATGATGACGTCATCCATGGTGATGGGCTCCGTTTGGAGGACAGGTTGAACCTACCCATTGGCTTGCACATTTCAGATACTTTATGGTATCGTAATGCAAGAATTAGAATACTGTCAAGTACTGGAATTGTCGTGAGCGAAAACAACCAGGGCCGGCGCGGCCGGCCCGTCAACGAGGCGCTTGGCCAAACGATCGTCGACGCCGCGCGCGAGCTCTTTGTGGAGTTGGGTTTTCAAGCGACGACATTGGACAAGGTCGCCCAGCGGGCGAAGATATCCAAGCTCAGCATCTATCGGCACTTCGAGAACAAGGAGGCGCTGTTCAGCGCGGCCATGGCGGCCGGCTGCCATCAGTTGTTTGCACCACAGGCCCTTCTTGAAGGCGTCGACGGTTCGGTCGAAGATCAGCTCATGGCGGTGGGATCATTACTGCTTCGCACGCTGTTGAGATCAGACGTCCGCAGTGTCGAAGCCATGGTCATGGCCGACAAGACGAGTCAAAACTCGTTAAGCAAGCTCCATTTCGAAGCCGGCCCCGCCTATGTCATCGCCCAAATCGAGGCCCTCTTGCGTCAGTTGCACGCGAAGGCGGTTCTGAACGTGCCCGATCCTCTCCGGTCCGCCCGCTTGTTTGCCGCGCTTTTCAAAGGATCTGATCTCCTGATTATCGCACGCTTCGATGAGGCGAGAGCAGAGGACGACAACGAAATCGAATCCTATTGCCGGTCGGCCGTCGCCATGTTCATCGCCGCGCACGGCGGCAACGACCACGCGGGCGGATATTTGCCTGCCCCAAGGTCAAAAAACAAAATTTGAATCGTGCGTGACCGATGTTGTCAAAATAACCGAGACCGGTTTGAAAATCATGGAGGCTGAAGAGCTTTCGATTGGCGACAAGATCGCGGAAAAATACGCTTGTTGAACTATCGGTTGCGATACCAGTCCGCACGATGATTCCTGCGCGCCCACCCGCTCTTGTCAGTTGGGAAGAAAAGGGGCGTCCGGTCAATCGGCGGGGCACCCATCTTCCTTGGAGATGCAGCGGACAGCCCTCGAYGAGAAAAGACCCCCCTCACTTTTTTCGGGGCGCAAAATTCTGCGAAAAAAATCGAGGAAAAATTTGACAGGCGTTTCAGGGAGATCTGAGATCGAGTCGTTTTTCAAAACGAAATCGAGTCGTTCTTAAAGCGGAAATCGAGTCGTTTTCAAAGTGTCCGCATACCCTGATGTCCTTGGTGGGCCCGGCAGGACTCGAACCTGCAACCAGACCGTTATGAGCGGCCGGCTCTAACCATTGAGCTACAGGCCCCGCCGCGAGACGGTCCGCGGGAGGCGCGGCCGGCAACGGTGCGCGGTTCGTTTACAGGGACGGAGGCGGGGGTGCAATGCTGGCTCTGGCGAATGGAAACCCCTAGCGCAGCACGCCGGTAATTTTCGAATTACCGAAATTGGCGGATGATGCACTTATGCTCCTGTTTTGCCCGACAAGTCAAATCGCCGCGCGAGGGCTCGTTTTTTCACTTCCGTAACCCCCTGTAACTGCAAGACTTTTCTACTGTGCATGGGGTTGTTTTCGCCATTTTTGATTGGAGGGGACCTGCCGGTCCCCCCAAATCCCTTGCCGGCGAGCGACAGACCCCGCGGCGGGCCGGCCCTAGTCGACCGACACCCCGGCGAACTCCACCACCTTGCGCCACTTCTCGGTCTCGTCGGTGACCAGCTTGCCGAACTCCGCCGGCGTCATCGGCTTGGGGATGCCGCCGGTCTCGGCGAGACGTGCCACCAGCTTGGGGTCCTTCAGCGCCTCGCCGACCGCCTTGTTGAGGATCTCGACGATCTCGGGCGGCGTGCCCTTCGGCGCGGAGATACCGTAGAAGCCGACCGATTCGAATCCCGGCACGGTCTCCGCGATCGTGGGCACGTCGGGCACGATCGGCCAGCGCTGCGGCGAGGTGACGCCGAGCGCACGGACATTGCCGCCCTTGGCCTGCTCGAGTGCGGAGGGAAGGTTGTCGAAGATCAGCTGCACCTTGTTGGAGATGATGTCGGGGAAGGCGATCGCAGAGCCGCGATAGGGCACGTGCACCATGTCGCACTTGGTCATCACCTTGAACAGCTCCGCCGACATGTGCACCGAGGTGCCGTTACCGGAGGAGGCAAAGGAGATCTTGCCGGGGTTGGCCTTGCAATAGTCGATGAACTCCTGAACCGTCTTCACCGGCATCGCGTTGGAGACCACCAGCATGTTGGTGAGCTGCATGATGCTCGCGACCGGCACGGTGTCGCGCAGGAAGTCGAACGGCAGCTTCTTGTAGAGCGAGGTCGAGATCGCATTGTTGGGCGCGACGAACAGCAGGGTGTAGCCGTCCGCCGGCGCGTTGATCGCGGCGCCGGCCGCGATGTTGCCGCCGGAGCCGGCACGGTTCTCGACGATGAATTGCTGGCCGAGACGCTCCGACAGCCACTGCGCCATGATCCGCGCCACGATGTCGACCGGACCACCGGCGGAGAAGCCGATGATCCAGTGCACGGGGCGGTTGGGATAGTCGGCGGCGGAGGCGGGAGGTGCGGCGCTGAACAGGCCTGATATCAACGTGAGCCCGAAAACAGCGCACCGCAAAATTCGCAACATGACGTCTCCCATTGCATTATTGTCGTTGGACTGCATGCTTTCACAAAAACCGCCCGCTGCCTACATCGCCTGAAGTCGATGTTGACGCGGGGCGGCCGGGAACGACCATGAAATTCGCAATCACCATCCTTCTCGGCGCGGCGCTGCTCGCAAGCCCCGCCGCCGCTCAAACCGGAGGCAATGCCATTCCGACCACGACACTCAGCTTGGGCACCGCGACGCCCGGCGGCGGCTTTCCGCTCTATGGCAATGCCTTTGCGCAAGCGATGAACGCGGCGGACCCGTCGCTCGCCATCGCCCCGCGCAACACCAAGGGCAGCAACGAGAACATTCCGCTGCTGGAGAAAGGCGAGCTCGATCTCGCTTTGGTCGCGGGCGAACCGGCCTACGAGGCTTTTGCAGGCATCGGCCGCGCGAAGGTGGCGCTGAAGATTCTCACCGCGATCTATTCCAATCCCGGCATGTTCGTGGTGCGGGCGGACAGTCCCTACAGGACCATTCGCGATCTCGTCGGCCAGCCCGTCGCGTTCGGCGCCAAGGGCTCCGGCCTGCCGATCCTGGCGCGCTATGTGCTGGATGGCCTCGGCCTGAAGCAGGACGAGGACTTCAAGGCTGTCTATCTCGACCGCGCCGGCGATGGCCCTGCGATGGTCGAGGACGGACGTGTCGCAGCACTTTGGGGCGCCGGCATCGGTTGGCCCGGTTTTGCTGCGGTGGCGTCGAGCGCCTCCGGCGCACGCTTCATCGCCCCGAGCACTGAAGAGATCGCGCGCATCCGCGCAAAGCATGCGTTCCTGAAGCCGCTGACCGTGCCGGCCGGCAGCTATCCAAAACAGTCCGAGCCGATCGCCTCGCTCGGCTCCTGGAGCTTTGTCCTCACGCGCGAGGATTTGCCCGACGATGTCGCCTATCGCCTCGCCAAGACGCTGCACGGCGTCGAGGCGACGTTCTGCAAGCAGCTCGCGCAGGCCTGCGAGACGACCGCGGCGAACACGGTCGCCGCCGCGCCGAGGCCGGAGCTGATTCATCCGGGCGTGGTGAAGTACTTTCGCGAGATCGGGGTGATGAAGTGACGGTCGCTCCCTAAGCGGCCGTCATTCCGGGGCGCGCAAAGCGCGAACCCGGAATCTCGAGATTCCGGGTTCGGTGCTTTGCACCGCCCCGGAATGACGATCGCTTTAAGCGATCGTCACTTCTTCACCATCGCACAGGCCGGGTCCGGCGGCCCGAACGCCTTGTCGCCCGAGATGGTCGTGAGGATCTTGTAATAGTCCCACGGATATTTGCTCTCCTCCGGTGTCTTCACCTGCACCAGCCAGAGATCGTGCACCATCAGATTGTCCTCGCGCAGTTTGCCGTTGCGGGCAAAAAAATCCTCGATCGGCTTCTCGCGCATCTTCGCGGCGACCTTGAGCGGATCGTCGGTGCCGGTTTCCTTGATGGCGTTGAGATAGTGCATCACGCTCGAATAGACGCCGGCCTGCCACATCGACGGCATCTTGTTCATCTTGGCGAAATAGCGCTTCGACCATTCGCGGGTCTTGTCGTCCATGTCCCAATAGAACGAGGTCGTCAGCAACAGGCCCTGCGCCGCCTGCAGGCCAAGGCCGTGGATGTCGGTGATCAGCGCCAGCAGTGCCGCCATCTGCTGGCCGCCCTTGAACACGCCGAATTCCGAGCCGGTCTTGATCTCGTTCATGTTGTTGGGGGGACCTGCGGCAATGCCGATGATCTTGGCCTTGGAGGCCTGCGCCTGGAGCACGAACGACGAGAGGTCGGGCGTTGCCAGCGGCGGCCGCACCGAGCCCAGCACCTTGCCGCCGTTGGCGGTGACCACGCTGGAGGCGTCGCGCTCCAGCGAATGGCCGAAGGCGTAGTCGTCGGTGATGAAGAACCAGCTGTCGCCGCCGCGCTTGACCACGGCGTCAGCGGTGCCGACCGCGAGCGCGCGGGTGTCGAACACCCACTGGATCGCATAGGGCGAGCAGAACTTGCCGTGGAAATCCGCGGTGCCGGTGGAGTGGGTGATGAACAGCCGCTTCTTCTCGTTGGCGACGTTCTGCACCGCGAGCCCGACCGCCGAGACCGGCACGTCGACGATCAGATCGACCTGATCGACGTCATACCAGCGCCGCGCGATGCCGCCGCCGATGTCGGCCTTGAGCTGGTGGTCGCCAATGACGATGCTGATCGGCTTGCCGAGCACGGTGCCGCCGAAATCGTCGATCGCCATCTGCGCCGCCGTCACCGAGCCCTGGCCGGTCGGCGCGGAGGCCGGGCCGTTCATGTCGGTGAGCACGCCGATCTTGACGACGTCGTCGGAAACCTGCGCCATTGCGGCGCCCGACATCAGCGTCGCCGCCAAGAACGTGGCTGCAAAGCCGGCAGCGACCGGCAGTCCAAATCTCGTTGGATTCACGCTTGTCCTCCCCTGATCCGGCTCGTTGGCCGGTGTTGCCGTCCGGGTATGCCCGGCTGAATTGGTTTCTTTTGCAACTATTTGGGGGCGGGCGTCAATGTCAGGCCGCGAAGCGGATCTGCCCCGCCGGCGAGGGATCGTAGCCGGTGAGCTCCTCGGCACGCTGCCGCAGCCGTCTTTCGCTGAGGAATCGGATCAGGGCCTGCATGGCGGGGCGGAAATAGCTGCGCTGCCGCATCGCAAGGTCGAAGTTTTCCCAGGCCAGCGGCACGAAATCGAGGCCGGCCGAGCGCGCCGCTGCGCGCGTCGCCACCCCGCAATCGGCTTGTCCCGCGCGGATCACCTCGGCGAGATCCGGACCGGTCAGGCCCGGCGTCTCCACCCGGCGCAAATCCCGCATCGTGGCGCTTGCGCGCTTCAGCAGCACGTCAAGCAACATCTGCGCACCTGTGCCTTGTTGTCGCATCGCCATCCTGGCGCCGAGCGCGAGCACGTCGGACAGGCCGCGCAGCCGCTTGGGATTGCCCGGCGGCAGCATCAGACCCTGCTCGCGGCGCACGAATGCGACCAGCACCGCATCGTGCAGGTCCGGAGCGGCCCGCAGCGCCTCGACACTGGCGTCGCTGGCGGGATTGTCGGCCGCATCCAGGCTGTGGAAGTGCACCGCCACGGCCATCACCTCGTCGCGCTGCAAGCGCTCGAGCCCGCGCGCGCTGCCCTCGCTCATCGATCCGAGGCCGGAGCCCGACTCGCGCAGGCTCCAATCCAACAGCTCGTCATGACTGCCGCCCACGACCGGCGGCGGCTCCGCCGTCAGCATGCCGGCCGGACGCGCCAGTCCCGACAACACCCAGAGGTCGAGCTCGTGCCGGGGAAACAGCCACTTTCCGGTCACCTTGGTGCAGGGGATCGCGCCGTTGGTGACAAGTTCGTACAGTTTGCGCTCGCCGAGCCTGAGATAGTCGGCGGCTTCACTGGTCGTCAGGAATTCCATCCTGCATTCCTATGCAAATTCTTGCTTCTTTTTTGAGGTTCGACGCAGGTGGAATTCTGCAGTTCAATTTCGGTCCGCGCGAACCATGCCTGATGATCTCGCTGCTTTGCAACACATGCTGACAAGCGATTTCACTTTGATCACGATCCTCAGTCGCTCGCGTGGTGCGGGCCTTGCGATCGTTGCTTTCGCCGTCGCAGTCGACATGCCGGTCGGTGCGTTGCCGATCTTTCCCGGGCGACCCGTCTCGGCGCGATCGCCGGACGCGCGGCGTCGGTAGTGGTCCAGCTCGCGCTCTATCTCTTGTTGTCGCTGCGCGTGGTGAATGGGCAAACGCGTCACGAGTGCGGCGCAATCGATCATCATGATGACCGCATCGTATCGAACGGGAACCCGGTCATGGCCTTTCGCCGCCTCTCCGCTGCATTTGCGCTTCTCTGCGGCCTTGCCGCGGGCATTGCGGCGTCATCCGCGGAGGATCGCGCGATCGTCCTGGCCACGACGACAGCGACGCAGGAGTCAGGCCTGCTCGACTACCTGCTGCCGATCTTCCACGACAAGACCGGCATCGACGTGACGGTGATCGCACGGCGTGCCGATGAGGTGCTCGACGGACCGCGACGGGGTGAGGTCGATGTCGTGCTGATGCATGCGCGGCCGCAGGAGGAGAAATTCGTCGCCGACGGTTTTGGCGCAAAGCGCTTCGACGTGATGTACAACGACTATCTGCTGATCGGGCCGAAGAGCGATCCCGCCGGGGTGAAGGGCAAGGACATCGCGGCCGCGTTGAAGGCGATCGAGGCCAAGGGCGCGCCGTTCGTGACGCGCGGCGATCGCTCCGGCACCCATGCCGCGGAGCTCGCGCTCTGGATCGTCGCCGGCATCGACATCGCCAGCGCCAAGGGCGCATGGTATCGCGAGGCCGGACGGGGCATGGCCGCGGCCCTCGATGCCGCGCGCGCGGCGAACGCCTATCTGCTGTCCGACCGTGGGGCCTGGATCGCTTTCAAGGATCGCGGCGACCTCGACGTCCTCGTCGAAGGCGACAAGCGGCTGCTCAACCAATACGGCGTGATGCTGGTCAATCCGGAAAAATTTCCGAACGTGAAGAAGGAACTGGGGCAGACCTTCATCGACTGGCTGATCTCGCCGGATGGCCAGGCCGCGATCGCCGGCTACAAGGTCGACGGGCAGCAGCTGTTCTTCCCCAATGCGGACAAGTCGGCCGGCTGATGTGCGTGCCGTGAGCGGTTGCCAAACCGGGCGATGCATGGTCCATCATGGCGCATGACCCAGCGCCTGCCGCCATCGCTCACGCCGCTCGACACCGCGCTCGCCGCGTTGCTGCGAGGCGTTGATCCGATCGCGCCGATCGAATTGCCGCTGACCGAGGCGACCGGCTGCATCGCGGCGGGGGCGCCGTTGCTCGCAGCCCATCCGCCTCGTGATATCGCGGCTGCCGATGGCTGGGCGTTGCGCGCCAATGATCTCGTCGGTGCCTCCTCCTATTCGCCGCTGCCGCTGACAGAAGCCCCGGCATGGGTCGAGGCCGGTGAAGCCATGCCCGACGGATGCGATTGTGTGCTCGACGCCGATGCGGTGGACGTGTCGGGTGCGCTCGCTCAGGTGCTGGCCGAAGGGCTGCCCGGACAGGGCGTCAGGCGCGCCGGAAGCGACGTCGCAGAACGGACGCCCGCCGGCGCGGAGGGACATCCCGTCGGTGCGGCCGCTCTGCTGCTCGCGCGCGTGGCGGGGGTGGACAGGTTGAGCGTTCGCCGGCCGCTTCTGCGCATCGTCAATGTGCCCGATGCGACGGCGACGACGCATATGATTGCCGACATCGCACGTGCAGCGGGACTGGATGTAACGACGCACGAAGCCGGCACGCGCGACGCGTCATCGATCGCCGATGCGCTCGATGCGTCCTCCTGCGATCTCGTGGTCACGATCGGCGGCAGCGGCGTCGGTCGCCGCGATGCCGCTGTCACGGCGCTGGCGCGGCGCGGTGAGGTGATCGCCCATGGCCTTGCGCTCCAGCCCGGACGCACCGCCGCGGTCGGGCGGCTCGGAAAAGTTCCCGTTGTCGTCTTGCCCGGCTCGCCGGATCATGCGCTGGCCGCCTGGTTCGCGCTCGTGCTTCCGGTCATCGACCGATTGTCGGCGCGGCGGCCGCGGCGTCCGGTGACCTTGCCGCTTGCGCGCAAGATTGCATCGGGTGTCGGCATCGCCGAAGTCGTGTTGTTGGCGGACGAGCAGCGCGCGTGGCTGCCGCTCGCGGTGGGTGAATGGCCGTTGCAGGCAATCGCCGGCGCGGATGCATGGCTGCTCATTTCCGCTAGCCACGAGGGATTTGGTGCGGGCGCGCCGGTCGATGCCTATCTGATACAGGAGTGATATGGTTCGGACATGACCATGAATCCGCTGCCGCAACTCGAACAGGAACAGTTCCTCAAGATCCTGTCGCGCGAGGAAGCGCTGGCGCGCTTCGAGGCCGCGCTGTTTCCGCGCGCGCTGCCGAGCGAAACGCGCCCGCTTGCCGATGTGCTTGGCGCGGCGCTTGCCGAGGACGTCACTGCGCCGATCGACGTTCCGCCCTTCGATCGTTCCAATGTCGATGGCTTTGCCGTCCGCTCGGCCGACCTCGCAAGGGCCGGCGAAGGTGTGCCCGTTCGCCTTGCGCTGAACGGGGAGACCATCCACTGCGGCACTGCGCCGACGCTGCCAGTGGCGGCGGGAACCGCGACGCCGATCGCCACCGGCGGTCCGGTGCCGCGCGGCGCCGACGCCGTCGTCATGGTCGAGCACACCCAGCCGGTCGGATCGGATGCGATCGACGTCCGTCGCGCCGCCTCACCGGGGCAATTCGTGTCGTACGCCGGGTCCGACATCGCGCGCGGCGAGGCGCTGCTGCGCGCCGGTACGATCATCGGCTCGCGCGAGATCGGCATGCTGGCGGCCTGCGGCATTGCCGAGGTGACTGTCGCGCACAAGCCGCGGGTCGCCGTGATCTCCACCGGCGACGAACTGGTTCAGCCCGGCCAGGTGCTTCCGCCCGCCGCGATCTACGACACCAATGGCGCGATCGTCGCAGCGGCGATCGACGAGAACGGCGGTGAGGCAATCTTCCTCGGCGCCATTCCCGACGACGAAGCGAAACTCRAATCCGCCATGCGCCGCGCGCTGACGGACGCCGACATGCTGGTGCTCTCCGGCGGCACGTCGAAGGGCGCGGGCGATCTGTCCCACCGCATCATCGGCCGGCTCGGCACGCCCGGCATCATCGCGCATGGCGTTGCGCTGAAGCCCGGCAAGCCGCTGTGCCTCGCGGTATGCGACGGCAAGCCGGTGGTGATCCTGCCGGGCTTTCCGACCTCGGCGATGTTCACCTTCCACGACATGATCGTGCCTGTGCTGCGGCGCATGGCCGGCCTGCCGCCGCGCTCCGACGCCAAGGTGAACGCGACCGTGCCGGTGCGTATCGCTTCCGAGCTCGGCCGTACCGAGTTCGTCATGGTCTCGCTGGTCGACGGCAAGGACGGCTTGATCGCCTACCCCTCCGGCAAGGGGTCCGGTGCCATCACCTCCTTCGCGCAGGCCGACGGCTTCTTGCGCATCGATGCGCTGGCCGATCAGATGCCGGCCGGCACCGAGGCCGAGGTGACGCTGTTCACGCCGCATGTGCGCGTGCCCGATCTCGTCATCGTCGGCAGCCATTGCACCGGCCTCGATCTCGTCACCGCGCCGCTCGCGCGCGCGGGCTTGGCCGTGCGGTCGATCGCGGTCGGCAGTCTCGGCGGACTTGCGGCGGCGAAGCGGGGCGAATGCGATCTGGCGCCGATCCATCTGTTCGACGACAAGAGCGAGACCTACAACACGCCCTATCTCGTCGAGGGCCTCGAGCTCGTGCCGGGCTGGCGGCGGATGCAGGGCATCGTGTTCCGGAAGGGCGACAAGCGCTTCGAGGGCCTCAGCGCAAAGGACGCCGTTGCCGCCGCGCTCACGGACCCCGCCTGCATCATGGTCAATCGCAACCAGGGCGCCGGCACGCGCATCCTGATCGACCGGCTGCTCGGTGGCGCCCGCCCGGAGGGCTACTGGAACCAGCCGCGCTCGCACAACGCCGTGGCCGCAGCCGTCGCGCAGCACCGCGCCGACTGGGGCATGACCATTGCGCCGGTCGCCCATGCGGTCGGCCTCGGTTTCATTCCGCTCGCGGAAGAGCATTATGACTTTGCGCTGGTGACGGCGTGCAAGCAGCGTCCGGCGGTGCAGGCCTTTCTCGACGCACTCGGCTCGGACGAGGCGCGTGCGGCACTGGAGCAAGCGGGCTTCCGGCCCGCCTAAAGCGCGTGGTCGCGCTTTAGGTCTTTTATTTGAGCATGATCTTCTCGGAAAACCGCTACACACTTTTCCGGATCATGCTCTAGACGACGATGCGGCGTTCAAGCCGCGCGACAGGGTGGGGGACGCGATGGCAAGGCCGCTTTCGGTTGCGATCGTCGGTGCCGGGATGGGCGGGCTTGCGACCGCTGCCGCACTTCGGCGTGTCGGCATCGACGTGACGGTCTACGAGCAGGCGACCCGGTTCGCCCGCATCGGCGCCGGCATCCAGATCGGCTGCAACGCGATGAAAGTCTTGCGCGCGCTGGGGCTGGAGGGGCGGATGCGCGAGCACGCGTTCTATCCCCGCTCCTGGAACAATCGCGACTGGAAGAGCGGCGACATCAAGTTCGACATGATCTTCGGCGAGAGCGCGGAGCAGAAATTCGGCGCGCCCTATCTGCTCGCCCATCGCGGCGATCTGCATGCGGCGCTGGCGAGCGTGGTGCCGGACCAATGTGTCAGGCTCGGCCACAAGCTGATTGGTCTCGACGAGACCGGCAACGGTGTCCGGCTGACTTTTGCCGATGGCACGAGTGCTGTCGCCGATGCGGTGGTCGGCGCGGACGGCGTCCATTCGGTCGTGCGCGACATCCTGTTCGACACCGCGCCGGTCAAGTTCACCGGCCGCATCGCCTATCGCACCACCTATCCCGCGGCGCTGCTCGGCGGCGCTGGAATCGACGACTGCACCAAATGGTGGGGCGAGGATCGCCACATCGTCATCTACTACGTCAAGCCCGACCGCAGCGAGGTCTACCTCGTCACCAGCCAGCCCGAGCCGGATTTTCGCATCGAGTCCTGGTCGGCCAAGGGCGACGTGCGCGATCTGCGCGCATCGTTCGAAGGCTTTCATCCGCAGGTCGCTCGGGTGCTTGCCGCATGTCCCGACGTGCATAAATGGGCGATCATGGATCGCGACGCGCTGGATCGCTGGGCCGACGGCAAGGTGACGCTGCTCGGCGATGCCTGCCATCCGATGACGCCCTACATGGCGCAAGGCGCAGCCATGGCGATCGAAGACGCCGCCGTGCTGTCGCGTTGCCTCGACGGCATCGACCGTGACGGCGTCGCCGCCGCATTCCGCCGTTTTGAGGCAACGCGCAAGGAACGGACCACGCGGGTGCAGGAGACCTCGCGCGCCAACATCTGGCTAAGGGAAAGAACCGATACGAGCTGGGTCTATGGCTACGACGCCTGGACCGTGCCGCTGGCGGCTTGAGCGGCCCGCTCGCGCTTGCGCCGACGCTTCTTGTCAGAGCGCCGCATCGAGCGCTGCCAGCCGCTCGGCCTCGGCGATGTCCTCGACTGTGTTGGCATTGAAGAACGGATCGAGCGGCTCGGCCGGCCACGTCACCGTCGCGAGCGGATAGCGCGCGGTCCAGCGGTCGATCTTGCGCAGGTCCTCGACCACCAGCGCGTGGCGCAATTCGTCGCGCAAGGCAACGCACCACAATCCGATCACCGGATGCGACTGGTCGCCTGATGCGGCGACTGCAAGCTGCGCGCTCTCCCGCTCTCGCGCTTCATGCAGGCGCGCGACGAGATCGCGCGGCAGGAACGGGCAATCGCCTGCGGCGCTGAGCACCCATTCGATCTCCGGCCGGTTCGCCGCGGTCCAGTCGAGCGCGGCGAGGATGCCGGCGAGCGGGCCGGGAAAGCCGGGCACGTCGTCGGCGATGACCTGCAAGCCGAACGCGGCGAAGCGGGCCGGATCGCCGTTGGCGTTGAGGATCAACCCGGCGCATTGCGGCGTCAGGCGCGCGATCACGCGCTCCAGGATGGTGCGGCCGCCGATGGTGCGCATCGGCTTGTCACCGCCGCCCATGCGCCGCGCCAGGCCGCCGGCGAGCAGCACGCCAACAGTCGGCGGAATGCGCGTCGCCGGAATACTAGTCGTCACCAGCCTCACCCTTGCGCTTGTGCTTCGCCGATTCTTCCTCGACGTAAGCGAGGTTCTGGTCGTAGACGATGCGTTCTTCTCCCGACAACGCGATGAACCGCTTTCCGCGCGCGCGGCCGACCAGCGTCAGCCCGACTTGCCGGGCCAGATCGACGCCCCAGGCGGTGAAGCCCGAGCGCGACACCAGGATCGGAATCCCCATCCGCACCGTCTTGATCACCATTTCCGAGGTAAGGCGGCCGGTGGTGTAGAGGATCTTGTCGGACGCGTCGACGCCGTGGCGGTACATCCAGCCCGCGATCTTGTCGACGGCGTTGTGACGGCCGACGTCCTCGGTGTAGCACAGCGGCGTGCCTTCCTTGCACAGCACGCAGCCGTGGATCGCGCCGGCCTCGAGATAGAGCGAGGGCATGGTGTTGATGGTCTGCGTCATCTGGTAGAGCCAGGAGGTGCGCAGCTCGGCCTTCGGCAGCGCGACGCTCTCGACCGCCTCTAGCAGATCGCCGAACGCAGTGCCCTGCGCGCAGCCCGAGGTTTGCGTGCGCTTCTTCAGCTTGGCTTCGAAATTGGTGTGGTGCTCGGTCCGCACCACCACGACCTCGAGATCGTCGTCGTATTCGACCTCGATGACCGCGTCATCATATTTCAGCATGTTCTGGTTGAGCAGATAGCCCAGCGCCAGATATTCCGGGTAGTCGCCGATCGTCATCATGGTGACGATCTCCTGGGAATTCAGGTAGAGCGTCAGCGGCCGCTCCACCGGTACCTTGATCTCGACTTTTGCGCCGCTCTGGTCGGTCCCGGTCACGCGCTCGGTCAGGCGCGGGTCGGCCGTGTCAGGGACGATCAGGGGGACGGGGGCTTTGTCGATCTTCATCATGGCCGCGAGGTTAGCATGACATTCGGGTCAAGCCGATATAAGCATGCATACGACGAAGGAGAAGGCGGTTCCGGCCGCATGACACGGCTGGCGGAGATCGAGTTGCGATGAAAGTCATCGGCCTTGCGGGCTGGAGCGGTGCAGGCAAGACCACGCTGTTGACGCGGCTGATCCCGCATTTCAACGCGCAAGGCCTGCGCGTCTCCGTCATCAAGCATGCCCATCACCAGTTCGACGTCGACGTGCCCGGCAAGGATTCCTGGCGGCATCGCGAGGCGGGCGCGGCCGAGGTGCTGGTTTCCTCGGCGAACCGCTGGGCCTTGATGCATGAATTGCGCGGTGCGGCGGAGCCGCGGCTGCCGGAACTCTTGAGCAAGCTGTCCGCGGTCGATCTCGTCGTGGTCGAAGGCTTCAAGCGCGAACCGCATCGCAAGATCGAGGTGCATCGCGCCGCCAACGCCAAGCCGCTGCTGTTCCCCGACGATCCCGGAATTGTCGGGATCGCGGCCGACACGGTGGTTGAAACCCGGCTGCCGACCGTCCATCTCGATGATATCCCGGCTGTGGCGGCGTTGCTGCTGCGCGCGGCGATGCCGGTCGAGGAAGCGGTCGCTAGAAGCGCTGCGATGCGCTGACGAGGCACCATGGCGCAACTGTCCGACGATTGCTTCGCCTTTGGTGGACCGATGATGTCGGTCGACGAGGCCGTTCGCCTGATCACGACCCGCGTCAACGCGATTGCCGACCTCGAGACGGTGACGCTCGTCGACGCCGACGGGCGCGTGCTGGCGCGCGATATCGCAGCGCCGCTGCCGCTGCCGCCCTTCACCAATTCCGCCGTCGACGGCTATGCCGTGCGCAATGCGGACCTGCCGCAAGCGGAGGAACGGGCGTTGCCGCTCGACGGCCGTATTCAGGCCGGCGGTCTCGCAAGCGTCGCGATCAA
Organism: Bradyrhizobium sp. P5_C12; assembly: GCF_054049735.1. Classification (NCBI taxonomy): domain Bacteria; kingdom Pseudomonadati; phylum Pseudomonadota; class Alphaproteobacteria; order Hyphomicrobiales; family Nitrobacteraceae; genus Bradyrhizobium; species Bradyrhizobium sp. P5_C12. Next base: position 29,860 of record NZ_JBFULU010000026.1, read on the forward strand.
GCCCGGCCACACCGCACGGATTTTCACCGGCGCGCCGATGCCGCTGGATGCCGAGACCGTCTTCATGCAGGAAGACGTGCGGATTGATGACGCGGGCAATGTGGTGCTGCCGGCCGGGCTGAAGCCCGGCGCCAACGTCCGCCCTGCCGGCGAGGATATCGCCGAGGGTCACGTTGCGTTGCGTGCCGGCCAGCGGCTGCGTCCGCAGCATGTCGCCCTCGTCGCCGCGTTCGGCCTGACCCGGCTCGATGTCGTCAGGCGCATCCGCGTCGCGGTGTTCTCGACCGGCGACGAGCTGGCTTCGCCCGGCGAGCCGCGCGCCGCCTCGCAGCTGTTCGACTCCAATCGCTTCATGCTGATGGCGATGCTGCGCCGGCTCGGCTGCGAGGTCTCCGATCTCGGCATCTTGCGCGACGAGCGGACCTCGCTTGCCCATGGCCTGAAGCAGGTCGCGGGCACACACGATCTGATCCTCACCACCGGTGGCGTCTCGACCGGCGAGGAGGATCACGTCAAGGCGGCGGTGGAGAGCGTCGGCTCGCTGGTGCTGTGGCGGATGGCGATCAAGCCTGGCCGGCCCGTGGCGATGGGCATCATCGATGGCACGCCGCTGATCGGGCTGCCCGGCAACCCCGTCGCGAGCTTCGTCACGTTCGTCCATGTGGTACGGCCGACCGTGCTGGCGCTGGCCGGCAGCCTGCCGGAGCGGCTCACGCCGATCCCGCTGCGCGCGGCCTTCACCTACAAGAAGAAGGTAGGCCGGCGCGAATATGTTCGCGCCTCCCTGCGGCGCGGCGGGGACGGTACGTTGGAGGCGGTCAAGTTCCCGCGCGAGGGGGCCGGGCTGCTGTCCTCCCTGGTCGAGACCGACGGGCTCGTTGAGCTCGGCGAGGACATCGCGCGTGTCGAGCTGGGGCAGAGTGTCGGTTTCCTGTCTTATGCCGATCTGACCTAGAGGCCTGCGTTGACGCTGCCGACCTGTCTCGCCATGTTGCGCTCATGACCAGAACGACGCTCGATCTCACGGGGCTGAAATGCCCGTTGCCTGCCTTGAAGACGCGCAAGGCGCTGAAACCCTTGCAGCCGGGCGATCAGCTCGAAGTACACTGCACCGACCCGCTGTCGGTCATTGACATTCCAAACCTGATCCGCGAGACCGGCGACAAGGTGGAGATCACCGAGCGCAACGACGTGCGCATCGTGTTCTTGATAGAAAAAGCAAATGGCTCGATAGAGATTGCCAATGGTGCGCCGCCGTCCTGAGCGTTACCGCGCTGATACCGACCATTTGTCTATCGACATCGATCATGGCTTCTGCCCAAACTGACTTTCTCCGTGCAGGCGCGGAGGTTGAGTCTTGTCTGCGATACGCGGATCAACGGGCCGAAGACGAAGCTTGCACGTGGTATCGGGCATAGAGCCCCGCTCAAGGGGTTAATTTTTCAGACGCGCGTGACGATCCTGGCGCGCGTTGGATGATCGTGTGGAGCAGCAGGGACAGTTGGCTGCACCGCACCGAGCTGAGAGCAGGATCGTAGTGGCAGGCCGCTCAGAAGGGTGGCTTAGGGGAGGAATGCATGGCTTCAATTGAGAGCGCTGGGACACTTTCGGGCGCCGGCGCAGGTTTTCTTGATCGCGAGCGGACCATCGCGACCGCCGGCTTCAATCGCTGGCTGGTGCCGCCGGCTGCGCTCTGCATCCATCTCTGCATCGGCATGGCCTACGGCTTCTCGGTGTTCTGGCTGCCGCTGTCGCGCGCGATCGGACTGAGCGCGCCAAAGGCCTGCGGAGATATTTCGCTGCTTCAGGAGCTGTTCACGACCAGTTGCGACTGGAAGGTCGCCAGCATGGGGTGGATGTACACGCTGTTCTTCGTGCTGCTCGGCATCGCGGCTGCGGTCTGGGGCGGCTGGCTGGAGCGCGTGGGACCGCGCAAGGCCGGCTTCGTCTCGGCGCTATGTTGGTGCGGTGGCCTCTTCCTCGGTGCGCTCGGGGTCTACACCCATCAGCTCTGGCTGTTGTGGCTGGGATCGGGCGTGATCGGCGGCATCGGTCTTGGCCTTGGCTACATTTCGCCGGTGTCGACGCTGGTGAAGTGGTTCCCGGACCGCCGCGGCATGGCGACCGGCATGGCCATCATGGGCTTCGGCGGCGGCGCCATGATCGGCGCGCCGCTGGCGAACCTGCTGATGAACTACTTCAAGACCCCGACCTCGGTCGGCGTCTGGGAGACCTTCGTCGCGATGGGCGTCATCTACTTCGTGTTCATGATGATCGGCGCGTTCCGCTATCGCCTGCCGCCGCCCGGCTGGCAGCCCGAGGGCTGGACTCCGCCGTCCAAGGCCAACGCGATGATCTCGAAGAACAACGTCCATCTCAACGACGCGCACAAGACGCCGCAGTTCTGGCTGATCTGGTGGGTGCTCTGCCTGAACGTGTCGGCGGGTATCGGCGTGATCGGGATGGCTTCGCCCATGCTCCAGGAGATCTTCGCCGGCAAGCTGATTGGCCTGCCGGACGTCGGCTTCAATGCGCTCGATGCCGGGCAGAAGGCGCAGATCGCGGCGATCGCCGCGGGCTTCGCCGGATTGCTGTCGCTGTTCAACATCGGCGGCCGCTTCTTCTGGGCGTCGCTGTCGGACAAGATCGGGCGCAAGAACACCTACTACACCTTCTTCATCCTCGGCATCGTGCTCTATGCACTGGCGCCGACCTTTGCCGCGATGGGCTCGAAGCTGCTGTTCGTGCTCGGCTTCGGCATCATCCTGTCGATGTATGGCGGCGGCTTCGCCACGGTGCCGGCCTATCTTGCCGACATGTTCGGGACCCAGTTCGTCGGCGCCATCCATGGCCGGCTGCTGACGGCGTGGTCCACCGCGGGCATCATCGGCCCCGTCGTGGTCAACTACATCCGCGAGTTCCAGCTCGCGGCCGGCGTGCCGCGCGACCAGCTCTACAACACCACCATGTACATTCTCTGTGCGATGCTGATCGCGGGCCTGATCTGCAACTACCTGATCAAGCCGGTCGATTCGAAGTGGCACATGAAGGAGGCCGATGTCGCCAAGTTGCAGGCAGCGAGCGCCAGCGCCGCCGCCGCGGGGCCGCACGGCTCCTACGGCATCGGATTTGGCGGGCTTGACGCCAAGGCGGCGATGTTCTGGGCCTTCGTCGGCGTTCCCCTGCTCTGGGGTGTCTGGAAGACGCTGGAGAGCGCGGTCAAGATATTCTGATCGCCATCGAGACCGCCGCGGGATGTTCATCAGCGCGTCCCGCGGCGTTCGCCTTTCAAACATCATCAAGAATGGGACTTAGGGGATTTAAATGCTTCGCACCCGAATTTGCCTTGCAGCCGTGCTGCTCGCTGCCGGCCTTCATGCCGCCTCCGCGCAGACCACGACTGCGCCCGCGACGCCGGCTACGACCACGGAAGCCAAGCCGGGCAAGATCAAGCTCACGATGCAGAAGCTGAAGGACATGAAGGCGAAGTGGTCGGCCAACAAGCCGAAGCTCAAGGCCTGTCGCGCTGACGTGAAGTCCAAGGGCCTCACGGGCGACGATCGCTGGTTCTACATCGAGGAGTGCATGAGCAAGACCTAGGGCCAGGTTCCGCAATGGCGTTTGCGTAAGGGCACGGGTTTGAGGGCCAGATGTCCCTTAAATGCTTATTGGACCGTATGAATTGTCTTGGCATCTGGTATGCCAGAGGGTAGACTTGGACCTGTTCTAAAGAAGAGTTACGAGACGCATTGATGAGCCACGACGTGCACGAGGTCCGTTCGTTCGAACATCCGGGCGAGGGACGGAAGCGAGCCAAGGCCACGCCCAAGGGGCGGCAGGTCGACCCTACCGCCGCGCACGAGATCGAGCAGCTGCTCGCCGACAAGCCTCGGCGGCGCGATCTGCTGATCGAATATCTGCACCTGATCCAGGACAAGTATCACCAGATCTCGGCCGCGCATCTCGCCGCGCTCGCTGACGAGATGAAGCTTGCCTTCGCCGAAGTGTTCGAGACCGCGACCTTCTATGCGCATTTCGACGTCGTGAAGGAAGGCGAGCCGGAGATCGCGCCGCTGACGATCCGCGTTTGCGATTCACTGACCTGCGCGATGCTCGGGGCTGAGAAGCTGCTCGAGGATCTTCAGAGCTCGGCCGGTCCCGGCATTCGCGTGGTGCGCGCGCCCTGTGTCGGCCGCTGCGATACGGCGCCTGCGGCGGAAGTGGGACACAATTTCGTCGATCATGCCACCGTCGGCAACGTGCTGGCAGCGGCGAAGGCCGGCGACACCCATGCGCATCCGCCGAAATATATCGACTACGATGCTTACGTGGCGGGCGGCGGCTACAAGCTGCTCAACCGGCTGCGCTCCGGCGAACTGTCGACCGACGATCTCCTGAAGGCGCTCGACGATGCCTCGCTGCGCGGCCTCGGCGGTGCCGGTTTCCCGACCGGGCGCAAATGGCGCGCGGTGTTGGGGGAGCCCGGTCCGCGGCTGATGGCGATCAACGGCGACGAGGGCGAGCCCGGCACGTTCAAGGATCGCGTCTATCTCGAAACCGACCCGCATCGCTTCATTGAGGGCATGCTGATCGGGGCGCATGTCGTGCAGGCCTCGGAGGTCTACATCTACATCCGCGACGAGTATCCGGCGGCGCGCGCCATCCTCGAGCGCGAGATCGCAAAGCTGCCGGCGGGCGGCCCGACGCTGCATATGCGCCGCGGCGCCGGCGCCTATATCTGCGGCGAGGAATCCTCGCTGCTCGAGAGCATCGAGGGCAAGCGCGGCCTGCCGCGGCACAAGCCGCCTTACCCGTTCCAGGTCGGCCTGTTCGGCCTGCCGACGCTGATCAACAACATCGAGACCCTGTGGTGGGTGCGCGACATCGTCGAGAAGGGCGCCGACTGGTGGAAGGGCCACGGCCGCCACGAACGTCACGGCCTGCGCAGCTTCTCGGTGTCGGGTCGCGTCACGAATCCCGGCATGAAGCTCGCGCCCGCCGGGATCACCGTGCGCGAACTGATCGACGAATATTGCGGCGGCATGGCCGATGGCCATCAGTTCTACGCCTATCTGCCGGGCGGCGCGTCCGGCGGCATCCTGCCGGCGGCGATGGACGACATCCCGCTCGATTTCGGCACGCTGGAGAAATACGGCTGCTTCATCGGCTCCGCCGCGATCGTGATCCTGTCGCAAAAGGACAGCGTGAAGGCAGCGGCCTTGAACCTGATGAAGTTCTTCGAGGACGAGAGCTGCGGCCAGTGCACGCCGTGCCGCGTCGGAACCGAGAAGGCGGCGCTCTTGATGCAGCAGCCGGTCTGGAACCGGGCATTGCTGGAAGAATTGAGCCAGGCGATGCGCGATGCCTCGATCTGCGGGCTCGGACAGGCGGCGTCGAACCCGCTCTCAACCGTGATCAAATATTTCCCTGACGAGTTCAAGGAAGCGGCCGAATGACCAGGATTACGTTCGAGCTTGACGGCAAGCAGGTCGAGGCCAATCCCGGCGAGACCATCTGGCAGGTCGCCAAGCGCCAGGGGCGCGAGATCCCGCACCTCTGCTATTCACCGGAACCGGATTACCGCCCGGACGGCAATTGCCGCGCCTGCATGGTCGAGATCGACGGCGAGCGCGTGCTCGCCGCCTCCTGCAAGCGCACGCCCGCGGTCGGCATGAAGGTGAAGACCGAGAGCCACCGCGCTGTCGCCGCGCAAAAAATGGTGATGGAGCTGCTGGTCGCCGATCAGCCGGCGCGCGCGACCTCCCACGATCCGGAGTCCAAATTCTGGCACTGGGCCGAGACCACCGGCGTCACCGAGAGCCGTTTCCCCGCCGCCGAGCGCTGGGAGACCGATGCGAGCCATCCGGCGATGCGCGTCAATCTCGATGCCTGCATCCAGTGCGGGCTTTGCGTGCGCGCCTGCCGCGAGGTCCAGGTCAACGACGTCATCGGCATGGCGTATCGTAATCACGGTTCGAAAATCGTGTTCGACTTCGACGATCCCATGGGCGAGTCGACATGTGTGGCCTGCGGCGAATGCGTGCAGGCCTGCCCGACCGGCGCGTTGATGCCGGCCGTGATGCTCGACGACAAGCAGACCCGCGTCACCTACGCGGACAGGAAGGTCGATTCGCTCTGCCCGTTCTGCGGCGTCGGCTGCCAGGTCACGTATCAGGTCAAGGACGAGAAGGTGATCTATGCGGAGGGCCGCGACGGCCCCGCCAATCACAACCGTCTCTGCGTGAAGGGCCGCTTCGGCTTCGACTACATCCACCATCCGCATCGGCTGACCAAGCCGCTGGTGCGGCTGCCGAATGCGAAGAAGGATGCCAACGACCAGGTCGATCCGGCCAATCCCTTCACCCATTTCCGCGAAGCGTCGTGGGAGGAAGCCCTCGACATCGCGGCCAAGGGTCTCGTCAAGATACGCGACACCAACGGTGTGAAGGCGCTCGCCGGCTTCGGCTCGGCCAAGGGCTCGAACGAAGAGGCCTATCTGTTCCAGAAGCTGGTGCGCACCGGCTTCGGCTCCAACAATGTCGATCACTGCACGCGGCTGTGCCACGCCTCGTCGGTGGCGGCGCTGTTCGAAGGCTTGAGCTCGGGCGCGGTGTCGGCGCCGTTTGCGGCTGCGATGGATGCCGAAGTCATCTGGGTGATCGGCGCCAACCCGACGGTGAACCACCCGGTCGCGGCGACCTACATCAAGAACGCGGCGAAGAATGGCGCCAACCTCTTCGTCATGGATCCGCGCCGGCAGACGCTGTCACGCCATGCGACCAAGCATTTGCAGTTCAAGCCGGGCTCCGACGTCGCCATGCTGAACGCGATGATCAACACGATCATCACCGAGGGCCTGACCGACGACCAGTATATCGCCGGCTACACCGAGGGTTTCGAGGACCTCAAGGAGAAGATCAAGGAGTTCACGCCGGAGAAGATGGAGCCGATCTGCGGCATCCCGGCGCAGACGCTGCGCGAGGTCGCCCGAACCTATGCACGCGCGAAATCCTCGATCATCTTCTGGGGCATGGGCATCAGCCAGCATGTCCACGGCACCGACAATGCGCGCTGCCTGATTGCGCTCGCGCTGATCACCGGCCAGGTCGGCCGGCCCGGCACCGGGCTGCATCCACTGCGCGGCCAGAACAACGTGCAGGGCGCCTCCGATGCCGGCCTGATCCCGATGTTCCTGCCCGACTACCAGCCGGTCGGCCGCGACGACTTGCGCGGCAATTTCGAGAAGCTGTGGGGACAGGACCTTGATCCCGTGCGCGGCCTGACCGTGGTCGAGATCATGAACGCGATCCACGCCGGCGAGATCAAGGGCATGTATATCGAGGGTGAGAATCCCGCGATGTCCGACCCCGATCTCCAGCATGCGCGCCAGGCGCTCGCGATGCTCGACCATCTCGTGGTGCAGGATCTCTTCGTCACCGAGACCGCGTTCCACGCCGACGTCATCCTGCCGGCCTCGGCCTTTGCCGAGAAGGACGGCTCCTTCACCAACACCGATCGCCGCGTTCAGCTCGCGCGCCAGGTGATCAAGCCGCCGGGCGATGCGCGGCAGGATCTCTGGATCATCCAGGAGATCGGCAAGCGCATGGGCCTGCCGTGGAATTATTCCGGCCCCGGCGACGTCTACACCGAGATGGCGGAGTTGATGCCTTCGCTCAAGAACATCAGCTGGGAGCGACTGGTGCGCGAAGGCGCCGTGACCTATCCGGCCGATGATCCGAACAAGCCCGGCAACGAGATCATCTTCACCACGGGCTTCCCGACTGCGAGCGGCCGCGGCAAGATCGTGCCGGCAAAGGTCATTCCGCCGGATGAATTGCCCGACGCCGAATATCCGATGGTGCTCTCGACCGGACGCGTGCTCGAGCACTGGCACACCGGCTCGATGACGCGCCGCGCGCAGGTGCTCGACCAGATCGAGCCGGAGGCGGTCGCGTTCATGTCGCCGAAGGACATGCGCAAGAAGAAGCTCGCGCCCGGTGACTTCATCCGGCTCGAGACCCGCCGCGGTGCCGTCGAGGTCAAGGTCCGCTCCGACCGCGACGTGCCGGAGAACATGGTGTTCATGCCGTTCTGCTACGCGGAGGCAGCGGCGAATCTCCTGACCAATCCGGCGCTCGACCCGTTCGGCAAGATCCCGGAGTTCAAGTTCTGCGCAGCAAGGGCCGAGCGCGCCGAGATGCGCGACGCGGCGGAGTAGCTTTCTGTCGCTTTGACGCGATGGCGCTAGCCAATCCCCCCGGTGTCGTCCCGGCCTAGTGCGCAATTGCGCACGGGGGCCGGGACCCATACCGCGTGATCTCTCGATGGCGGATGGTGCCAGTCCTCGAACGACGAGCCTTCGCCAAACCACTCCCTGTGGTTATGGGTCCCGGCCTGCGCCGGGACGACGGCTGAGTGTGTGGCGGGCACCTCGTCGTCCCTTCGCCGTTCGCAGCGGCGGTGGTAAACATCGCCCATGTCCAAAGTCACCCCAGCCACGCGCGCGCTTGCGGCCGCCGGTGTTGCGTTCACCGTGCACGCCTACGAGTATGATCCCGACGCCGAGAGCATCGGCCTTCAGGCCGCATCCGCGCTCGGCGAAGACCCCGCGCGCGTATTGAAGACGCTGATGGCGCTGGTCGACGGCAAGCCGGTCTGCGTGATCGTCCCGTCCGATCAGGAAGTCTCGATGAAGAAGCTCGCCGCGGCTGCCAACGGCAAGTCGGCCCAGATGATGAAGCCGCCCGAGGCCGAGCGCGTCACCGGCTTCAAGGTCGGTGGCATCAGCCCGTTCGGGCAGCGCAAACCCGTGCGCACCGTGATCGAGCAGAGCGCGATGGCGCACGATCAGGTCTATGTGAACGGCGGTCAGCGCGGCCTGCAGGTGCGGCTCAGGCCGAACGACGTGCGGGATGTCTTGAAGGCGGTCGTGACGGATGTGGTCGCGTAGGCGCGATGGAGCGGGATCATGAGATGGCCACGCCCGTTGTGGCTCGCGATCCTGCTCGGCCTCTGCCTCTCCGTTGAGGCACATCAGGTCAACCTCGTGACGGCGCGCGTGGCCCTGACCGGCGATCGCACCGTGACCGTCGAACTGAAGGGCCGCGACGTCGATCGTCTGGTCGGCACCAGGATTTATGATGCGAGGGGAGACGCGGTCGATCCTTCCGCGGTTGATGCGGCCACGGTCGCAATCCTTGCCTATATGAGCACGCACCTGGCGGTCACGGCCGGCGGCATGTCCTGCCCGGTGGGTCATGCTGCGATCCTGGCCGACGGCGACGGCGTGATCTATCGCAACAGTTTCGCCTGCGCCAATTTCGCCGGCGACATCGTCTATCGCTCCACCGTGCTGACCGAGAAAGACCCCGCCGCGCGTCAGGTGGTGCTGGTCGCGCAGGGCGGGTCCGAGGCGCAGGCCCTGCTCGACGCCGGCAACACGACCGTCACGCTGTCGGCGCATGCGCCGCCGCTGTGGTCGACGATGCAGCGCTATCTCGTCACCGGCATCGCGCACATCTTCCTTGGCTATGATCACATCGCGTTTCTGGTCGCCGTCGTGCTGTGGGCACGACGGCTCGTGCCCGTCATCAAGATCGTCACCGCGTTCACGGTCGCCCATTCGATGACGTTGTCGCTGGCCGCGCTCGACATCGTGGTCATACCGGGCCGCATCGTCGAGCCCGCGATCGCGGCGTCGATCGTGTTCGTCGCCGTCGAGAACTTTGTCTCGCGTGACATCGACGGGCGCTGGCGCGTGGCCTTTCTGTTCGGCCTCATCCACGGGTTCGGATTCGCCGGCGCGCTCAGGGAGATTGGCCTGCCGCCGAACGCGGTGGTGCCGGCGCTCGCTTCCTTCAATATCGGCGTCGAGATCGGGCAGGTTGCGATTGTCGCGATCGTGCTGCCGGCGCTCGGCCTGGTCGACCGGCTGTTTGCAACTGACTGGACCGAGCCGGTGAGGGCGGCAAGGCTGGTCTATGCGGTGTCCGCGCTGATCAGCCTGCTCGGCGGCTATTGGCTGCTCACGCGCATCTTCGAGGCGTGATCGAACGGACGATCCGGTTACTGCTTCTGCAACAGTTTCAACCGGCAGCGCAGCGCCTCGCGGATATGCGCCCGTGCGAGCTGCTCGGCTCTGTCACCGTCGCGTGCGGCGATGGCATCGATGATCGCCTGGTGCTCCCCGTGGCTGGTCGAGGGGCGGCCCGACACCGTGAAAGTGGTAGGACCGAGCAGGGCGATCCAGTCCTGCAACTCGCGAGACGCATTGTCGAGATAGCGGTTGCGCGCGGCCCGGCAGACGGCTTCGTGGAAGGCGCGGTTGAGCCTGGCCATTTCGGCGGCGTCGTTCTCGGCCGCCTCGGTAAAGCCCTGCTCGATGTCCCTGAGCGCGTCGATCTCGGGCGCGGAGGCATGCTCGGCGGCAAGGCGGGCGGACGCGCCTTCCATGATCTCGCGCATCGCATAGAGTTCGAGCACCTCGGAAATATCGAGGTTGCGCACGATCAGGCCGCGTCCGCCGGATGGCTCGACAAAACCGCGTGCCGCGAGCCGGCCCAGAGCTTCGCGGACCGGCGTGCGGCTGACCTTCAGCCGCTGCGCGACCTCCTCCTCGCGCAGGCGGTCGCCGGCGCGGTAGCTGCCGGCCTGGAGGGCTTCGCAGAGCGAGCGGAACACGGCTTCGCCCAGTGCGACACCGCCGCCGCGCGCGATCGATCCGCCTGCCTTTGCCGGGCGTCTGGCCATGTTCCCTCGAAACGCGAAGCGCATCCCGCCCATGCAGAGATGCCGCTTGCACAGCTTCTGTATATCTTTGTATACAAAGGTACGCAATGACAGACTGATTGACCGGGGCCGCCGGCGGGCAGAATGTCTCCAACTTCGTCGCATCGGGCAGACGGCATGAGCAGCAAATACGACGTGCTGGTGATCGGCGGCGGCAATGCGGCGCTGTGCGCGGCGATCAGCGCCCGGCGCGGCGGCGCATCCGTCCTCGTGCTCGAGGGCGCGCCAAAATTCTATCGCGGCGGCAACACGCGCCACACCCGCAACATGCGCTGCGCCCATGACGCCGCGACCGAGATCCTGACCGGACCTTACACCGAGGACGAGTTCTGGGAGGATCTGCTGCGCGTGACCGGCGGGCAGACCGACGAGGTCCTCGCCCGTCATATGATCCGCGAATCCAAGGACATCCTGAACTGGATCGTGGAGCAGGGCGTGCGCTGGCAGCCCTCGCTCGGCGGCACGCTGAGCCTCGGCCGCACCAACTCCTTCTTCCTCGGCGGCGGCCGGGCGATGTTGAACGCGCTCTATCTGACCGCCGAACGGCTCGGCGTCGAGGTTGAGTACGACGCCGAGGTGACCGACCTCGTGATCGAGGACGGCATGTTCCTTGCCGCGCGGCTCAAGCGGCCGATCAAGGGTGAGACCGAGATCCGCGCGACGTCGCTGGTCGCCGCCGCCGGCGGCTTCGAGGCCAACATCGAATGGCTGAAGCAATATTGGGGCGAGGCCGCCGACAATTTCCTGATCCGCGGCACGCCCTATAATCGCGGCACGATCCTGAAGATGCTGCTCGACAAGGGCGTGCAGGAGGTCGGCGATCCCACCCAGTGCCATGCGGTCGCGATCGACGCCCGCGCGCCGAAATTCGACGGCGGCATCATCACGCGCCACGATTCCGTCGTGTTCGGTATCGTCGTCAACAAGCACGCCCAGCGCTTCTACGACGAGGGCGAGGATATCTGGCCGAAGCGCTACGCGATCTGGGGCCGGCTGGTCGCGGCGCAGCCCGACCAGATCGCCTATATCATCTTCGATTCGACCGTCGTCACGAGCTTCATGCCCACGCTGTTTCCGCCGATCGCCGGACAAACGATTGCCGAGCTCGCCGGCAAGCTCGAGCTCGATCCGGTCGCGCTGGACAAGACCATCACCGAGTTCAACGCCGCGGTGCGGCCCGGCACCTTCGACCACACCATCCTGGACGACTGCCGCACCGAGGGCATCACGCCGCCGAAGACGCATTGGGCGCGGCGGATCGAGACGCCGCCCTATCTCGCCTATCCGGTGCGGCCCGGCATCACCTTCACCTATCTCGGCACGCGCGTGACCAAGGAGGCGCGCATGCTGATGGCTGACGGCAAGCCGTCGGCCAACATGTTCGCGGCCGGCGAGATCATGGCCGGCAACGTGCTCGGCAAGGGCTATGCCGCCGGCATGGGCATGACCATCGGCAGCGTGTTCGGGCGGATCGCAGGGCGGGAAGCGGCACGCCACGCGAAGAACTAGGATGAAGAAAAGACTTAAGGAAGAACCATGTTACGCATTGCCATTGCTTCGATCACGGCGCTGCTGATCGTCGGCCACGCCAACGCCGCCGAGCCAATCGCCTTGCGCGATATGGGTTCGTTCCATGTCGGCGGACGGCTGGTGGAGATTTCCGGCAAGCCGGTGAAGGAGGTCGTCTTAACGCCCGGCGGCGTGCCCGTGAAGGTTGATCCCAACGGCACCTATCAGGTCGAGCAGATGTATGTGCAGTATTTTCTGCCCGCCAGCGAGAAAGGCGCCTATCCGCTTCTGATGTGGCACGGCGGCGGGCTGACCGGCGTCACCTACGAGACAACACCGGACGGACGCGAGGGCTGGCTGAACTATTTCCTGCGCCAGGGCTGGGCCGTTTACAATTCGGATGCGGTCGAGCGCGGCCGCGCCGGCTGGGCGCAGTACCCCGATGTCTTCAAGGGCGAACCGGTCTTCCTCACCACGGCCAACCCATTCGAGCGCTTTCGCATCGGCGACGGCGCGGGCTCCTACGATCCCGATCCGGCCAAGCGCAAGCTGATGCCGGGCAGCCAGTTTCCGAATGAGGGTTACAAGAACTTCGTCAAGCAGAACGTACCGCGCTGGACCACGACCGACGATGCCATCATCGCCGCCTATATCGCCGAGATCGACCGCGTCGGCCCCTCCGTCATCCTGTTCCACAGCCAGGCCGGCAGCTTCGGTTTCAAGGTGGCGCAAGCGCGGCCCGACAAGGTCAAGGCGCTGATTGCGATCGAGCCGGCCGGACTCGGCGATCCCGCCAGGGCCGATGCCTTGAAGAACATTCCGACGCTGATCGTCTATGGCGACTATATCGACAGGGATTCGCGCTGGCCGACAATCCGCGCCAGGGGCATTGCCTTTGCGGACGCGATCAAGGCCGCCGGCGGCAGCGTCGATGTCGTTGACTTGCCGCAAGCCGGCATCAAGGGCAATTCGCACATGATCATGATGGACAAGAACAATGCCGAGGTCGCCGCCCTGATCCAGAAATGGCTCGTGGGCAAGGGGCTGACGAAGTAAGCGGCTCGGCGCGAGGGCAGGAAGCAACGAATGCACGGAACGCCAATCCTGGACGAAGCCGACCGTCTCATGACGGTCTGCAATTCCTGCCGCTATTGCGAAGGGCTGTGCGCGGTGTTTCCAGCCATGGAGATGCGCCGCGCCTTCTCCGACGGCGACCTCAACTATCTCGCCAATCTCTGCCATTCCTGCGGCGCCTGCTATGTCGACTGCCAGTTCTCGCCGCCGCACGAATTCAACGTCAATGTTCCGCAGACGCTCGCGGTCGCGCGCGCGGAATCCTATGCGGCCTATGCCTGGCCGCGGGCACTGTCCGGCGCCTTTGCGCGCAACGGTCTCGTCATCAGCATCGTCGCGGCGCTGAGCATGGCGACCTTCATTCTCGGCTTCGCCGCCCTGAACGACCGCAGCGTGCTGTTCGGCGTGCATACCGGGCCGGGCGCGTTCTACAGACTGATGCCGCATAACGCGATGGCCGCGCTGTTCAGCGCCGCGCTGCTCTATGCCATTCTCGCGCTCGTCATGAGCGTGCGCGCGTTCTGGCGCGACATCGGCTCACCGATCGGCGGCCGTGCCGATGGCGGCTCGATCTTCCAGGCCATTCGCGATGCCGGGGAGCTGCGCTATCTCGATGGCGGCGGGGTCGGCTGCTACAACGAGGACGACAAGCCGACCGACCGGCGCAAGCTGTATCATCACCTCACCTTCTACGGCTTCCTGCTGTGCTTTGCCGCAACGTCGGTGGCCACGCTCTACCACTATGTGTGGGGACGTGAGGCGCCGTACCCCTGGTGGGATCTGCCGGTCGTGCTGGGCACGCTTGGCGGCATTGGTCTCATCGCCGGGCCAATCGGCCTGTTCGTCGCGAAATCGCGCCGTGATCCGGAGCTGCTCGACGAAAAAGGTTTCGGCATGGATGTCGGCTTCATCGCCATGCTGTTCCTGACCGGTCTCACCGGCATGGCGCTGCTGATCYTGCGCGAGACCGCCGCCATGGGGCCGCTGCTGGCGCTGCATCTCGGTGCGGTATTCGCGCTGTTCATCACCATGCCCTACGGCAAGTTCGTGCACGGCATCTACCGCTTCGCCGCACTGGTGCGCTACGCGCAGGAGCGGCGGGCAGAGGTCTCCTGATCGGGCGGCGGCAAGCCGGCGGGATCTGCTGTCAGCTTCGTGCCGCGGCAACTTCGCGCGGCCGCGGCGCGACCAGCACGACGTCCGGTCTGGCAGTGTCGACCTGGACCCGGTTGCGTCCCTTTTCCTTGGCACGATAGCAGGCGGCATCCGCAGTACGCATCGCCTGCTCGAGTGTGGTGTTGCCGTCGGGGATGCAGGCAACACCGATGCTGGCGGTGACGGCAAAGCAGCGATCGTCCCAGGCGAAGCTGAACAGCTCGAGCGACTTGCGCAGCCGTTCGGCGATATCGACGGCGTCGAAGGCCGAGCACTGCGGCAGGATCAGGCCGAATTCGTCGCCGCCGAGCCGGGCCACCAAATCGTGCGGACGCCGGTCCTGTTGCAGGAGGCGCGAGACCTGGCACAGCAGCCGGTCGCCGGCGAGATGGCCGCAGCTGTCGTTGACGCTCTTGAACTGGTCGAGGTCGAGCAGGATCAGGCCCAGCGAGCCGTCTCGGGCATTGTCGAGCGCGCTTTGCAGGCGCGACTCGAAGGCGCGGCGGTTGGCGAGGCCGGTCAACCAGTCATGCGAGGCCTGCCAGGCGAGCCGATCCTTCTCGGCGTGCAATGCATCCTCGAACGCCTGCCGTTGCAGCACCAATCGTCGGGTGTGCCAGAGCAGGAGCAGGATCAGCGTCGCGGCAGTGACGACGTTGACGCAGGTCAACGTCACCTTGATGGCGCGGGAACCCTCGCCGAGGACAGTGGAGAACCGCCTGGCATGCCCCGTGAACTGGCTGTTCAGCTCCGAGAGCCGCGACGACAGATATTGCAGGCGGTCGCTGTCGCGAACGGGTCCGTTCGTCCACTCGGACCGGATGACCTCGCCGAAGACGCTCAGCTCCAGCAGCATCGGATCGGTGGCAGCCCATTCCCGGATTGCGTCCCGGAGGAAGCTCACCTGGTTGAAATGGCGGAACAGCCAGATCAAGCCGGGGACGTCGTCGGGATGGTTGCCGCCTTGCAGGAAGCCGATCCGGGCGGCCTCGACGTCGACCGGATCGCGCTCGAGCGCCCACCGCGCGAATTCGTCGCCGATGGGAACGGCAAGCGAGGCCTGATATTGCGCGAATTGGCTGGGCTCGCCCGAATGCAGATAGAGATTGAGGAAATAGACGGCGTTCTTCTGCGAGCGCGACCACATCGCCTCGCCCGCGACATAGGCGCGGACCGAGGACATCACCTCCAGGCTGAATCCGGCGATCGCCGCCTGGAGCACGACGACCATGACAAAGGGCGAGACGAGCTTGATGACATGAAGGAAGCTGCGTCCCTTCGACGACGTCGCTGTTCTGCGAAACACTTTGCGTTCCCCAAGTCGCTCAACGACCCCAGCGGAGCGATCCGCTCATAACGCGGATTACGCGAGAAGGCTGCTTAACTCGACCTGAAAGAGCCGGAAGACTGCGTCGCAGGGTGAAAGCGCTGTGAAACGGATGCTCGCAGATCGCTGCAAATGCCGCCGAACCGGAACTGGCGCGGCGATGCCTCGCATTCGTGCTGCGTCGTTTACTCGATCGAGAGAAACCGGCTTGGCGCTGGAGCGTTTTCGAGCGAAGTGGATACCGGTTCGCGGTGAAGGAAACGCGTCAAAACAGGAATCCAGAGTCCCGTTCCGATTCCGTCGGAACGGAAATGGCTCTAGACCAGGACCGGCTTGCGCACGCGGCCGGCGTCGCCGAATACGCGCAGGTAACGCTCGATCTCCGAGGGCATGCCGGTTGCTTTCTCCGGATTGTCGGAGAGCTTGACGGCCGGGTGGCCGTCGACCGACGTGACCTTGCAGACGATCGAGATCGGATCGAGATTGACCGAACCGTCCGGCGGGCAGCCGACGAAATCGTTGGTGAGATTGGTGCCCCAGCCGAACGAGAGCCGCACGCGGCCGGCGAAGTGGTGATAGGTCTCCTCGATCGAGCCGACATCCATCGCGTCGGAGAACACCAGCAGCTTGTCCTTGGGATTGCGGCCCTTCTTCTCCCACCATTTGATGATCTCCTCGCCGGCCTGGATCGGCGGCGCGCTGTCGGGCCGGAAGCCGGTCCAGTCGGCGACCCATTCCGGGGCATCGCGCAGGAAGGCCTTGGTGCCGAAGGCGTCGGGGAGCGCAATCAGGAGATTGCCGCCATAGGTCTGGCGCCACTGGTCGAGAATGCGATAGGGCGCCCAGCGCAACTCCTCGTCGTCGCTGGCGAGGGCTGCGGCGACCATCGGCAGCTCATGCGCATTGGTGCCGATCGCTTCGAGATCGTTGTCCATCGCCAGCAGCACGTTGGAGGTGCCTATGAAGGACGGGCCCAACCCCTCCTTCACCGCTTCCACGCACCAGCGCTGCCAGAGGAAGCCGTGACGGCGGCGCGTGCCGAAGTCGGACAGCCGCAGGCCGTCGAGCTTGCGCAGGTGCTCGACCTTGGTCCAGAGTTTTGCCTTCGCGCGGGCATAGAGCACGTCGAGCTCGAAACGGCCGCGGCCTTTGATCGCCGCGCGGGAGCGCAGCTCGTTGAGGATCGCCAGCGCCGGGATCTCCCACATCGTGGTGTGGGTCCACGGCCCGTGGAAATGCAGTTCGTACTGCCCCTCGACCTTGCGCAGCTCGTATTCGGGCAGGCGGAATTCGGCCAGCCAGCGGATGAAGTCGGCCGAGAACATGTGGGTCTTGCCGTAGAAGGTGTTACCGGCAAGCCAGATCAGCTCCTTCTTGGTGAAGCGGATGGTGCGGGCATGGTCGAGCTGGGCGCGCAGCTCGCCCTCGTCGATGATCTCGGCAAGGCGCACATGGCGCGAGCGGTTGATCACCGAAAATGTCACCTGCTGACTCGGGTAGGCTTCCCGAATCATCTGCAACATCAATAGCTTGTAGAAATCGGTGTCGAGCAGGCTGCGGATGATGGGATCCAGCCGCCAGCTGTGATTGTAGGTCCGGCTTGCAATGTCGGTCACTGTCATGGGGGAATTCTAGCGTGGCTGCCCGGGCGCAACCAGTGGGTTTGGCGGGGATCAGCTTGTCGCCGGGCAGGGGCCCGTTGCTCAGGCCGCGGCCGTCGCCGCCACGGTTTCGAGCTGGCTCCTGATCCAGCGGTGGGCCGGGTCCTTCTGATAGCGCTGGTGCCAGACCATGAACATCGGCAGCTCGGCCAGCGTTCGCGTGCGCGAGGCCAGCGGAATCCGCACATGCGCGAAGCCACCCATCACGCCGGACGCCAGCAGGCTCGGCATGCTCGCCAGCATCTGCGAGCCGCGCAGGAAGGACGGCGCGCCGGAAAAGCTCGGCACGGAGATGGCGATGTCGCGGTGGAAGCCGTTGGCCGCGAGCCGGCGATCGAAGTCGAGCCGCTCATTGTCGGTATAGACCACGGTGATGTGGCGTGCCGCGAGATAGGCGCCGCGGCTGCCCGGCGCGGTGCGGGCCCCGGGATCGTAGTAGCAGACGTAATGGTCTCGCAGCAGGCGCTTCTGCACGATGTCGATGCCGGACGGCGGCAGCGGCGTGATCAGGAGGTCGCAGCGGTTTTCGCGCAGCATCGCAGGCGAGGGGGACTGCGAGGGGATCACGCGCAGGTTCAGGCTCTGCACCTGCGCCGCGACATGGCCGAAGAATCGCGGCAGCAGCAGATCGCGCTGGAAGTCATTGGCGGCGATCGTCAGCGCAAGCTGCGCGCTCGCCGGCTCGAACGTGACGCCGCCGGCAAAGCTTCGCATCTCGTCGATCAGCGCCCGCGCTTTCGCGGCCAACGCCTGGGCGTGCGCGGTGGCGACGATGCCGCGGCCGGATTTGGCGAACAGCGGATCGCCGGCGATCCGCCGCAGCTTGTTCAGGGCGTGGCTGACCGCGGACTGCGTCAGGCCGAGCCGCGTTGCCGCCGCCGTCACCGAGCCTTCCTCCAGCACGGCGAGGAACAGTTCGAGGGCGTGGCCGTCGAGCGCCAAATGATCGATTTTTTTCATGGAATTCATTATAATCGATCTATTTATCTTGAGAATAGTCCGCCGCATCATCTCCCGACAAAGCCGTGCGCCCAAACGGGGCGCCAGAGGGAGAGACAACGCCGATGAATGCCCAGGCGCCAGCCTTGCAGGATCCCCGCCTCAACGGTCCCGAGCCGTTCACGCCTCCGCTCCGTGACGGCGGCTTCTTCCAGCGCGACCGCACCATCCATCCGCCGGCGCACGCGCCCGGCTACAAATCCTCGGTGCTGCGCTCACCGCGTCAGGCGCTGCTGTCGCTGGAGAATTCGGTCTCGGAGATCACCGGACCGGTGTTCGGCCACAACGATCTCGGACCGCTCGACAACGATTTGATCCGCAACTACGCCAAGGACGGCGATCCGGTCGGCGAGCGCATCATCGTCCACGGCCGCGTGCTCGACGAGACCGGGCGCGGCGTGCCGAACACGCTGGTCGAGTTCTGGCAAGCCAATGCCGGCGGCCGCTACCGGCACAAGAAGGACACTTATCTGGCGCCGATCGATCCGAATTTCGGCGGCTGCGGCCGCGCGCTGAGCGACGACACCGGCTACTACTATTTCCGCACGGTGAAGCCCGGGCCCTATCCCTGGCGCAACTACGTCAACAGCTGGCGTCCCGCCCACATTCACTTCTCGGTATTCGGCTCGGGCTTCGCGCAGCGGCTGATCACCCAGATGTATTTTGAGGGCGATCCCCTGATCCCGGTCTGCCCGATCCTGACGACGATCCCGGATAAGGATGCGCTCGATCGCCTCGTGGCGCCGCTCGACCTCAACGCCTCGACGCCGTTCGACTCGCTCGCCTACCGCTTCGACATCGTGCTGCGCGGGGCCCGCTCCACCTATTTCGAAAATCGCACCGAGGGGAACTGAGTCCATGCCGCAGCCGCTCAACTACCTCAAGGAAACCGCCTCGCAGACCGCCGGCCCGTACGTCCACATCGGACTGATCCCGGCCATGGCCGGCTTCGACATCTTCGAGAAGAACTTTTCCAACGTGCTGGTGACGCCGAGGACCCAAGGCGAGCGCATCACGCTGGAGGGGCGCGTGCTCGACGGCAGCGGCACGCCGCTGCGCGACGTGCTGCTGGAAATCTGGCAGGCCAACGCCGCCGGCCGCTACAACCATCCGGCCGACCGTTCGGCCGGTGCGCTGGAGCAGGATTTTCGCGGCTGGGGCCGCGCCGGCTCGGATTTCGACAGCGGTCTCGTCACGTTCGAGACCGTCAAGCCGGGTGCGATCACCGACAAGGCAGGCCGCAAATGCGCGCCGCATGTCAACGTCTGGATCGTCGCGCGCGGCATCAATATCAGCCTCAATACGCGGCTCTATTTCTCGGATGAGGAGGCTGCGAACGCCGCCGATCCCGTACTCAACCTGGTCGAGCCGGCGCTGCGGCGCAAGACGCTGATCGCCACCCGCAGCGAGCGCGCCGGCAAGGTCGTGTATTCCTTCACGATCAATCTGCAGGGGCCGGAGGAGACGGTTTTCTTCGACGTCTGACGATCCGACGTCGTCCTATGGGATCAATCCACTCGGTCGCCTCGGATCTGCGCGCGCGGTGAATTGCGGTGGTTGTTGACGGATCTCTCGCGATCCCGGCCGTTCCGCCGGATCGCGCCCCACTCTTGGCTTCAGTTCCGCCAGGTCAATGAAGATGTCCGCTTGCCGGCGCAGGTCGTCGGCGACCATCGGCGGCTGGCTGACCAGCGTGGAGACAACCGTCACGCGGACGCCGCGACGCTGCACGGCTTGCACCAGCGGGCGGAAATCCCCGTCGCCCGAGAACAGCACGATCTGATCCACATGCTCGGCGAGTTCCATCGCATTGACGGCGAGTTCAATATCCATCCTGCCCTTCACCTTGCGGCGGCCGGTGATGGAGTCCACGAACTCCTTGGTGGGCTTGGTGACGACGGTGTAACCGTTATAGTCGAGCCAATCGATCAACGGCCGGATTGACGAGTATTCCTGATCCTCGATGACCGTCGTGTAGTAGAAGGCTCGCAGCACCACACCTCGGCCGTGAAATTCGGCGAGCAGACGCCTGTAATCGATATCGAAACCGAGCGCCTTGGAGGTGGCATAGAGATTGGAGCCATCGATGAAGAGTGCGATCTTCTCAAGCGAAGACATTATGCACAAATCTCCCGTTTCGCATGTGAGCCAGCAGGTTCGGCCCCTGAGGCTCTGTGGGCCGGCCGGAAAACCCTGAAGTCGCCCATGCTTTGCTGAAAAAACGGCGCAGACGACCGGACAGGGGTGTGGCCGTCATGCGCCAAGGTCAGGGAGTTGGTGCCACCAAGGAGGGTTGGTGCCACCGGCGCCAGGGCGCCCAATGCAAGCCACGTTAGGCCGTCAGCATTCCATGCTCAATTGTACGGAAGTAAACAGCGCGTATCCCAAGGGTTCGGCGCTCTATACCAAGGTAGATAGACGCGGCGGCAACAGCGGCCGTTGCCATGATCGCGCTGCTGCGCTCGGGGCGCATCGCCCGGCGCGGTGAACGCGCCGTCGTCCGGGCAGGTCTGGTTCATTCGGTCGGAAAATGGATCGGCCTCGTCCGATGACGAGGCCGATCCCTGTTGTCGCGATGGAGCTTGCGTCGCCGCGCGGATCTCGGCGGCGCGCCGGCTAGAATCCCGTCGGGCCCACCGCGCCGATCCAGTGCTTGACCTTGGTGGGGTCCTTTTCGTCCATATAGAAGAAATGGACCATCGTCGGTCGCACGGGCGCGGTGTTGGGGTCGTCGAAACGCATCGCCACCTCGCCGCGAAATATCTTGAGCAGGGGGCTATCCCAGTACTCGATGACGTCGTGGAGCGCGGTGAAGCCGCGGTCGATGAACTGCCGCAGATTGTTGCGGATCGTCTCGCGCCCGTGCCAATCGGCGACGCCGAGATTGCAGATCGCGTCCTCGGCGAAGCAGTCAAAGCCGCTGCCGAAGGTCTTGTCGTCGATCTCCCGCCACATCGCGAGGAGCCAGTCCGGCGGCGGGGTTTTCGTGAAGGTCTTTGCACTCATGGTGTCTCCTGGGGCTGGTCGATGGTGGGGCATTGCGCGTCAGCCAATGGGCGTGGCGATCCCGAGCCTCGCGGCCACGCGCCGGGCAGTGGCCTCCCGGTGCGCGGTGATGTCGGCGACCGCTCGCTTGGCCTGGTCGAGGATGGCGCCGGGTGCCCGCTCCGGCGTGCCGCTGTCGAACGGCGGTTCCGGTGCATATTGCATGTAGAGCTGGATCGCCCGCGCCACGTCATCGCCGCGTAGCTCCGCCGCGAGCCGCAGCGCGCCGTCAATTCCGGCGGTGACGCCGGCGGCAAAGATCCAGTTCCCGTCAATCACAACCCGCTCGTTGACGGCGATGGCGCCGAAGAGCGGCAGCAGGTGAAAGGAGGCCCAATGGGTGGTCGCCCGTCGTTCCCTGAGAAGTCCCGCCGCGCCAAACAGCAGGGCGCCGGTGCAAACGGAGAATATGCTGCGCGCTCCGGCAGCCTGCCGCTGGATCCAGGCCAGGACCTCCGCGTCCTCCATCAGGGCTTCCTGGCCAAAGCCGCCGGGCACATGGAGCACGTCGAGCTGGGGAGCGTCCGCAAGCGTCGCATCCGGCGTCAGCCGCAAGCCCTTGACGTCGCGCACCGGCTCGGCCGTCCTGCCGTAGGTGCGATAGGTCGCGTTCGGAATGCGCGACAGCACCTCGAACGGTCCCGTCAGGTCGATCTGATCGAGGTCGTCGAACAGCAGGGATCCGATTTGCAGGTGCGTCTCATGTGGGATCATGGGTTTGCTCTGAATTCGAAGTGGACAGCGCCAGCCTAACGGGGCACGCTATGGCCAAAATGCCAAAGTCCCCTCGTTTTCAGCCAGGTTCTCGGCCAAGTCCCGCTCGTTCAAGGCCGCTTTCGCGCGATGCCCGCCCGTTCGCTCGCGGCGGCGTCGCTCGCGTCATCGAAGTGCTGGCGTTCCCGTCGGTCCAATTGCTCGACGTGACGGGGCCGCTCCAGGTGTTCGCGTCCGCCAACGAGCACGTCGCACAAGCCGGCGGGACGCCGCCCTACGCCCTTCGCGTGGTGGCGAAGGATCGCTCGCGCGTGACCGCATCGTCCGGGCTGGAGATCGCGACAGAGCGCCTTTCGCGCAGGGGCGCGCTCGATACGCTGCTGGTCGCCGGTGGTCCGGGCGTCGACCTGGCCGCCGCCGATCCGGCGCTGCTGGAGTGGCTGCGGCAGCGCGTGAAGAAGGCGCGGCGTGTGGCTTCGGTCTGCACAGGCGCATTCCTGCTCGGTGCGTCGGGCGCGCTCGACGGACGGCGCGCGGTGACCCATTGGTCATACTGTGCCGAGCTCGCGCGTCGCTTCCCCGCCGTGCGTGTCGAGTCCGATCCGATCTTCGTGCGCGATGGCACGATCTGGACCTCGGCGGGCGTGACAGCCGGAATCGACCTGGCGCTGGCCCTGGTGGAGGAGGACCTGGGCCGCGCCACGGCGCTCGCGGTGGCGCGCTATCTGGTCGTCTTCCTCAAACGACCGGGTGGGCAGGCGCAGTTCAGCGAGGCGCTGTCGCTGCAATCGGCCGAAGACGAATTCGGTGCGCTGCACGGATGGATCGACAGGCATCTCACCGGCGATCTTTCGCTGCCCAGGCTTGCCAGTCAGGCCGGGATGAGCGAACGCAGTTTCAGCCGGCATTATACCAGAGCAACCGGACAGACGCCGGCGCGCGCCATCGAGCGATTGAGGGTGGAGGCCGCCCGGCGCATGCTGTCGGAGACGCGCCTGCCTGTGAAGAGCATATCGCGACGCTGCGGCTTCGGGTCGGAAGAGACCATGCGTCGCAGTTTTCTGCGCCTCCTGGCTGCGACGCCACAGGACTATCGCAGCCGGTTCGGCTCTTAGACAGATTGATCTGAGGTTGCCGAGATAATGCTGAATGGGGGCCGGTTGATCCGGCCCCCATCCGCTACTCCACGATCTCCGTGACGATACCGGCACCAACGGTGCGGTTGCCTTCACGGATCGCGAAGCGCGACCGCTCTTCCAGAGCGATCGCCTTGTTGAGCTCGATTGTGAGCTCGGCGCTGTCGCCCGGCATCACCATCTCGACGCCGTCGCCGAACTGGACGGTGCCGGTGACGTCGGCCGTGCGGAAGTAGAACTGCGGACGATAGTTCCTGAAGAATGGCGTATGCCGCCCACCCTCGTCCTTCGTCAGCACGTACACCTCCGCCCGGAACGCCTTGTGCGGCTTCGCGGCGCCCGGCCGCGACAGCACCTGGCCCCGCTGCACCGCCTCCCTGTCGATCCCGCGCAGCAGGCAACCGACATTGTCGCCGGCCTGCCCCTGCTCCAGGATCTTCCGGTAGGTCTCAATGCCCGTCACAACCGACTTGCGCGTCTCGCCGAGGCCGACGATCTCGACCTCGTCGCCGAGCTTGACGGTGCCGCGCTCGATCAGCCCGGTCACGACCGTGCCGCGGCCGGAGATCGACTGGACGCCCTCGATCGGCATCAGGAACGGACGATCCTTCGGCCGCTCGGGCACCTCGATAAAGCTATCGAGTGCGTCGAACAGTTTCAGGATGGCCTGGTCCGCCAGCGGACCGGTTTCGCCGCGCAGCGCCTGGATGGCCGAGCCGCGAATGACCGGCGCGTTGTCCCCGTCGTAGCCGTACTTCGACAGGAGATCACGCAGCTCGATCTCGACGAGATCGATGAGCTCGGGATCATCGGCGACATCGCACTTGTTCAGGAACACCACGAGGCGCGGTACGCCCACCTGGCGCGCCAGCAGAATATGCTCGCGCGTTTGCGGCATCGGCCCGTCGGCAGCGGAGACGACCAGGATCGCGCCGTCCATCTGGGCCGCGCCGGTAATCATGTTCTTCACATAATCGGCGTGGCCCGGACAATCGACATGCGAGTAATGCCGCGCCGCCGTCGAAAACTCGACGTGGCTCGTCGCGATCGTCAGGATCTTCGAGTCGTCGCGCGTACCCTGCGCAGCCGACGCCTTGGCGACGTCCTGATAGGAGACGAACGCGCCCCAGCCGTGATCGGCCGAGACCTTCGTCAGCGCCGCCGTTAGCGTCGTCTTGCCATGGTCCACGTGGCCGATCGTGCCAACGTTGCAGTTGGGCTTGAGGCGCGTGAACTTCTCTTTGGACATAGGACACCTGTGGTGCTCGAGCTCCCGTGCTGGTTTGCACAACTCGGGACACCGCGAGAGCTCGATCGGCATCCGGAGCCGTTTCCGCTCCGGGCCGCTTCGATTGTCAGGTGTGACGTTCGTTCAGGCGCAAAGCAGATCCACGGCGGACGAGGGCATTAGCCCTCCCGTCATCATCAGCACTGATGCTTGCTGTGACTGCCGCATTGTCGGTTGCCTGGGTCGCTGATTGCGAAGAGGCGCGTACATAAGGCATGGCAGTGCCGTTTGCAAGAGGGCACGCCCGCGCCGCTATTCCCCGCCAAGGAGCTGCGCGCGGAACGCGCGCGGCGATAACCCGGTCGTTGCCGTATAGACCCGGCTGAAATAGGCGGGGTCCTCGAAACCGAGCGCGTAGGCAATCGTCGAGACCGGCAGGTTGGTGTAGACGAGGTTGCGCCGCGCCTCGCGGATCAGCCGGTTGAGAATGAGATGCGAGGCGGTGTCGCCGGTCGCCGCGCGGGTCACCCGGTTGAGGTGGGTCGGCGTGATCGACAGCGCCTTCGCGTAGTCCGCAACGCTCCAGCGCTCCAGATGGTGCTGCTCCAGCAGCGCCTCGAAGCGGCGGAACAGGCCGGTCTCGGTCGTTCCATTGCCGCCATTCTCGCCCACGAGCGCGCGCGCGACGAGGCCGATCATGGCCGCCGACAGCGCGCGCAGCACATGCGCCCGGCCGAAATCGCGCGCGGCGTGCTCGGCGAAGATCTGCTTCATGGTGGCACGGATCTGCGGCGTGCCGCGCAGCACGGCCGATCGTGACAAGGCTCCGCGCAGGCCCTCCGAAGCGAGCAGCGCCTCGTCCAGGATCTCCGCGGCGATGGTCAGCACCCAGCCTTGCGTTCCCGGTACGAAGTGGAAGCCGTGGACGTGGCCGACCGGCACGTTGACGATCTGCATCGGCCGGAGCGGCACCACGCGCCCGTCGAGTGTCGCCTCGCCGCCGCCGCGCTCGATCAACAGCACCTGGTGCAGCCGGGCGTGGCGGTGCACGGCCAGCGTCCAGTCGTGCAGCACCGAACGGGACGCGATCGTCTCGCAATGCACGACATCCGGCAGGTCGCCGGACTCGCCGAACAGGTTGTAGACCCGGATCGCCGGGGCTGGGACTGCGGTTCTCATGTTCGAATTGTACAAGACAAAGGCCGATCCCTCCATCGGTAAGCAGCGAAAAACCTGCAAAAAAAGCCCGAACGGGAGGACGCGAAAATGAAAGTTCAGGTCTGCATCATCGGCGGTGGGCCGTCCGGGCTGCTGTTGTCCCAGTTGCTGCATCTGAAGGGCATCGACACGGTCGTGCTGGAAAAATACAGCCGCGACCACGTGCTGGCCCGCATCCGCGCCGGCGTGCTCGAGCATGGCTTTGCCAAGCTGATGCGCGAGGCGCAATGCGGCGAGCGGATGGACCGCGAAGGCGAGATCCACAGGGGATTCGAGATCGCCCATGACGGGGTGCTCTCCCAGATCGATCTCTACAAGCATTCCGGCGGCAATTCGGTGCTGGTCTACGGCCAGACCGAGCTGACGCGCGACCTCTACGACGCGCGCGACCGGCTCGGCGGCAAGGTCGTGCACAACGCCGAGGACGTCACGCCGCACGACCTGGCATCGGACCGGCCCTACGTGACCTACCGCTCGAACGGCGAGACCGTCCGCGTCGATTGCGACTACATCGTCGGCGCCGACGGCTTTCACGGCGTCAGCCGCAGATCGATTCCGAAGGACGTGCTGCGTGAATACGAAAAGGTCTACCCGTTCGGCTGGCTTGGGGTGCTGTCGCGTACCAAACCCGTGTCGCCGGAGCTGATCTATGCGAAGCACGAGCGCGGCTTTGCGCTTTGTTCCCTGCGTTCCCAGGTGCTCAGCCGCTACTACGTCCAGGTGCCGCTGACCGACAAGGTTGAGGACTGGAGCGACGATGCGTTCTGGGCCGAGCTGAAGCGCCGGTTGCCGGACGAGGTCGCCGCGCGCCTGGTCACGGGGCCCTCGATCGAGAAGAGCATCGCGCCGCTGCGCAGCTTCGTCGCCGAGCCGATGAGCTATGGCGGGCTGTTCCTCGCGGGCGATGCCGCCCACATCGTGCCGCCGACCGGCGCGCGCGGACTGAACAGCGCCGCCTCCGACATCTATTATCTCTATCACGCCATGCTCGCGCATTATCAGAATGGCGACGATTCAGGGCTCAAAGGCTATTCGGCCAAGGCGCTCGCCCGGATCTGGAAAGCGCAGCGCTTCTCGTGGTGGATGACGATGCTGCTGCATCGCTTCCCCGATCGGCTCGAATACGAGGATCGGCTTCAGCAGACGGAGCTGGAATATCTGTTCTCGTCGGAGACGGCACAGCGGCTGCTGGCGGAGAATTATGTGGGGCTGCCGTTCTAGCTAGCGCGAGATGATTTGGGAGAGGGCGAGCGCCGCTACTTCCCTTCGAGCGCGTTGACCGGTGTCCAGTCCGGTGACGGTGGATTTATGGCATACGCTCTCGCGCGCTTCGCAAACAAAGCTGATGCCGGATCGGTCGCTGCCACGCTCTCGAACGCATCGACCGCCTTGGCAAACTCATGCCCCCGCCAGCACGCCAGCCCCTGCGCATACGCTGCGGCAATCTTCGTCTGCTCGCCGCTCTCTGAACCCTTCTCCGCCAGCGGCTCGAACACCTTGATCGCTTCGCCACGTCCAAGCACCCTGATCGCGTCGAGCTCGCGCCAGGCGAAGGTGTCGCCGGTCTGGGCGACAGTGGCCTCCGACGCCATGATCGCGGTGCCGTAATATTTGTTGGCGCCCTCGAGCCGCGAGGCGACGTTTACGGTGTCGCTCATCACGGTGTAGTTGAAGCGGCGGCGCGAGCCGATATTGCCGACCACGGCCTCGCCGCTGTTGAGCCCGATGCGATGCGACAGGCCGCGGCCGGCGAAGGCGGCGTTGCTCGCGTTGAGTTCGGCCAGCTTGTCGTGGCACTTCAGCGCCGCGCGCACCGCGTTGCGCGCGTGCGCGGGATCGTCGGCGGGGGCGCCGAACATGGCGACGATGGAATCGCCGATATATTTGTCGACATAGCCGCCATGGCCTTCGATGATGTCGGTCATCGCCGACAAATATTCGTTCATCAAGGTCACCAGCTCGCCCGGCGTCATCGCCTCGGCGATGGAGGAGAAGCCGCTGAGGTCGGAGAAGAACATGGTGACGTTGCGCATCTCGCCGCCGAGCGCCGGCATCTTGCCGGAGGCAACCATGGTGTCGATGACCTCGGGCGCGAGGTAGAACGCGAAGCTCTTGCGCAGAAAACGCTCCTCGCGGTCGGCTACGACGAAGCGGTAGCCGATCATCATTGCGAGCGCGGCAAGGCTTGCGAGCGCAGGCTCCGCCAGCGGCAGCGCCAAGGCATGAACGAACGCCCCGACGGCGACCGCGGCGTATACGGCGGTGAGGGCGAACCACGCGACCAGCGCGCCGCCCGGTGCAAGCATGCAGGCCGCGCAGGCAACGATGGCCGCGAACATGATCGTTAGAATGGTCCGCAGCGGAAAGCCGAGTTCCGTCACGGCATCGCGCTCCATCAGATTTCGAACCGCGGTGGCATGCACGAAGACACCGGCAACGTCGCTGCGGGCCTTCTGCGCGAAGCCCGCCGGGGCAGGCAGGGCGCATCGCGGCGCCGGCGTTCCGTCATATCCGCCGAGCAGACGCATCGAGGTGATCTTGCGGTCGTCGAAATTGAGGACGGTGCCGAGCAGCACGACCTTGCCGTCGAAGGCGCGGCGGAAGAAATCGCGGTCGCCTTTCTCGACGCAGGCGCGCAGGTCGGCGAAGGAATAGGTCGGCACGTCGCGGCCCATGCCGCGGAAGTTCAGCGTCAGCGTGTTCGGCACCGGGCTTGGGACCGCATAGCCCGACAACACCGTCGCGCCGGACGGCGCAGTCTCCGGCTTCGCGCCGAGCGCGCGCGCGGCCAGCTCGACGGCCATTGCGGGGACCGGCCTGCCGTTTATCGAAAAGCTCAGCGGCATCCGCCGGATCACGTGGTCGGTGTCGGTATGGACGTTGAGCGCGCGGATGTTGTTGCGCACCGCCACTTGCTGTGCGCGATAGGGCACGTCCGGATGGTCGTTGCTCAGGATATCGCCGAGCACCAGTTTGCCGGTGTCCGATATTTGTCGCAGGGCGATCAGAAAGTCGCGGTCGAATCCCTTCATGCGGTCGCCGAGCGGCGCGTCGCCGAAGGGAATCTCCGACTGCTCGATCGAGCTGGGAAAGATGACGTCGAAGCCGGTCACCCTGGCGCCGCCCTCAGTGATGCTTCCGAGCACGCGGCCGATCTCGCGCGTCCAGGTCAGCGTCGGCGATCCCTTGAAGGGCGGCGTGTCGTAGGTCTCGCCGTCGATCGCCACGACGACGACAGGTGACGTGGCGGGATCGCGGCGGTCGCCGACGAGCTTGCCGCGCATGGCCGTGAGGATGTCGAGCGAGAGGCCTTGCAGCGTCTGAAGCGGCGGGGACGTGAAGGCCGCGCCCGCAAGGAGCGCAATCAGGATCGCCGCAACGATGTCCCCCCTGCCAATCCGCCGCATCGCGTCGACGCGGGCCGCCTATTCGAGCCGCAGCAGGCGGCCGACGATCGGCGTCGGCGACGAGGTGGCACTGGCGTCGACCTGGAAGGCGTAGCGCTTGGTGCCGAGGATCGCGAGATAGGTGCCGCCCGGGGTCAGCGACTTTCCGGCTTTGGCGAGGTCGTAGAACTTGCCGCCGATCATGATGTCGTTCTTGAGCGGCACGCTGATGCTGGGCTCCTTGCCGTCGGTGCGCTCGATGACCAGCGTGCTGCCGCTCTTGGCCTGGACCAGCGGCGCGACGCCGTAGATCGTGGGCAGCTTTGCCGGAGCGCCGCCCTTGGTGTCGGATCGCATGGTCCGGAACGTGGTCGCGGCACTCTGGTTCGCCTCGCGCTCGGAGAGCTGCGCCGCGTTGGTGTCGCAGGGCACCTTGACGCGCTGCACGTTGCCGAGCTGTACGGTGCTCTGCTCGGCGCCGACCAGGACGACGCCTTCGCTGATCGTCTCACGCAGGCAGGATTTCAGATAGCCGAGCGTGATGCTCGCCTTCGGGCCGAGCTTGATGATCTTGCCCGGCGCCACATAGTCCATGAATTGGATGCCGTCGACCTTGCCCTGTACATCCTCGACGATCGCGGTCGGGGTTTCCGCCAAGGCGGGGGCGGCGAGACAGAACGCGCCGACAACGGCGCCGACCAGGCTTTTCATGGGAATTCTCATCCAATTCGACCGATCCACGACCGGTCCCCGTCCTGATGCTTAGCAGCGCCGCGCCCAGACAAGTGTGACCGGAATCACTCTTTGATATTGGTGCACTCTATCAGGAACTGGTTCAAACCGGCGAACGGAGAAAGTGGAGCCGTGGCAAGCTCTTGCCCGGACCGGCGTCAGGCCGCCGGAATCGCCTCGGGCGTGCGGTCCTCGACCGGGCGGCTCTCGGCCGTTGTCATTATAAAGGGTGAGAGCACGGCCTCGGCCTTCTGAAACGGCGTTGCCGCTGCCCGGCCGCGATCTCCACGACCTCGCTCCAACGCGACAGGAAAGCCTCGACGCATTCGGGATCGAACTGCCGTCCCTGGTTTTCGACCAAATAGTCGCGTGCGGCCTCGAGCGGCATCGGCTCCTTATATGGCCGCCGCGTCGTCAGGGCGTCGAAGACGTCGGCGACCGCGACCACGCGCGCGGCGACCGGGATCGCGTCCGCCTTGAGGCCGTGCGGATAGCCCGTGCCGTCCCAGCGCTCGTGATGGCCTGCGGCAATTTGCGCGCCGAGCTGGATCAGCTCGCAACCGGAGTCCGCCAAAATCCGCTCGCCGATCGTGGCGTGGGTCCGGATCACCGCCATCTCCTCGTCGGTCAGCCTGCCGGGCTTGAGCAGGATATTGTCGGGAATGGCGACCTTGCCGACGTCGTGCAGCGGCGCGGCGAGATAGATGTCCCGGCAGAGCCGGGCCGGGAGGCCGAGCTGCTCGGCGATGATGCGGCTGTAGCGGGCGACCCGCAGCGTATGCTCGCCGGTGTCGTTGTCGCGGTATTCGACCGCGAGCGCGAGCCGTAGGATGATCTCCTCCTCGCGCTCGCCGAGCTTCTGGGTCGCGGCCGCGACTGCGCTCGCCAGATCGGCGGCACGGTCGTTCTGCTTGCGCACGGCTGCACCAAGGCGCACCAAATTGCGCAGGCGCACCGTCATCTCGACGCTCTGTGGCTGTTTCGGTAAGAAATCGGTTGCACCAGCCTGCAGCGCTTCCATCTTGACGTCGTCGGTCTGTCGCGAGGTGATCATCGCGATCGGGATGTCGGCACAGCCGGGCAGGGTGCGGAAGGCGCGAATGAAGCTGATGCCGTCCATATGCGGCATCTCGTAGTCGACCAGCACGAGATCGAAGACGCGCTCCCGCGCGCAGGCCAGCGCTTCCACGGGATCGAGGAAGGTGGTGGCCTCGACCCGACCGTCGGCCTCGATATGACGTTTCAGGAAGTTGAGGACGGAGCGGCTGTCGTCAACCAGGAGCGCTTGGGTCAGCATCGGGGCCGCGGCTCTCTTCGCTGGCAAAGGCACGAACCCAAGCCATAACCCGATGAAATTTAACGCGGAGCAAATGCGCGCGCCGGGGGTGACGCTGCGGGTATGCGCGCATCGCATGAGATTTCAACCGGCTATGCACGTTTGGATGCGGTTGCGCGAACTCCCGGGGAATGTGACCCGTAGTTGTACGGAGCGTTGCGTTAGGGGTTTGCTCATTCGATTCGCGTCAAACGTGTATCGGAATTCAGCAAAGGCGGGCAGCGATGGCGCTCAATCCGACGGAGCCAAAGTGGTCGTTGCGGTTGCCCGCCGATTGCAGCATCGCGGCCATTCGTAGCGTCTATGACCTCATTCGCGAGGCGTTCGGCCGCCAGGAACGGCTCGAGATCGATTGCTCCAGCGTCGACAAGGCCGACGTGACCTCGATCCAGCTCCTGCTGTCGACCGCCAGAACCGGCGAGGCCCAGGGCCGCCCGGTGGTGCTGACCTCCTTCTCCCAGTCGCTGCGCAACACCCTTCACCGTGCCGGCTTCGCCAGCGAGGCGATGATCGATCAGCATTTCCCGCAAAAGAAAGATGGCGCCTAATGGCCACGATTCTGACCGTCGACGATTCCCCCAGCATTCGGCAGATGATCAAGGTCGTGCTCGAGCCGGCCGGTCACAGCGTGATCGAGGCCGGCGACGGCGCGCAAGGCCTCGCCAAGGCGCAGGCCAGCAAGCTCGACCTCGTCATCACCGACCTTAATATGCCCGTCATGAACGGGCTGGAGCTGATCCGGGCGCTGCGCAAGCTGCCGAGCGCGGTCGGCATGCCCATCGTGTTCCTGACCACCGAATCCAACGATACGGTGAAGCAGGAGGCCAAGAGCGCCGGCGCCACCGGCTGGATCACCAAGCCGTTCAAGCCGGAGCAGTTGCTCGCCGTCGTCGCCAAGCTGGTGCGTGCATGAGCGCGATGGACCCGACCGAGGTCTTTCGCCAGGAAGCCAGCGAGCTGTTCGAGGTCCTGGAAGGGGCCCTGCTCGACCTCGGCCTGCGTCCCGACGACCGCGAGCTGGTCGATTCCGCCTTCCGCGCCCTGCACACCATCAAGGGCTCGGGCGCCATGTTCGGCTTCGACAAGGTCGCCTCCTTCACCCACGAATTCGAGACCGCGTTCGACCGTGTCCGCAAGGGCGAGATCAAGCCGACCCAGGAGCTGATCTCGGTCGCGCTCGCCGCCAAGGACTATATCCGCGCGCTGATCGAGGACCCCCAGTCGACCGACGACGTCATCGGTGAAGGGATTCTCGACGACCTCAGGCGCTTCGTGTCATTTGACCAGCCTGATGCTCCGGTCGCCGAGATCGCGGAAGCGCCGCCACTGGCCCCTGGCGAGAGCAAGCAGGCCGGCTGGCATCTCCATCTTGAATTCGAATCCCACATCCTGCGCAACGGCTCGAACCCGCTCGATCTCCTGGAAGATCTCTGCAAGCTCGGCCCCTGCTTCGTCGTGCCGATCACCGATGGAATCCCGTTCCTCGACGAACTGGAGCCGGCCGACTGCTATCTGAAGTGGGACGTCAAGCTGCACGCGGCCTGCGACAAGGACGCGATCGACGACGTCTTCATGTTCGTCTCGGACGAGATGAAATTGACGCTGTCGCCGCTGGAGCATGTCGAAGCGCCCGCGCCGATGCCGCTGTTTCAGCTCCTCGACGAGGAGCCGGCTCCTGCGGCCGAGTTGGCCGCGCCGGTGGTCGAGGTTGCTGCCGCGCCGGTCGCTACGCCGCCCGTCGTCAAGGCCGAGCCGAAGCCGGAACCCAAATCTGAACCGAAGGCCGAGGGCAAGCGCGACGAGCGCGGCATCGCCACCGTTCGCGTCCAGGCCGAGCGCCTCGACGAGTTGATGGACCGGGTCGGCGAACTTGTGATCGCTCAGGCGCGGCTGACCCAGCTCGCCGCCTCCGGCTCCGACCTCTCGATCAAGATGATCGCCGAGGAAATCGAGCGCCTCGCCTCGTCCTTGCGCGACACCACGATGGGCGCGCGCATGGTGCCGATCGGCTCGCTGTTCGGCCGCTTCCGCCGCCTGATTCACGATCTGTCGCGCGATCTGTCGAAGCCGGTCGAATTCGTCACCACGGGCGAGGACACCGAACTCGACAAGACCATGATCGAATGCCTGGCCGATCCGCTTGTGCATCTGATCCGCAACGCCATCGACCACGGCATCGAGGATACCGCGACCCGCAGCGCCGCCGGCAAGACCGAGCAGGGCCGGATCGAGCTCGCCGCCGTTCATTCCGGCGCCCAGGTGCTGGTCACCGTGAAGGACAATGGCGGCGGCCTCAACACCGCGCGCATTCGCGCCAAGGCGGAAGAGCAGGGGCTGATCGCGGTCGGCGCCGTGCTCTCGGATCACGAGATCCACCAGTTCCTGTTCCATCCGGGCTTCTCCACGGCGCAGACCATCTCGGCGCTGTCGGGCCGCGGCGTCGGCATGGACGTGGTCAAGCGCACCATCGAGAACATGCGCGGCTCGATCGATCTGTCGACCAGGCCGGGCCAGGGCACCACCGTGACGCTGCGCCTGCCGCTGACGCTCGCGATCATCGAAGGTCTCCTGATCCGTGTCGGCGAGGGCCGCTACATCATCCCGCTGTCGGCGGTGGAGGAATGCGTCGAGCTGACCGCCGAGGACGAGCGCTCGCGCGGCCGCAACTTCCTCAATGTGCGCGGCAATCTCGTGCCGTTCCTGCGCCTGCGCGAGATCATGACTGCGTCGGGCGCCCCGGACCGGCACCAGAAGACCATCATCATCTCGACCGGCGAGAGCCGCGTCGGGCTCGTCGCCGACCAGATCATCGGCAACCACCAGACCGTGATCAAGTCGCTCTCCAAGCTGCACTCGGACGTCACGATCTTCTCCGGCGCGACCATCCTGGGTGACGGCACGGCGGCGCTGATCCTCGACGTCGCACAGCTGGTCGCGCTGGCGCAGTCCAGGGTCGAAAAACACATCAGCGAGGCGGCGTGATGAACGAGACGCGGACCGGCGAGCATCAGGCGGACGCGATGCAGGTCGTGATGATCGGTCTCGGCGAGGAGAAGTTCGCGCTCGACGCGGGCCTGGTGCGCGAGATCATCGATCCCGTGCCGGTGACCAGGGTCGCCGGCGCCCGATCCTTCGTTCCGAGCGTGATCAACGTGCGYGGCAATGTGATTCCGCTCGCGGACCTGCGCATCCGTTTCGGCATGCCGCAACTCGAGGACTCGGCCGACACGCGCATCGTCGTCATCGAGATCGAGCTCGACGGCGAGCCGGTGATGGTCGGCGTGACCGCCGACAAGGTCTACGAGGTCACGGAGATCTCGCAGACCGACGTGCAGCAGACGCCGCGCGTCGGCATGCACTGGAAGCCGGAGTTCATTCGCTTCATCGCCAAATGGCGTGAAGAGTTCGTCATCGTTCCCAACATGGAACGCATTCTGAATTGAAATGAGGTCCCACGGGCGGGACTTGGACTGGGGTAGGGGCTGGAAATGAGATTTACGGTCAAGGCAAAGCTTGCCAGCGCGTTCGGCGTGGTCCTGTTGCTCTCGATGGCGGCGGGCGGCCTCGCTTATGTGAAGCTGAGCGAAATGATCGACACCGCCGATAGCCTGGTGTCGCGCGCCAACCGGATGGACCGTGCAGCGGAAATCGAGAAGGGAATCCTGCTCCAGGTTCGCGCCGAGAAGAACCTCCTTCTCGCCCCTGACAGCGAAGGGGATCGCTTCCTCGCTGAGATCGCCAAGCAGCGCGAGACACTCCTGAGGCTCAAGGAAGAGATTCACGCGGCGGCTTCCCCCGAAGGCAAGAAGCTCCTCGACAATTTCGGCGCCGCCTATGCGCGGATGAATGCAGTTCAGGATGAAGCCCTCAAGGCCGCGCGGACCGACAAGGCAAAGGGCGCCGAGCGCTCCATGACCGATGTCCGCAAGGCCGTCGGCGAGGCGATGGAAGCCGCCAACGTCTACGTCACCAACGTCAAGAAGAACATGGCCGCTCAGGCGGCCCAGGCTCACGAGGACGGTAATCGGGCTCAGTTCCTGCTGATCTCGGCCGTGCTTGTATCGCTTGCGGTCGGCCTGATCGCCGCGATCTGGATTTCCATCAGCATCGCCCGCGGCCTCGGCCGCGCGGTCGGGCTCGCCGGCGCGGTTGCCAATGGCGACCTCAGCGAGATGATCAAGGTTTCCAGCAATGACGAGATCGGTGACCTCACCAAGTCGCTGAACGTCATGGTCGAGAAGCTTCGGCAGATCGTCGAGGAAGCCCTGACCGCCGCGCAGAACGTCTCGGCCGGCAGCCAGGAGCTCTCCGCCAGCGCCGAGCAGCTGTCGCAGGGTGCGACCGAGCAGGCGTCGTCCGCGGAGGAAGCCTCCTCCTCGATGGAGGAGATGGCCTCGAACGTGAAGCAGAACGCCGACAACGCCAACCAGACCGAGAAGATCGCTGCGCAGTCGGCCAAGGACGCCGAAGCCAGCGGTGTCGCCGTGGGCCGCGCCGTCGAGGCGATGCAGACCATCGCCGCGAAGATCACCATCGTGCAGGAGATCGCGCGCCAGACCGACCTGCTCGCGCTCAATGCCGCGGTCGAAGCCGCGCGCGCCGGCGAACACGGCAAGGGCTTTGCGGTGGTCGCCTCCGAAGTGCGCAAGCTCGCCGAGCGCAGCCAGGCCGCGGCCGCCGAGATCGGCACCTTGTCGACGGAGAGCGTGAAGGTTGCCCAGGAAGCGGGCGGCATGCTGTCCAGGCTCGTGCCGGACATCAAGAAGACCGCCGAGCTCGTCCAGGAGATCACCGCGGCCTGCCGCGAGCAGGACGTCGGCTCGGCCCAGATCAACCAGGCCATTCAGCAGCTCGACAAGGTCGGCCAGCAGAACGCCAGCGCCTCCGAACAGGTGTCCTCGACCTCGGAAGAGCTCGCCTCGCAGGCCGAGCAGCTCCAGTCGACCATCTCGTTCTTCCGGATCGAGCACGCCGGACGCGGCGAGGGCGCCGCGCCTGCGCCGATCGATCGTGCCGTCACCCAGCTCCGTGCCAAGGCGGCGCACATGGCAACCGTCGATCGTGGCAAGAAGAAGCCCGTGGCCGCCCGCCAGCCGGCGCGCGCATTGAAGGTCGCGGGCGGCGGCGGCTTCGCCTTCGACATGCATGACGGCGAAGACGACCGCGACGCCGAATTCCAACGCTGATCAATCGGTCCGGCCTTGCGCCGGACCGCGCTCATTCGCAAACCTTCGGATCCCTGGATCGCATCATGGCCGCAACCTCGCAATATCTGACGCTCGGGCTCGCCGGCGAGACGTTCGGCATCAGCATCCGCAACGTCCGCGAAATCCTCGACATGCGGCCGATCTCGCGCCTGCCGCACGCGCCGAACTTCCTGCTCGGCATGATCGACGTGCGCGGCAGCGGCTATCCGATCGTCGACCTCCGGACCAAGCTCGGCCTGCCGAACGTGCCGGCCACCGAAGCCACCCGCATCATCATTCTCGACGTGCCGATGAAAGGCCGCCTGGTCGGCGTCGGCTTCGTCGCCGATTGCGTGTTCGAGGTCACCGACATCGACGAGCAGGCGATCGAGCCCGTGCCCGAGGTGGGCGGCAAGTGGCAGTCCGACTATGCCGCCGGCATCGGACGCAAGGGCGAGAAGTTCGTCGTCATTTTCGATCTCGCCAAGCTGATGGCGAATGACGAGATCCCGGACGGGCGTGATGCGGCTGCGGATGCTCCCCGCGCCGCCTGAGTTTGCAAGAGT
This sequence comes from Bradyrhizobium sp. P5_C12, assembly GCF_054049735.1. Taxonomy (NCBI): domain Bacteria; kingdom Pseudomonadati; phylum Pseudomonadota; class Alphaproteobacteria; order Hyphomicrobiales; family Nitrobacteraceae; genus Bradyrhizobium; species Bradyrhizobium sp. P5_C12. Next base: position 66,920 of record NZ_JBFULU010000026.1, read on the forward strand.
GAAGCGTGGTCAAGCGTAGCACCTCAATTCGAACCAACGAGACCAAAATGAGATTCACCGTCAAAGCCAAGCTTGCCAGTGCCTTCGGCGTCGTCATCCTGCTTTCCATGATTGCCGGTGCGGTCGGCTACATGAAGCTGTCGGACATGGTCGGCACCACCGAGCTTCTGGTCAGCCGTGCGGGCCGCATGGAGAAGGCCGCCGAGCTCAAGGAAGGCATCCTGCTGATGGTGCGCGCGGAGAAGAACTCCATCCTCGCGACGTCTGACGCGGACTATGACCAGTTCGTCACCGACCTTGCCAAGAACCGTGAACAGCTCACCAGGTCCAAGGACGAGATTCACGCTGCCGCCAGCGAGGGCGGCAAGAAGCTGATGGATGCGTTCTCGGCCGCCTTCGCCAAGCTGAACGCCTATCAGGAGGAGACTGTCAGGCTCGCGAAGACCGATAAGCCGAAGGCTCTGGATCGCTCCATGCATGACGGCCGCAAGGTCGTGGCAGACGCGATCGAGGCGGCTGACGGCTATATCAAGAACGTCAAGAAGAACATGGCCGAGCAGGCCGAACAGGCGAAGCAGGACGGCGCCCGCGCCGAAATGCTGCTGATAAGCCTGGTGATTGCCTCGCTATTGATCGCCGCAGTCGCAGCGACCTGGATCGCTGTCAACATCAGCCGGGCGCTGGCGCAGGCCGTCGGCCTCGCCGACGCTGTGGCGATCGGCGATCTCAGCCACAAGATCGAGTCTTCCAGCAATGACGAAATCGGTGATCTCATCAAGTCGCTGAACGCGATGACGGTGAACCTGAATGCGACTGCGGCCCTTGCCAACGCGATCGCGCAGGGCAATCTCATGGTTGAGGCCAAGCCGCAGTCGGACAAGGACACGCTGGGCCTTGCCCTCGAGCGCATGGTGGAAAAGCTCCGCCAGATCGTGTCGGAAGCCCTGACCGCGGCACAGAACGTCTCGGCCGGCAGCCAGGAGCTCTCCGCCAGCGCCGAGCAGCTGTCGCAGGGCGCGACCGAGCAGGCCTCGTCCGCGGAAGAGGCCTCCTCCTCGATGGAGGAGATGGCCTCGAACGTGAAGCAGAACGCCGACAACGCCAACCAGACCGAGAAGATCGCGGCGCAGTCCGCCAAGGATGCCGAGGCCAGCGGCGCTGCCGTGGGACGCGCCGTCAATGCGATGCAGACCATCGCCGAGAAGATCACGATCGTGCAGGAGATCGCGCGGCAGACCGACCTGCTCGCGCTTAACGCGGCGGTCGAGGCCGCGCGCGCCGGCGAGCACGGCAAGGGCTTTGCGGTGGTCGCCTCCGAAGTGCGCAAGCTCGCCGAGCGTAGCCAGGCCGCGGCGGCCGAGATCGGCACGCTGTCGACCGAAACCGTCAAGGTCGCGCAGGAAGCCGGCAACATGCTTGCCAAGCTTGTGCCTGATATCAAGAAGACCGCCGAGCTGGTCGAGGAGATCACCGCGGCCTGCCGCGAGCAGGACGTCGGCTCGGCCCAGATCAACCAGGCCATCCAGCAGCTCGACAAGGTCGGCCAGCAAAACGCCAGCGCCTCCGAGCAGGTGTCCTCGACCTCGGAAGAGCTCGCCTCTCAGGCCGAGCAGCTCCAGTCGACGATCGCCTATTTCCGCATCGAGCAGGGCGCGAAGGGCCATGCGGCTGCGCCGATCGACCGTGCCGTGAGCCAGCTGCGCACCAAGGCCGCGCACATGGCGGCTGCCGATCGCCCGGCCAGGAAGCCTCAGGCCAAGACGGCGCGTGCCGTGAAGGTTGCGGGCGGCGGGGGATTCGCTTTCGACATGGCCGACGGCGAAGACGATCGGGACGCCGATTTCCAGCGTTAGGAGGTCTGAGGGATCGACCCGTCCTTCCCGGACGGGCCGATCCGTCTGCAACGGTTGCGTGAGATAGCAGGATACAAGATGGCCCATACGGCCCCAGGTTCAGTGCAGGCGGTGACCCCGGGCCCGGGCAGGCGCTCATGATGTCCATGCCCGCTGTGCAGGATACGGCCGTCCATCTGTCGGACCGTCACTTCCGGACCATTGCCGAGCTGATCGAAGGCCAGGTCGGCATCAAGCTGCCGCAGGGCAAGCGGCTGATGCTGGAAGGACGGTTGCACAAGCGCGTGCGGGCGCTGAACTTTTCCGATCTCAACGAGTATGTCGACAACCTGTTCGAGGCGAACCATTTCGACACCGAGCTGACCCATCTCATCGATGTGGTGACGACCAACAAGACCGACTTCTTCCGCGAGCCGCAGCATTTCACCTTCATGAGGGACGCCGCCGTCCCGGCTCTGCTCAAGCTGCACGGACGCAGGAACGCGAACCTGAAGATCTGGAGCTCGGCGAGCTCCACCGGCATGGAGGCCTACACGGCGGCCATGGTGCTCGACGACATGACGCGGACCGGATCGCGGTTTCAGTTCCGCATCCTCGGTACCGACATCTCGACCGCGGTGCTGCGTCTTGCCAGGACTGCGATCTACACCCGCGATGTGCTGGCGCCGGTGCCCGAGCAGTTCCTGAAGCGATATTTCCTGTCGTCACGTGACAGGTCGCGCGGCGAGGTGCGGGTGGTTCCGGAATTGCGGCGCATGACGCATTTCATGCGGATGAACCTCATGGATACGTCCTACCCGGTCGACCGGGACGTCGACATCATCTTCTGCCGCAACGTCCTGATCTATTTCGAGCGCGAGACCCAGCGCAAGGTGATCGAGCAATTGTGCAACCATTTGCGGCCCGGCGGCTATCTGCTGGTCGGACATTCGGAATCGATGATTCACAGTGCCGTGCCGGGATTGAAGCAAGTTCAGCCCACCATTTTCCAGGTCTGATTGGAGCGCCGCCCAAAATGCCGCAGGGAAAGGTTCGCGTCCTGATCGTGGACGATTCGGCGTCGGTGCGCCAAATCCTCCAATCCATCCTCAACGACGATTCCGACATCGAGGTGATGGGAACGGCCTCGGATCCGTTCGCCGCGGCGCGTCGCCTCCAGAACGAGATCCCCGACGTCATGATTCTCGACATCGAGATGCCGCGCATGGACGGCATGACCTTCCTGCGCAAGATCATGGCGCAGCGTCCGATTCCCGTGATCATCTGCTCCTCGCTCACCGAGGAGGGCTCGAACGTGATGTTCGAGGCGTTCGAGGCCGGCGCCGTCGACATCGTGCCGAAGCCGAAGATCGACACAAGGCAGGCGCTGCTGGAGTGCTCGACGCGGCTGCGCGAAGCCGTCAAGTCGGCGGCGCGCGCACGCGTGCGCCCGCGCACGGAGCGGCGGGCGATCGAGAGGAAGCTGACGGCCGACGCGATCATCCCGCCGCCGGTGCAGGGCCGGACGCGGCCGGCGACGGAAGGCATCGTCTGCATCGGCGCCTCGACCGGGGGAACGGAGGCGCTGAACGACGTGCTGGAGATGCTGCCGCCAAATTGCCCGGGCATCCTCATCGTGCAGCACATGCCGGCAGGTTTCACCGCCGCGTTTGCCAGGCGTCTCGACGGTGTCTGCCAGATCCGGGTCAAGGAAGCCGAGGACGGCGAGCCGGTGCTGCCGGGCTGCGCCTATATCGCGCCGGGTGCCCGTCACATGCTGCTTCAGCGCATCGGCCTGCGCTACCAGATCGCGATCAAGGACGGTCCGCCGGTGTCGCGGCATCGTCCCTCGGTCGACGTGCTGTTCCGCTCGGCGGCCCAGCATGCCGGCGCCAACGCGCTCGGCGTCATCATGACCGGGATGGGCGACGACGGCGCGCGCGGGATGCTGGAGATGCGCAAGCTCGGCGCCTCGACGCGCGCGCAGGACGAAGAAAGTTGCGTGGTGTTCGGCATGCCCAAGGAAGCCATCGCCCATGGCGGTGTCGAGAAGGTGGTCTCGCTGCACCACATCCCGCGCGAGATCATGCACTGGTATCAGGCCGGGCACGCTGCGGTGGCGGGTTGATCGCAATGTCCGCCATTCCGGCCAGCACGCTCACTGAGGCGATCGCCGCGATCGAGGATGTCTCGTCGCGCATCGAGGCCGTGTTCGCGCGCGTCGGTCACGAGCTCGGTCGTGGCCACATCATCTTCAAGGAGCTGAACCAGGGTCTTGCGACGCTCTCCGGCGAGCTGTCCGGCGCCGAGATCGAGGGGGCGGCGACCGCGTTGCAGGAGATCGCCGCGCGACTGAGCGAACTGGCACAGGCGCTACCGGCCGAGAGCGCTCTGCTCGCGACGATCGGCAAGAGCACCGCGGAGGCGTCCTCGCTGCTCAAGCCGCTGTTCAAGCACATCCAGATGATCACCATCATCGCGCGCAGCGCGCGGATCGAGGCGGCTTCGCTCGACGGCGATCGCGAGGGCTTTCTCGCCTTCACGCAGGAGGCCTACGATCTCGGCAAGGCCGTGCAGGGGTCGATCGAGGGCTGCGCGCGGGATCAGCAACGCCTGTCGGAGGCGGTGGCCACCGCGTCCGGCCGGCAGAAGGAATTCGAGGGCCGTTATCGCGATCAACTGGTCTCGGAGAGCGCCGAACTCGGCGCGGCGTATTCGGGATTGCGTGACCAGCGCAGCAAGAGCAGCCATCTCGCCGACCTCGCGAGCGGCAGCACCAGGAAGATCGCCGAGGCGGTGGGCGGCGCGATCATTTCGTTGCAGGCCGGCGACAGCACGCGCCAACGCCTCGAGCACGTCTGTCACGGCCTTGGCCTTGCGTCCGGATCCGGCCCCAGCCTCGTTCCGGAACCGGTCGCGAGCGACGACGGCGCGCGCGCGATCGGCCAGTTGCAGGCGGCCCTGCTCAGGGACGCTCAGCGCGAGTTCGGCGGCGATATCGGCCAGATCGTTCGCGCGCTGACGGCCATCCTGAATGATGCGGGCGGCGTCGTTGGACATGGCCGTGCGCTGTTCGGCGGCGAGGATGACGGGTCGTCGTCGTTTCTGGCGCGTATCAAGCATACGCTGGCGCAGGCCTCGACCCTGATCGCCACCTGCGAGGGCGCCGGCCGTGCGGTCGACGACGCGCTGGCGATCGTCGAGGAGACGCTGGCGAAGTTCCGGGAGGCGATCGCCGGGCTCGCCGAGGCCACGGTCGACATCACCCTGATCGGAATGAATGCGGGTCTCAAGGCCAGCCATCTCGGCAGCCGCGGCAGCGCCTTCGTGGTCATCGCCAACGAGCTCAAGGCGACCGCCGACCAGGTCTCGGCGGGCGCAGGGCGCTTGAGGCCCGTGCTCGACGGCATCGAACGGTCGGCCAATGAGCTGAAGGAGCTGCGCGTGCAGGGCGACCCCACGCAGCTCGCCAAGCTCGAGCCGCAGATTCTCCAGGCGCTGCGCGAGATCGAGGCCGGCAACGAACGGCTCGGCAAGCTGATGAGCCGGCTCGTCGACGAAGGTGCGGAATTCGAGGGTTTGATGAATTCGGCGCAAGGCCTGATGACCACGCTGGGCGAGGGCTCTGCGGCATTGCCTGCGGTCGCCGCGCGTATCGAGACCGCAAGCGCGGCTCGGCAGCGGCCGCAGCCGCAGGCGCAGGACGAGGCGATGCTCGACGCTCTCTTCGCGCGCTACACGATGGAGCGCGAGCGCGACGTCCATCGGGAATTCTTGCGAACGCTCGGGCTGGCCTCGATCGCCGCCACGCGCCGGGTCGAGGCGGTCGAGACCGCGGATGACGGCATAGAATTGTTTTGACGTCTCCTCCGGCGTCGCCTCGCGCGTCGGCCGCAATTTGACGGGTCGGCTTTGCAGGGCGTTAACCGTAGCGGAATGCTCACTGCATCGGTCATTGTCGCGCCCCAGAGTTGGTTGCAAATACGGATGAATTTTACGACGGAAGTTTTTCATGCTGAGAGACGGCAAATACGCTGCCTGGTTCAGGACCCCGCGTGGCCAGGGCACCGGCGTCGTGCATCTGGCCCAGGGGCGGATCTTTGGCAGCGACAGCTTCTTCACCTATGGCGGCTCCTACCAGGTCGATGACCAGCGCTTCACGGCCGTCCTGACCACGCGACGGCATGCCGAGGGCCCGCCGACGGTGTTTGGTCCCGATGAGGTCGAGGTCAACCTCTCGGGCGTATTCAACGGCAAGATGGCGACCTGCTCGGGAACGGCCAGGCAGGCGCCCGAAGTGATGTTCGAGGCGACGCTGATCTACAGCCAGGAGGATGTGCCGGCCGCCGACGACAGAGGCGCCGTCGTGAAGCTCAAGGCCGACAAGCTGCCCAAGGGCCTCGACGGCCGTTCACGGTCGCGCCATCCGTTCACGCCTCCCAAGACGCCCGTTTCCTGAGGCTCCCGCGCTTTAGCTTTGCATTGACGCTGTTGTCGCGAAAACACCCCGCGACCGCACCACGGCAAGAGTGCCTTTAGAGGTGAAATCTAGGTTGGCGCTCATAACAAAAGGGCGGACAGGGACATGCCTCAGATCTGGATGACATATGACGAACTCGCGACACTCAGCGGCTGCAGTGCTGCCGAAGCCCGGCTTCAGGCGCTGCATTTGTCGCTGGATCGCCGCAAAAGCCGCGATGGAAACACCCGCGTCAAGCTGAACCTCGCATTGATGGCCCGGTTCTTCGAAACCATTCGCGAAGCCGAAGTCGACCTCGATGAAGCGATCGCGGCGTTGCGCCAGACCCATCGGCAGATGGCCGGGGTTCTCACGACCGGGCAGGCGGGCTCGACCCGCGGGGTGGCCTAGTTCGCCGCTCCGGCGGCAGTCGGCTCTCTTCGAATCAGGCATAATCGTCCAGCCGGAATTCGGCGCGACCGCCGGTGTTCACACTGGAACGGATCGTGGCCCAAAGCGATCCCGGCTGGGAGGATGCGATGAACAAAGCCGTGTACCTGGCGGGTGCGTTGGTTGTTGCGATCCCGCTCGGCCTCATGACGGCGGCCACCGCCGAAGTGATCAAATTGCAGGCAGAACTCAAGGGCAGCAATGAAGTGCCGCCCAACACGAGTTCCGGTTCCGGCAAGGCGGAGGCGGCCTTCGACACGGGCACGAAGATTCTGACCTATACGGTCACTTATGCCGATCTCAGCGGACCCGCGCTGGGCGCACATTTCCACGGGCCCAGCGACCCCGGCAAGAATGCCGGCATCGCGCTTCCGTTCAAGTCGGCGCAAAGCCCGATCCAGGGCACGGCGACCCTCACCGAGGCGCAGGCTGCGGATCTGTTGGCCGGAAAGTGGTACGCGAACATCCACACGGCAGCCAATCCCGGCGGCGAGCTGCGCGGGCAGATGGCGAAGTAGGGATTTCGCTTCTCCACGCCGTGCGGTGTCGGTTGGCGCAACCGGTATTGGCTGCGCTAAGACGGCGGCCTGGGCAGGAAAGCCAAAATCGTCTGGGCGAGGAGAACGCCGACCGTGCCGCCGGCCGCCTTTTGCAGCACGTCTATGAACCGGGGATCGCGATCCGGCGTCACCGCCTGCAAGACTTCGAGGCCGACTGCGACGGCGACCACGAAGACGCAAGCCAGCTTGACCCGCCCCGGCAGCAGGAAGGACAGCAGGAAGCCCAGCAGGCCGTAGGCGCTGAAGCGCTCGATGACGACGACCCAGTAGGCCTCCGCATGGCCCATGAGCGCGGGCCTGCCCGCGAGCTTGGCAAGCGTGGCATAGATGATCAGCGCGAAGCAGATTCCCGCGGCTGCGATGATGTGGTTGCGGCGCATGGCACCAGCATAGCGGGTCGATCGGCCGGCCGCTTTTGAAAGCGAAGAACATCGTTAAGGTCCCCACACTTCCGAGGGCCGCTTCATCCGGCGGCTCGCGTTGGGACATGTCGTGACGGTACAGCTCGGCAGCCTGTCCGAATTCGGGCCAGCCGGCGCGGTCAGGCCACCAGCGCCGTGTCGTCGATCGGGACTGCGGCCGCAATTGCGGCGGATCGCGAGGCCATCAGCTCGCTGAACTTGGCGAAGGGCAGGGGCGCGGCGACGAGATAGCCCTGGCCCTCTTCGACGCCGCACGAGATCAGCGCGTGGGCCTGCTCCTCGGTTTCGACGCCTTCGGCCACCACCGTCATATGGAAGTCCCGGGCGAGCGCCACCAGCATCTCCACGATCGTCGTGGTCGAGGCGTCCACCGTGATGGTGTCGACGAAGAACTTGTCGATCTTGATGGTGTTGGCACCCAGCCCCTTCAGCCGCGACAACCCGCTGTGTCCGACGCCCACGTCGTCGATCGCGACACGGAAGCCGAAATCGCGCAGCTCGCTCACGACGGCTGCGGCACGCTTGAGATCGTCGAGTTCGTCGCGCTCGGTCACCTCGACCACGATCTGCCGCGCCGAGACTTTTGCCGCGGCGACGGTGGTGCGGAGCGTTTCGACGAAGCCGGCGCTCAACAGGTGCTTCGGCACGACGTTGAGCGAGAGCTTGAACTCCTTATCGGCCTTGAGATGCGACTGGAGATCGGCCAGCGCGCGGCCGAGAATCTGCCAGGTCATGGCTTCGATCCGGCCGCTGGATTCCGCCAGCGGGATGAAATTCATCGGCGGGACCACCGAGCCGTCCTCGCGCAGCCAGCGCGCCAGGATCTCGCAGCCCCTGATCCGGCCGGTCCTCAAGTCGAAGATCGGCTGGTAATACGGCCTGAATTCTCCGCGCGCCAGCGCGCGATCGAGATCGGCGACGGGACCCTCCATGCGCCGGGTGCGCGACAAGAGGATGCCGAACAATACGCCCAGCGCCAGCGCGACCGCCATGGCCGGCCAGTAGGCCTCGCTGTTCCATGTCGACAGCACGGTCTTGTCGATACGGATGACCGTGCGCAGCGGGTAGCGCGCCGAGCTCTTCGCGAACTCGACCGGATGCGGCAGCGCCTTGTCGGCGTCGGGCGTGAACTCGCCGAGCTGTGCGCCGTTGTTGAGGGCCAGCAGCACCTCGCCATGCGCGCGCAGCTCGGCCGGCATGATGTCGAACAGGCTGGCATTGACCCCGAGGATGGCAACCAGCGCCTTCTTGCCGCCGATGTCCCTGAGCACGCCGAGTGCGTCGCCGCCGAACTGTTCGACGCGGAACAGCATCAATCTGGAATCGCGCGAGGCGAGCATGTCGGCGCGGTCGACCCAGCCCTTGTCGAACTCGAGCGTCTCCGAATAGGCCGAGCAGATCACCGAGCCGTCCGAATTGACGAGCCGCACGTCCTTCACCGCGGAGCGCTGATAGACGTGCAGACGGATCGCCTGGAGCGAGGCGGGGTCGCATGTGGCGAGCCCGCGGCCGGCCAGCTCGTCGAGGCTTGCGGCAGCGAAGTCGACGGCGAACTCGGACCGGCGCAGCACCACCTCGGTCAGCTCGTCGAGCCGGCGTGCCTGCTGGTCGTGGATGAACCGCATCGCGGCAAAGTGACCGGCGAGCCCGAACGCCGCCGTGCCCACAAGTACGAGCGCCGCCAGTCTGAATTTCGGCCGTGCCGACGTCATCCCGCCCGAGGGGGTTAAGAAAGATTACGCGAACCCTAACCGGGGAGGGGCTAAGATAAGGTTTAGAGCCAATGCCGGCGGTGGTATGCGGAGCGTGAGCCGGCGCTGACCGTTGCCCAAATTCTTGTCATCGACGGGACTTCGCCGGCCGCGTCAGGCGCGAAGCCGCACGCCTGACGGCATGACGAAGCCGTTCACGGGAACGACGTTCCGTTCAACGCCGATTGTAGGACCAGCCCTTGTCGACATTGGTGGGATAGTGGGCCGCGAAGTACGGATTCTTGACGCAGTTTCGCGAGGGATCAAAAATCCGGTCCGCGCACTCGCGGAAATTCAGGAATCTGCAATCGAAACCGAAGGCGCACCATGGCGCACCGTTCGGAAATCCGAATCGCACGGGAACTTGCGCCGACGCCAGCGAAGGCAGAGCCAGGAGCAAAGCTACGGCGAGTGCGCGGGACAACATGACTGTATTCCTCCAACAAACCGTCGAGCGGATACGGAAGCCAATCGAGCGATCGTTCTCCGCCGGAAAGGGACAACCTTAATCTCGTTGCTGGATAGTCTACCATCCATACGCGGGGAGATCGAGAGCGCCGAAAGCGGTCGGGCTGCGTCGATTGGCCGGCTTCCATTCACGGCTCGATCACGGGAGACGCGCATGTCCGTGAATTGGCGCGCACGGCCGGCGCAAGGGCCGCTAATTCTTCTTGGTGCCCTTGGATTTGAGCGACAGGCCGAGGCGCAGGGCCATGCGCTTGACCGCATCGGGCGAGCGCCCGAGCTGTTTCGCCGCCTCTTCCAGCGAAGTCGAAGACTTGGCCAGCTCCATCAGCCGGCGGTCTTCCTTGAACGACCAGGGCCTACGCGCCATAACCGAACTCATCCTCTCGTCGACACAACGACAAAGCCGCCAAGCGGACCCACGTTCGCTCGACGGCTTTGCTTGGGTGGGGCCGGGCTTGGGGGAGCCCGGTGCCAAGATGGATAAGCGATCCGTCGGAGTTCGCAACAAACAACGCGGATTAAGCTAACTGCTCAACCTTACCGGGATAAATCTGGTGCAAAACGCTCCGTATAACCACGGAGTTTTCGCTAACCAAGTCGCGATCCGTGCGCGCCGATAGCCGCGCTCGAGCATGTTCTGCCACCATGTCCGCTTGTCGCAGAACCGATGGACGATCCTCGCAAGCCCGTTCCCGCCTCGAGCCGACGGGCCGGTATGCCTCGTTGCGCGAGGTCGACATCGCCGTTGCGACGGCGCGCGGCAAATTCACAACAGTCAATGCAGATTGAATTTTCGCACGAGGATGATCGCAACGACTCCGAACGCGAATCGATCCATCGCGACTCATGCGCGAGACGGAGATCTCGAAGAACAGCTTTGCGCTGCTCTGAGGGAGTCGTCACGAGATCGTCGAATTCGTTCGGCTATGATTCAGGACAACGAGCACGAACAAATCAAACAAATCAGAAGACCGAGATGCTTCAGAAAGCGCGAGCGGCACTTCCCCTCACGAAGATCAGAGAGCGGGCGTTTGAAGGCGCATTTTTCAGCGTTGCGCTGATCGCGATGGCGGGCTGGGTTTATTTCATCACGCTGTTGCTGGTGAGATTGTTCCTGTGGTTCTTCAGCTGAAGCACTCGCGAACATTTCGCATGCACGGTGCTGCCCAAAAAATCTCGCGCGTGACAAGAAAATCAGCGGCGCTCATCATGATCTCGACACAACTCGAAGATGAGAATGCTGCGTCGCGARCACGGGCGTCCGGCGCGGCGGGTATTTCGAGGATTTACAACTTTCGCACGGACACCTCTGGGGCACATGGCGATCAGGAGACGCATGAATCTTGCAGGACGCATACGGGTCTGCAATCGGCCTGCTTCCGACGCTGACCGGCGCGCGGATCGCGAAAGAAGGGGGCGCCATGACTAGCCCGACCAACAATGCGCCGCGGCGATATTTCGTCGATGCTGGCGGCCGGCGCGTCCTGATCGGTCTGACACTCGAGGAGACGTTCGAATTCGAGCGACTCGACAGCGCGCAGACGCCAGATCCGGCAGCCAGGCGGGCCGCGCCTGAGGGCCGCGAAGTGTGGCTGGATGCCGGTGGGCAGCGCTGGCTGGAGCTCTATGAGAAGCACGAGGGCGCCTGGAAGGCCTGGATGGCGCAAAGCCGGGCGGAGCGGTCCGGAGGATTCAGCCTTTATTAACTATCCAGGATCCATTTTCTGGTCTGTCCTTCGAACCGGAAATGCGCGCATGTTCCAACTGTTCCTGCGGGCTCGCACCCAGAATTTTCTCAGAGATCGTTTTGGAGGCGAGCAAATCTTTCGGGCGCGCTCGCCCCAGCGCGACGCTGAAACCGATCAGGCGCGCATCGATGCCATCATGGTCGCGATCGAGGATGCGCTCCATGCGGCCGAGCTGGAGCAGACGGGCCTCAATCGGCGGGTCGAAGATGTGCTGGCGCGGGCAGCGGTGACCTTCGGCAATGGCGATGACGAATATCTCGAGCGGGAACCGCTCGACAGCCATCACCAGGATCTCTTCGACAAGGAGATCTTGAACGGCCAGCGCCGGCTCAAGGAGCTGAGCGCCTCGATCGCCCATTTCAAATTTCTGAAGGCCGCGATGCTCAGCCGCTTTCCAGAATACCGGCCATCGACAAGCAGCACCAACTGACGGTTGCGGCAGGCGCCACCGCCAACGGCGTGCAGTGGCTAGATCGCAAGCATGCTGTTGCCCTGGATGGACAGCAGCGTCAGGTTGCCGGTGGCATATGCCCCGGTGTCGATGTTGGCCCGGTTTTCGAGCAGTTCGGCCTGCCGCACCGGCGTATGGCCGTGCACGACGTATTTGCCGAAGCGTCTCTTGCTCTGGAGAAATTCGTCCCTGATCCACAACAGGTCGGACTCGCGCTGTTCGGACAGGGGAATCCCCGGACGGACCCCGGCATGGACGAAGAAGAAGTCGCCGCATGTGAAGGTTGGCCGCAACTGACGCAGGAATTCGATATGCTGTGGCGGCATCGCGGATGCGAGCTCACGCACGAGATCGGACTGCTCGTCCTTGCCGATCCCCGGCGCGGCCGACACGCCGTACGACATCAGGGTCTGGAGGCCGCCGAATTGAAACCATTCGGTGACGCGCGAGGGATCGTCCAGCACCGAGGTGAAATAGGCCTCGTGATTGCCCTTGAGAAAGACCGTGTTGCGACGGCGGCTGCGCCTGATCAGGAGATCGAGGGTGTGGCGCGAGTCCGGTCCGCGGTCGATGTAGTCGCCGAGGAAGACCTCGATCGCGCGATATGGACGGCTGTTCGCCATGTCCGCATCGATGACGGCGAACATCTGCTCGAGCAGGTGCGCGCAGCCGTGGATGTCGCTCATCGCATAGATGCGCACGCCGTTCGGTAGTTTCGGCCGAGGCGAAATTTGGGGCGCAGGCGTGGGCATGGGGTCCAACTCTTTCAGAGAGCTTCGCCCGTGATGTCAATATGCTATCGACGAAATCGGGGCGGCACGAGCCACTTTTTTCCCAGCGCGTGCGAATGATTGCCCATATCGATCACCTGCGCGATTCGACGAATCGCCGATCCCGCCCGATCAGCCGAAGCTCTGGCTGTCGAATGACGGCGCAGCAGCCTTGGTGCGATAGGCCGATGTTCGCGGGCGGATCAGAAGCGCGCCGCCGATATAGCCAAGCTGGAGCACCGCCGCGAAGACAAGAATCGTAACAACCGTGTGAGCCGAATCGTGTCCCTGCCAGGCAGAGCCCGCACCAAGAATCGCCCCACCGAGAACGATGACGGGCGGCAGGATGAAGACCCGGAATCGTCCTCCCAGCAACGATCCGATCAACAGGCTGAAAATGGCTACGGTACTCACGACACAACTCCCTGAATTGGTCACGAGTGTTAACGGCGGCGACCTAATAACGGCTTAAGCGGCATGGTTGAACAGCCGTTCAAATGCGCGCGCAATGCTGTGCGCAAATGCCGCGATTTGCCGGGAATCGCGGCGTGGTGCCCGCATTATTGTCACGTGTGTGACAGGACTTTGTGCATTCTCTTGTTGCGGCGCTGCGTTGCAGAAAATCGATTTGATTTTTTCGGTGCACTGCCGCAATGTCGCTTTGTTTAGTTAAGATATACTTTGTCCCACGTCGACGATTTCGATGTATTGGCTCGCAATTCTCAATTGCGATGAGCGACGAGGCAGCGAGGTTCGGATGGCTGTAGCAACTTACGGTTCGGAAAACTATTATTCGGCTATATCGAACCGGCGCGGTGCTCTCCAAAGACCCCTCCAGGTGGCATTGATCGCCGGTGACTTCGTCGCCGTGCTTCTCAGCTATTTCGCGGCGAACGGTCTTTATCGCACGCTCGTGGCCGAGCAGGATTCATCCGTTGGAGCGGGTCTCGTCGTCGGCGCGGTGTTCGTGACGATCGCTTACTTCCAGGGCGTCTATGATCATCATCGCCTCTTGAATACGATCTGGCAGCTCCGCAAGGCTCTGGCGGTCTGGTTCATCTCGCTGACCATTCTCGCGGTCGAGGCCTTCCTGCTCAAATCGTCCGCGGATCTGTCGCGCGGGACCACGCTGTTGTTTGCCGCGACGGGCGGCGTTGCCTTGGGCGGGCTCCGCGTGCTGTGGCGCCTGGCGCTGACGTCGAGCTACGCCAAAGGGCGCCTGGTCGACCGGAAGGTGGTGCTGCTCAGCCTCAAGCCTCTCGATTTCACCTCGAGCCGCTTCAAGGATCTGCGCAAGCACGGCTTCAATGTCGTGCGGCATTTCGTGCTCGAGCCGTCCGAAGAGGGCGCGGGCTGGGATCGCGAGATCCGCGACATCACCCGTCAGGCGCGGACGGCGGATGTGGAAGAATATCTCCTGGTCATCGACTGGGACGAAATGCCTCTGCTCCAGAAGCTGAGCCAGCACCTGCGCGTGGTTCCGCAGCCGATCCGCCTTCTGCCGGATTTCCCCATCGCCGATCTGGTCTCGCGCCCGTTCCAGCCCGTCAGCGGCACGGTCGCGATCGAAATCCAGCGTGCGCCGCTCAGCGTGTTCGAGCAGGCGCAGAAGCGCTGCCTCGACATCGGCCTTGCCTCGTTCGCGCTTCTTCTGCTGGCGCCGCTGCTGGTGACCGCCGCGATCATGATCAAGCTCGATTCGAAGGGCAACGTGATCTTCAAGCAGTCCCGGCGCGGGTTCAACGGCAAGCAGTTCGAGATCTGGAAGTTCCGCTCCATGACGGTGGCGGAGAACGGACATGTCGTCACGCAGGCGACGAAGAGCGACGTGCGGGTGACGCGCGTCGGTCGCGTGCTGCGGCGGACCAGCATCGACGAACTGCCGCAGCTCTGGAACGTCCTGCGCGGCGAGATGTCGCTGGTCGGGCCGCGCCCGCACGCGCTGGCGCACGATAATTATTACGACCAGCTCATCAGCAACTACGTCTATCGCCATCACATGAAGCCCGGCCTGACCGGATGGGCCCAGGTCAACGGCTTCCGCGGCGAAACCCCGACGATCGATCTGATGGAAAAGCGGGTCGAGTACGATGTCTGGTACGTCAGCAACTGGAGCATCTGGCTCGACATCAGGATCATCCTGAAGACCGCGCTGGCGCTGATTCATCAGGAAGCCTATTGAGCCCTTGACGGCTGGGGTCTGGTCCCGCGCACGTCCATAGGCCCAGCGTCGCCAACGATGCCCGTAAAGGGCAGGAATGGGCTAGTCCCTCATATGGGCAGGCCTGTCATCCGACGGGTAGCAGGGATGGCGCAGTTGCAGTCCCTTTTCCGTGACGTAGCGCCGAAATAGTTCCCGGTCGATTTCCGGCGCTCCGCATGTCCGGTTGAGAAGTTCGGCACGCGCGCCCGCGGCGGCTGTCTGATAAAGCGCGGCCGCGCTCGGAAACAGACGCGCGCTGAAGACGTCGGTGAAATCCTGAGCCGCACTCGCTTTCAGCTCGGGCGACAGCGCGCCATAGACGCGAAGTGCCAGCGGCGCGCGAATGAGCTGCAGCCAGGCTTCGTGTGGCGCGAACCTGTAGGAAAGGCCGAGCAGCGTCGCCGCGTGCGGTCCAAAGCCTTCCTGACGTATTGCCGACCAGTAGGCACCGAGCCACCCCAGTCCTTCGGAAGGCGCGCAGAGCAGCAGCGCCCGGCTCGAGGACGTAACCGCCTCGGTGTCGACGTCAGCCTGCTTCAGGTCGCCGCTGCGTGTCGACTCGTCGGCGACTGCCAGCTGCAGCAGCAAGAGCTCTCGCATCGTCTTGGTGCTGCATTGCCGCTGGGCCGCTGCCAGATTCTCCGCGACCAGCTGCCTGAGCTGATCCGTATCGTATCTCTCTCCGCGTGAAACCCGACTGGCGACCTGCGGGATCGCCGCAGACGTCAGATTGGGGGCCGCGTATACGACCCACGCCATTGCGCCGGCCGCAAGAGCGATGTTTACGCCGAGCAGAACCTGACGATATCCTCGCGGCGACGGCGGCTGCGCAGGTCGCGCGCTAGGCTCCCTCGACATAATAGCTGCCGTAGTGCGAGCCCTTATACGCCTCGATCCGCTTCAGCATCTTCGGATTGGCGCGGTTGAGCACGGCACCCAGCACCTTCTTCTGGATGCCTTCCGAGCTTGCCATCGACTCCTGCAGCGCGTTGCGGCTGGTGCGGCCCCACTCGATCACATAGACCATGGCGTCGACGAGGTGGCTGACGGCCTTGGCGTCCGTCACCGGCATCACCGGCGCCAGATCGATGATGATGTATTCGTATTCCTCGCGCACCACCGCGAGCAGGTCCGCCATCGACTTGGATGCGATGACGTCCGCCGAGTTCACCATCCGCGATGCGAGGAAGGACGGCATGAAATCGAGCCCGCTCTCCTTGCTGCGCTGGATATGATATCCGAACGAGCGCGGATCCTTCAGGGCCTCGACCAGGCCGGTCTTGGCGTGAGGGGCGAGTTCTCGTGTCAGCGACCGGGTGTGGAGGTCGCCATCGATGAGCAGCGTGCGGTGCCCGGTCAGCGCGGTCAGGTGCCCGAAATTGGCGGCGACCGTCGTTTTCCCTTCCTTCGGCAAGGACGACAGAATCCCGATCACCTTGACCTCGCGCGACAGCCGGGCCACGTCGATCGAGACCTTGATATTCCGCAGCGTCTCGGCAAATCGCGAGAAGGGATGGTCGACGACGTAGCTGGAGATTGCGGTGTCCGCGGCCAAGCCGTCTGCCGTCTTCAGCAACTGACCGGTGGCGCGAATGTCGGGAAGAACGCCGAGGCACTTGACGCCAAGCTGGTCTTCGACGTCGCTCGGAGACCTCAGCACATCGCTCAGCAGCTCTCTGCCGAAGGCGGCACCGAATCCGAAGCACAGTCCGCCGAACAGTCCGCCGATCAATGCCAGCACGGTCTTGGGCGAGCTCTTCTTGTCGGGTTTGACCGCCGTGCCGATGATGCGCGCTTCGCTGATCGGGAAGCTCTGGTTCTGCGTGGCGTTCTGCAGCTTCTCGAGGAAGTTGTTGTAGAGATTGCGGTAGGTATCGGCCGCGCTCTCGAGGTCGCGCAGCTTCACCTGCGCCTGGCTCGTGCTGCCAGCCTGGGATACGAGGGTCTTGAGATTGTCGTCCAGCGACGTTTCGCGGCTCTTGGCGATCTCGTATTCGCTGCGATACGCGTCAGCGATGCGCCGCACCTCGTCCGCCATCGCCTTGCGCAACTCCTCCATGCGATTCGCCAGATTGATCGCCGCCTGGTGAGTCTTGCCGTAGCGGGTCGACCAATCCGCATACTGTGCCGCCAGGTCGAGGTATTGCGCCCGCAGACGGGTGATCACGGTGTTGTTGAGAGCGTCGGTCACGGTCGGCTGGACCAGATCCTTGTCGAGCACTCCTTCGATGCGGTCCAGGCGAGCCTTGGCTTCAGCGGTCGCTGCGCGGGCCTGGATGAGCTGCGTGTTGACGTCGGTCAACTGCTGCTCGCTCATCAAGCCGCGGCTGGTGCCGACGATGTTGTTCTGGGCCTTGAAGGTCTGCACGGCCCGGTCGCTTGCGGTCGCCTGCTCGCGCAGCTCAGCGCTGCGCTGCTGGAGCCATTCGCCGGCGCGCTTGGTCGACTGGTACTTTGCCTCGAGCGCCCCAACGATATAGGCGTCCGCGACCGCATTGGCGACGAGAGCGGCCTTGTCGGGATTGGCGGAGCGGAACGACACCGAGAGCACGTAGGTGGTCAGAACCCGTTCCACCTTGAGGTTCTTCTGAATGGTCTCGACCGCAGCGCGCTCGATTCGCTCCTTCGACGGAGGGCCGTCGGATCCGAACAGCGACATGGTCTTCCCGATGGCCAGTGCGAGCAGTCCCGGATTGGAGCCGTTGTACTCGGGGTCCTCGATGAGCTTCAGGCGGCGAACGATCGACAGGAGCAGATCGTCGGATTGGAGGATCTCGACCTGGCTATCGACAAACCCGGTGTCGATCAGGGCATTCGACATGCCGCTGTCCTTGTCCAGCACCTGAGTCTGGCGGGTGTCCATGAGGATGCGAGCGTTAGCCGTGAACATCGGCGTCGCCACCAGCAGGTAGATGATGACGAGTGCCAGCGCGGCTCCGACGATCGAGGCGATCAACGGCCATTGGCGGCGCAGGATGTCGATGACGCGGTCGACGCTGAGAGTCGTGCCGCCGAGCTCGATTGCGTATTTGGCGCGGGGCTGGAATTGATCGCGAGGTTGAAACATCTGTTGGAACGCTCGAATGGCTATTCGGGAAGCGGCATGCTTGCGAAGGGGTCGGCAAGTTCGGTCTTGTATTCGCCCGACATCATGCTTGCCCCGGGCTTGGGCAAGTTGGCTGCCGTTGGCGGCGGAAGCGGTACGTCGTCGGGCTCGGACGAGTATCCGGCGAGCACGGCGCTGTCGTGCATCTTGGCGACGAAATCGCTGATCTTCCGTGCGGCCTCAGGCTTGCTCGCGCGGCAGCGGATTTCGGCGCGGTGGAGCGCCGTCCCGATAGACGCGCGGTCGGCCTGGGTTGCAGCTTGCGTAAGGCCCTGCACCGACTTGAGGACCGATATGTCGGTGACAAGGTAGCCCTGAAGGCGCCCCGATAGCTTTTCCTTCTCGTTGCGCAATTGGATCAGGAGAGAGCTCGGCTCAGACACGAAGGCATCGAGCGCGATTTGCGGCACTCGCTCCGAGCGGTCGACGCATTGCGCGTGTGCGGCGCCGGCAGGTCCGCAAAGCATCGTGACCGACGCGACGATCCCGATGATCCATCTGCGGCCGGCGTCAATCAGCTTCGACTGAGGCAAGTTATCTTCCATCTCGCTTACGTTCACCGACTAACGCTGGACGGACTTATAAGAACCGCTTGATGTAGATAAAGTATGTCAAATTTTTGTGCGGTGCAAAAATAGCTGGAAACAGTGGGGCCTGCCAAGTCATTTTTCGCTTCGCTGCAAGGCCTTAGGGCGGGAGCCTATACGGCGGCACCCTCTTAGCAGAGCGTCCAAATCTGCGCCATCTCGCAGCGCACGGAGATGACAGGTTTCCGGTCGCATATCGCCCTCGGATGCGCCTGATACCTTGCCTAGATATTGCTCAGGTCATGACCAGAGGTCCAAAACGTTGATGGGTCCCGATCAGGATCGGGACCCATCATCAGTTCTTCCTAGGATTTTGAGTCTCAGGACGGGGTCCGCAGTGAAGCGAGGCGGCTGGCGCGCAAATGCTCGCCGTGCTCGCTGACAGCCACCCAGAAGCGCGGGTTGCTGCCGGATTGCATGGAAATCCACTGATAGCCGGCCGCATTCCAGGGGCGGACGGATGAGGAGAGATTGTCGAGCACGACGTCGCCGTCGCTCATCCGGGCGACCAGCACAAGGTGCCCTTGCCCGCCAGGGGTGAGGACAACTGCAAGTCGCAGCGCCGATTTCGGCCAGCCCATCTCGATGAGGCGGTGCCGCTTGGTCACGGCGTAATCGTTGCAATCGCCGGCGGCAGGAGACAGCGTCCAATGCCTGAGCAGCGGGTTGGTCGGTTTTTGCATCGGCGTGATGGCATCGTTCACCGAGCGATTGACCTCGCGCAGCATCGCCGACGCCCGCTCGCCGGAAGGCGGCGCCTGCTGGTCCGCAACCGTATCCGGTTCGCACTCCGTGCCATAATTCATGCAAAACTTCACGAACTGGAGCGGTGCAAGCGCGTTGTCATATTCGCTGATGAAGGAGCCCGCAGCGCGCGGGTTGTCGATGATCGTGTCGGCCTTGGCAGCGGCGCCCGCACAAGCGAGCCCGGCCGCCAGGAAAGATCTGAAAATCCAGCTCATAGTCATCCCCGTTATTCGCCATTGTTCTTGACGCTAGGGGATACAACGAACCCATTAGGTTCGGGTTTTGCAGTCAATTACAATTTTATCGGCTCCGCGAGGCTGGTTCCTTGAACCGTCGTTTGGTTAAATTTTCCTGCCGGGTTGCAGGCGGCGTTGTCAGCGGGACGGGCTGACGGAGGTCAGCGACGTGGTCGTCGTGGCCGCGGCCGTGAACAACGTCTGCGTTTGTGCTTGAGCGCTTGCGCTGCCACCGCTCGTATTGAGCGCAACCGGGTCGGTCGATGTCGCGGCACCGCCGCGATCCTGCCCGCCTCCCGCGTTGCTTCCGCCGCCGGCGGTCGTCTCGCCGGTGGGGTCGGCGCCGCTGGTCACGTCTGTCTGGATGTCGCCGGTAATGCTGGTGAAAGACGCGATCAGGGCCGCGTTATCGGTCTTCAAGACCGCTTCCTGAATGAGTTGCGCCACGCCCTGTTGCGACAGAACACAAACGGAAGCCGCAGTTCCGAGACCAGCGCCGATGGCCCGGCTCTGTTCCTCGTTGCTGGCTCTTGCGAGCGAAACGATGCCTTCGACGGTCTCGGGACGCGAGGTCAAAAGGTCACGAATTTCCGAGGCCAGGCCGCCCTGACCGTCCTTGAACTGGTCGAGCAATGCTGCCGGATTTGAAAGAAACGTGTTCGCGCGCTCCGCCGAGACCAAATTGGCGTTGGCTCCGCACGGCGCGCTGTTGCCGGTCGCCGCGAACGACGGGGTGATTGTGCCGTATAATGCGGCAACGCCGAGGAGAACCGAGAAAACTTTTCCAGACTTCATGATGATCGCCCAACTCTTTTTGTTTTTATAATTCATTTTGTCCAAACTTGCCACGTTCTTTCCGTAATTCGGACGGGAGTGTTTGGGCCAGCCCGCAACCGACGATGGCAGCGAAAAAGACCCCGAAACCGGGTATTTGCACCGAAAAGTCGATGCAACTATGAACCAGTCCGAGCACCGCGACGCTGGCGCCGACGATTGGTATGTAGCGGTCACGCTTTCGCCGCAAGCTGCTTCTTAACAAAAGGTAAACATACCAGAGGCAACACACCACGATGAAGGCGGCGGCGGGCAGGCCGAGCTCCGCCGCAAGCTCCAGCGGTGTCGAATGGGCGCGGTCCCATATTCCGAGACTTCCGAGCTCCGCGGTCCGGTATGCCGGGAAAGTTGCCTCGAAATTGCCCCAGCCGATGCCAAACATCGGATAGTCGTGGATGATGGCAATGGCGCGCTGATAGGCATTGGACCGCTGCTCATCAATGAGGCCRTAAGTGCCGATTCGCCCGGCGACGGCGCCGCCAACGAGCTGGAGGAGCAGCAGCGCCACCACGGGGATTCCCGCAGCGAATCCCCATCTCCGCAGCTTGCCGATCGGCAACGGCGCGAGATAAAGCCCGCAGGCGAGCAGAAGTGCACAAATTGACAGCAGTAGTCCCGCGCGAGAGCCCGTCATCGCAGTCGCCGTCACGCAGATCGCAAAACCGATGCCGAGCGCGACCGGTGAAGATGAATAGAACGTGACACGGTCCGAGAGCCGGGGAGATGCCGGCGCATCAGGATGGTCGCGGCGATGCGCGAAGCGAAGTAGCGGGACCAGAAACAATATCGCGCTGCTGCCCCAAAAGACCGCGGCGGTGTTTCGATTGACGAAAGTGCCGGTGGCGTAGCCGAGATAGGCTTCCTTGCGTCTCGACAACAGGCCGTTGGGGTCGCTGACTTCGGCAAGAATGCCGTACACTGCGTAGGCACATCCGGCCCAGGCGAGAATCAGCAGGAGCCGGCGTGCGCTGCTCGCATCGGTCGAGATTGCGAAAGCGCGAATGAACACCATCGCAAGCAGCAGTGGATAGCCGAGCGCGAGCCACGGACCGCTGACCGTTGTCGACATGCGGCTGGGAGCCGGGATGCCAAGCCCCGTCGAGGGAAGCTGCCAGACCGGATTGCCAGGCGCAAATGGCGGCTCGCGCCATTCCTGGACGATCGCGATCGCTGCAACCATGGCGAGCGTGACGAGCAGCGGCGTCAGGAGCCGCACATCCTCGCGGCCGATGCCGTCGAGATCGGCCGTCACGAGGCTCGCCGCCATCAACGCGCACCAGATGCAGATCCAAATCTGGTCGGTGGATCCGAGCGGCAGCGGCGCCAGAACGAAAACCGCAAGCGCCACCATCCTGGACACGATGTTCAGCTGGCGCTCCCCACGAGTATGACTGGCTGTTCGCACCGAAACGGGAGACGAGCTCCGCGACAGCGCCGATAAAGCATCAATCCGGCCCTTTCGGAAGTGATCATTCGTCTGCTGCAATCTTCACAAGAAAAAAATGACGCCGTGTGTCGATTGCATCACGTGTTCGGCGCGAATGCGTCGAAAATGCGCCGTCGACGCGCCGGGACACAAGCGATTGTCGGTCCAAATATCGGCGTCGCGCCAAGGTTAATCCGACAGCTGCGACACGATGGGCAGGTGCGCGAAATCCGCGCAGGCGCGCCCGTTTTTCGGCGTTGTCAACGCGCGCAATGACCTTTAGAAACCGATGCTGCAGCGCAAGAAATTCTCGGAGTCGACGTGGCGACGCAAGTTCACCAAGAAAAAGAACACGTCCTGTCGCTGGATAGCATTCGCGGAATAGCCGCGGTCACCGTGGTCGTGCATCACGTGATCCGGATGCCGACCTTTCTCGCAGCTTTCAGCACGCCGCCGTGGATCGAGTGCTCGTATTTTCGTGCCGGTGGTTTTCTCGTCGATCTCTTCTTCGTTCTCAGCGGCATGGTCATGTCGATGAGCTACGTGCAATCGGATTTCGGGCGGTTCTCTTTGCGCGACTTCATGGTGCGCCGCTTTGCCCGCATCTATCCGCTTCACTTTGTCATGCTGATCGCCCTGCTTCTCTTCCGCCTGATACGGATCGGTCTCGTGACTCTCGGCGTCATCGTTGCCGTGCCGGCCGCGTTCGAGGTCAACAACGCGTATTCGTTCGTTCTGAACGTGTTCCTGCTGCATTCGCTCGGATTCCTCGACTATTTGAACTGGAATGCGCCGAGCTGGAGCATCAGCGTCGAGTTCTATACCTACCTGGTGTTCGGATTGGTCGTACTCGGCGCGCAACGGCTTGGCTCGCTTCGATGGCTCTATGTTTCGGCGGCTGTGYTTTCCGTTGCGAGCTGGCTGGCGCTCGCGGTGTGGATCGGCAGGGAGGAAATCGGCGCGCAGTACGATTTCGGCATTCTGCGCTGCTTCACGAGCTTCTTTCTCGGCGTGCTCACGGTGAAGGCGGTATCCTACGTGCCGCGCACGATCAGCCCGGCGGTCAAAGGCGCTATCCAGTTCGCCGCGTTGCTCGTTGCCCTGGTGAACGTCTGCTTCATCGAGGCCTGGCCCTGGATCAGCTACCTCACGCCCCTGACATTTGCGGTCTTCCTGGGATCCTTGCTCGCGTTTCCGGATGCGGCAGTCGTGCCTCGCGTGCTGGTGATGAAGCCCCTGGTCTGGGTCGGCAAGCGCTCCTATTCGATCTACATGGTGCATGCGTTCGTCATCCTGCTCGCCGAGTACGGCCTCAGGGCATTTGGACATCGGCCGATCGCCTGGCTCGAATCGATTTATCCCGGTCTGCCGGCGACGCTGAACCTGTTCGTTTTGATCGCGGTGGTGCTGGTGGCGTCGGACTTCACCTATCGTCGGGTCGAACTTTCGGGCGGCAAGCTCGTCCGGCGCTGGTTCGAGGGCAACCGGTTCTTTGCCGCCGCGCCCGCGACGCGTTCCACGTGAGGCCGAAGTCGGGGCGACCTCGGGCAGATCATAGCTGGTGCCGGCGAACCTGGACTCGAAGAGGGAAAGAAAATTGTCTCAATCTCGGGTGACATTGCGCTCGCTCCAGTGCGGACGCGGCCTGGCTGCCCTCATGGTCGTCATCTATCACACGTCGGTGATCTTTCGCGTGCCGACCTATTGGGGGGCCACGCCCTTTGGGGACGTGCCGAAGTTTCTGGATTCGGGCGTCGATTTTTTCTTTGTCCTGAGTGGCTTCATCATTCTGGACGCGCATTTGCGCGACATCGGTTCGCCCGCGCGCGTTGCGAACTACGTCTGGCGGCGAGCGGTCCGCATCTATCCGCTCTATTGGGTGGTCTTCTGCGCCGTTCTGGTTCCGCTGTTGCTGACGAAGGCGGATGTTGATCTGCGCCGCATTGCGCTCGAGTTCTTCCTGCTGCCGGCATCGGGCTTGGTTCCAGATCAGAAGATCGTCGTCGTGTCGTGGACGCTTTGTTTTGAGGTCGCGTTCTACGCGATATTCGCGGCCGCGATCTTCAACAGGGCCTTGGGCATCCTGCTCGGCACGCTCTGGCTGCTGGCTGCGGTCTACTCCGTCGGCGAGACTGTTCCCGCGAAGTGGACCATTCTTTGTTCTCCATATCCGGTTCTGTTCCTGACCGGGATGATCGTCCGACAAGTGTGGAGTTCCGGGAAGTTCAACGTGCCGCTGGCTCCGACGTTTGGGCTCGGTATTGTCATCTTCGCGGCGGCGGCCATCACGCGGGTCAATGCGCTCGGAATTCCGGCCGGGCTCGTGCAGTGGTCGTACGGCGTGGGTGCGGGTTTGATCATACTGGCTGCGGTTGAGGCCGAGCGCCGTGGGTCGCTCGAATTTCCGCAATGGCTGACGAGAATTGGAGACGCGTCGTACAGCCTCTATCTCGTCCATTTCACCGTGCTCTCGGTGCTGGCCAAACTCATTGTTGCGACCAGCGTGTCCAAGGCGGTGCCGCTGCAGGTGCTCTTTGTTGGGATGGCGGTGGTAACCGTCGCCGTCGGGATGGCCGTTCATCTCGCTGTCGAGAAGCCGCTGCTGAAGCTCCTCGGACGCCGTCGTGCGCCCCTGCACCAATCTGCCGGGCCGTTCGCGGACGAGATCCGGGGGAGGGACCCCAGCCCGCAGGATCTGGCTCGCGAGGCCTATTCCACGGATCGATGAACGGGATTTTTGCTCATGCCGTCCAGGAGCTTCCGCGAGCCTTTAACGTTGAAATTGCTGAGTTTTACGGGTATGTTGCGTTGCAATAGACGAGGCGCTAGAGCATCGACCGCGTATTGGACGCCGAGGCGTCCCGTTCAAGATTGGCCGCTTTCAAGGGCGGCCGTTTCTTCGCAGATTTCTGGATGAATGGCAGGCAGCGTGGCATCGAGCGAACGAGATACTCCTATATCGATCGGGTTCTCACTCGAGGCGGTCGCGTTTTGCCTGTACGTCGTGCGGGACGCGTTTGCCGGCGCGATGAAATTCTACTTTGCGAAGCTTCACCTCGAGATTCTRTGGTTCTCGCCCGACTTCGTCGCGATTGTCTGCATTGCGCTGTTCATCAAGCGATGCATCATCGACAACGGGAGCATGATGGCGTTCCTCGTGTTCGGGCAGATCTGCGTCTCGCTCTTCATCGGCTTTTGGTTTCTCGGCAGCGCGACGGCGCTGTTGTCTTCGATCAAGATGATCTTTCCTCTGTTCGTGGGCTTTTGTTTCGCCGACCGGAATTTGGGCGAGTATCGTAATTCACTCAAGATCGTCACGGCCACGCTCTATCTGAGCCTGTTTGGCATCTTCCTTTCGAAATACTGGTCGATGCCGTGGGTCGGCTTCAAATACGAGTCCTTCGGAGCGACGCGCGAAGCAGGACGGTTGTGGTGGTCGTTCCAGGAACAGCGACTGGCAGGCTTCGCCGCCGACAGCACGATGGCCGCCTATTTCATTCTGGTCGCCTATGTTATGACGTCGATCCGCAGGAGCATCCCGTGGTGCATCGTCATGGGGGGAATTTCGATCTATGCGATCCGGCTGACCACCAGTAAGACGGCGATGGGAGTTCTGTTCGTCTATCTGGTCGCGATGCTCTTCGTCCGGTCTCTTCCGTACGAGAAGAGGCTGAATACGCTGCGTTCGTTCACCCTGTGGTCCTATGGGGCGATCCTGGTTCCGATCGTGCTCATTATCCTGTTCACCGGCGTCGATCTTTCGCCGGGAACGAAGGGCTTCTTCTTCAGCCTCCAGGACCGCATCAACAACAGCTGGCAATTGCCGTTCGTCTATCTCAGCCAGCTGATGCCGATCGGAATCGTCACGGGATGCGGGGTCGGTTGCTTCAACTATCCTCAGCAGCTGTTTTCGAATCTGACTGACTATTGGGTCCCGGTCGACAATTTCTACATCGGCACCTACGTGATGTTCGGTTTCCCCTTCGTCATCTTCATGTGGATGGTGTTCAGGTCGACCCTTGTCGTCACGGATGTCTACAAATTGTCCCTGGTGTTCGTGACGAACATCTTCACGATCACCGTGCTCAGCTACGGCCCGGCGACCGGCTTGCTGGTGATTGCGTTGGGCTTCAGCGAGGTCTTCTCGAAAACCGCGACCAGGGTGTTCCAGGGCGGCGGCAAGCGCGAAGTCGTGCTTCCACCCGAACCGCGCTTGTCGACCGGGTGAGTGGAAGAAGCAGGGGCGCGCCGCGACGCGCGGCAATGGCGCGAGGATTCGAGCGGGTCGGGCGGTGGCTCGATGGCGACGAGAGTGACAAAGCATGCACAAGCGCCTTGCGTTCATAGACACGTTGCGTGGCATTGCCGTTCTCTGCGTGCTGCTTCAGCACGTGCTGGAGCAGATCGTGCTCACGGGCCAGACCGGCGCAGCCGAGGGTGTGCTGCATGGCTTGATCGGGTACTACTTCAATTTCGGCCGGTTTGGCGTCGTGTTGTTCTTCTTCGTCAGCGGCTTTGTGGTTCCTTACAGCTTTCCCGAAAGTGCAGCGCCGGCCCGCGACTTCGCCGTGAGCCGCTTCTTTCGGCTCTATCCCATGTACTGGCTGTCCATCATTCTGGCGCTCGCGATCCTGCCGACCGCGGAGGCCAAGGTCTTCCCGATCTGGCAGGTGCTGGTCAATCTGACGATGTTCCAGAACGTGGTCGGGCTGCCCAATATGGTGGTCGCGCATTGGACGCTTGCGATCGAATTGATCTTCTACATCGGTTGCGTCGTCCTGTTCGTCACGGGTCTGCTCCGCCGCAGCACGGCCGTGTTCGCGATCGTCATCGCGATTTCGTGTGCCGGCATCATTCTGCCGATGCTGTTCGAGCAGCGGGTCGTCTCGCGTCTGCTGGAGGTCGTGCTCAATCTCGATGCGATGTTGATCGGGAAAATCACCCGCGACACGGTCATGGGGCGCAAGCTGCGATGGTGGCACGTGGCGATGTGTCTTGGCCTCTACAGCGCGTTCGCCATGGTGATTTTCAAGCGCCTGTATGGCGCCGACTATCAGGGAAATTTTTTCTACAGCTATTCGATCGCATCGGCCTATATCGCGGCCGGAGTCACGTTCGTCACCTTCGCCCGCTATGGCGACAGGCTTGCGTGGCGTGGTCTGACCTTCATCGGCACGATCAGCTACTCGGTGTACCTGATGCAGGTTTACGTGCTGGCGGTGGCGGTGCACTACTTCGGTGCTGGCAGCAATCTGCCGCAATGGATGCTCTTCGCGGCCGGCGTGTTTTCGGTGACGGTTTTGATGTCCTGGGCCAGCTATTACGCCGTCGAGAAACCCGCCGTGGCTTTTGGTCGAACGTATCGCTCGCGACGGAGCGCAGGTGCTGAGGCCATGCCGGTGCCGGAGCGGGGCGTGGCATGACCGAGGCGGCGAGGTCCAATGCTTCAGGCGCGCCGCGGGCGAGCTTTTTTCCGTCGATTCAGGGTCTGCGCGGTCTGGCGGCGCTGACGGTGGTCGTCGCGCATCTCTATGCGATGCCGATGCTTGCCGGATTTCTGCCGACGCTGCCGGGCTGGCTTTACAAGGTGTTCGACACCGGCGGTCACGGCGTCGAACTGTTCTTCATGATCAGCGGCTTTCTGATTCCGGCGAGCCTGGTTCGACACGGCAGGGTCTCGACTTTCATGTACGACCGCTGCCTCCGCATCGTTCCAGTCTTTGTCGTGCTCCACATGGTCGTGTTCACGCTCGGTCCGATCGCCGGTTACAAGTTCTTCAAGGGAATCGACCTCGGAACCTATGTCGAGCTGTTCCTTGTCAATCTGTTCTTCCTTCCCGATGCGCTGGGCCTTCCGATTGCCCAGCAGAATGCCTGGACGCTGTCCTACGAATGGGCCTTCTACATCTGGTTTGCCGCGATCTTTGTCGCCTACCGCGCGGAGAACCGTTGGGTGGCCGTCGTGCTCGGCCTGGTCGCGCTGGTTGCCGTGGCTTACCGCCCGAACACCGCCTTCTTCGGCATCGGCATCTTGTTCGGTCTGATGTCGTTCCGCCTGCCGGTAAAGGGCTGGCTGGGATTGATCGTGGCGATTTCCTGCTTTGCGCTCATGTTCGGGCTGATGGAATATGTCAGCGTGTGGGTCGCGCTCATCCCGGGATTTCTGCTGTTCGCGGTGGTCCTGACGCCGGAGTCGGGATTTGCGCATTTGCTGAGCGCACATGTCCTGCAGTTCATTGGCAAGATCAGCTACAGCATGTATCTCGTGCATCCCTTCGTGCTCTTCCCCTTGCAGATCGTCGGCCGAAAGCTCGCCGAAAGCGGCGTGAATTTCTGGCTGTTGTGGGGCGGGTTCGTTGTCTTGGGTCTCACCCTGACCGTGATCGCGTCCACGCTGAGTTACGAGATCATCGAGGTCCGCCTTCGCGGTGCCCTCGACCGGTTCCTGAGCAAGCGATGGGACGTCGAGCAGACGAAAGTTCAACAGCGTGCCTGATCGAAACCACGCCAGTCAGATGCCTGCAACAGTGGTTTGGTATCCGGTCGAAGGATGCATGATTTGCGTATTCTTGTCCTGACCCACGAATTTCCGCCGTTCCGAGGCGGTGTCGGTACGTATTGTGTGGAGACGGCAAAGGCTGCCGTCGCACAGGGACACACCGTGGAGATCCTCGCGCCGGACTTCGGCAAGGACAATGCGGAGGAGGACCGGCTCTATCCCTTCACCGTGCGTCGCTTCGCCGGCGGCGTCTACGCGACCCGGGCCTTGCCTCGCCTGCTGCTCGCTCTGCTCCGTGCCAAGCCATGGACGTTCGATATCATCCATGCCGCGGACTGGCCGTTCGTGATGCTGATCCCCTGGATGCGGCCGTTCATACGCCGGCGCATCGTCGCCATGATGCACGGCACCGACGTCTTCCTTCTGGCGAAGTCGCGCGCCGCCGGATTGCTGTTCGGCCGGTCCTATTTGCGAGGAGCCGACTATGTCGTGGCCAACAGCCGGTTCACCGAAGACCTCGTTCTGAAATATCACCCCTATCTGGCGTCGCCGCGCCGGACGGCTGTCACGCTGCTCGGCGTCGATCCGTTCTGGTTCAACCCGCCTGTCGGCGCGTCTGAAACGCTGGAACGGCATGGCGTGCCGAAGGGCCGGAAATTGCTGCTGACCGTGGCGCGGCTCGATATCCGCAAGGGCCACCGTTATTTGCTCGAGGCACTCGCCCTGTTGCCTCAGCATGCCAAGGATCAACTCGGTTACGTCATCGTCGGCAAGGCGCTGGATCTGGCCTATCAGGACGAATTGAAGCGGCTCGCGGAAGCAAGCGGCGTGCCCGTCGTGTTCGCGGGCGCGGTCTCGAATGACGACGTTCGAAACTTCTATGCCTCGGCCTGGCTGTTCTGCATGCTCGCCGAACCAAATCCGGAGAAGGTGGAAGGTTTTGGGCTGGCCTACCTTGAAGCGGCGGCGCAGTCGCTTCCGAGTGTCGCCGCGCCGAATGGCGGCGTGCCCGAGGTGGTGCTCGATGGAGAGACGGGCGTTCTCTTGACGGACCGCTCGCCAGAGAAGCTGGCCAATTTGATCGTGGACCTTCTGAGCCGGCAGGACGATGTGACGAGATTCGGTTCGGCCGCCAGGACCTGGGCGCAGACGTTCTCCTGGCAGCGCTGCGCTGAACTGACATATCAGCCCGAACAGGCCGCGCATCGCGCCCCTTCGCGCGCCGAGATCGTTGCAGGAGAATCATGACGTCGCCATCCACACCGGCCCCGCAAGGCCCCCGCGTATCGGTCGTCATTCCGGCCTACAACGCCTCCGGCTGCATCGGGCGTGCGATCGCCTCGGTTCAGGCGCAGACCGAACAGGATTTCGAGATCATCGTCGTCAACGATTGCTCGACGGACGACACGGTTGCCGTTGTCTCCGGTCTTGCCGCGAAGGATGGTCGCATCCGGCTGGTCAGCCAGGAGAAAAACGGTGGGCCATCAAGAGCCCGCAACCGGGGATTCACCGAGGCGCGAGGAACCTGGCTGGCGATCCTGGACGCGGACGATGCCTACAAGCCGGATCGCCTCGAGAGGTTGACCAAGCTGGCCGAGAGCGAATCTCTCGACATGATCGCTGACGACATCACGTATTACGATAGCGAGGCCGATGTCGAATTCGGCGATCAGCGGCTCAGTCCCGGGTTCAACCGCATCGACCTCGCCGGCTTTCTTCGCGCATCGATGTTCCGCCCGCCCCTGCATGATTTCAGCGGGCGGGACGTGTTCCAGTATGCGCTGCTCAAATTCGTGTTCAGACGATTGTTCATCGCCGAGCACAATCTCGCCTATCCGGAAACCCTTCGCGACAGCGAGGATTTCTTCTTCTATTCGGAGTGTCTGCTCGCGGGCGGCCGGGCGGGGCTCTCGTCCGAGCCTGGCTATGTGTATACGCAGCGCATGGGCAAGATTTCGAAGCGGCAATCGGCGCTGACGCGGACCAGGGTCGACCGCATGCAAGTCGTGACCGGGGTCGATCTGCTGCTCTCGCGACACGCGCAGCGCCTGTCGCCTGTCCACAGGCGGTTGTTGCGCGAGCGGCGCGCCCAGGCGATCGGACTGAACGCGCATGAGCGCGCGCGAGACCTGGTCCGTCAGAAGCAGGTCGTGATTGCGCTGCTGGAGCTGGCGAAGACGCGGCCGGCCTGGGCGTTTTCCGTGCACATGCTGCTGCGGCGACGAAAAGACTGGTTTGCAAAGCTCGGCGGCAAGGCCTGATGACGGAAAAATCCGGTCTGATGAAACGAACCGGCGTCGGCGTGCTCTGGATGGTCATCGGATCCGGAGGGCAGACGCTATTCCAGTTCGTCCTGTTCATGATCCTGGCGCGCTTGCTGGGACCGGAAGCGTTCGGTGTCGTCGGCATCGCCACGGCCTTCATCGACATTTCGAACCTGATTGGCCGGGCCGGTCTGACCGAGGTCCTGGTCCAGCGCGCGGAGACGTCTGAGGAAGAACTCGACACGGCATTCTGGAGCAGCTTCGGGTTCGGTCTGCTGCTGACGGTGGTCATGTTCCTGACGGCGCAAAATCTCGCCGATCTCTTTGGCGTGGCCGAGCTGAAGCCGGTGATGCAGTGGCTGGCTCCGATGTCGCTCCTGTTCGCCGCCGGCACGGTCTATGAGGCGAAACTTCGCCGCGAATTCGGTTTCCGCGCGCTGGCGGCACGCAACGTGTCGGCCACCATCGTCAGCGGCGTCGTTGCGATGGTGATGGCATTCACGGGCTTCGGCGTGTTCAGCCTCGTGGCACAGCGCCTCATCTACTACGTCTGGTTCACCGCGGCGATGATCGTGGCAACGCGCTGGTGGCCGTCGCTGAGGTTCCGTCCCCGGATTGCCATTGCTCAACTGAAGGGGGGGATCGCAGTTGCGTTGTCCTCGCTGCTTGGGTCGGGAAACCAGCGGGTTCTGGATCTGATCGTCGGCTATTTCGTCGGCCCCGAGGGCCTCGGCTATTTGCGGATTGCGTGGCGCGGCATCGATCTTCTGCTCGAGCTCTCGATCCGGCCCGTGACCACCGTCACGCTGACATCGCTCGCACGCCTGCAGAATGATCGCCCGGCCCTGATCGACGCCTATCTCCAGCTCGTTCACATGACGGCCGCTTTCCTCTATCCGCTGTTTGTCGGTGCCGCGCTGGTGGCGCCGGAACTGCTGACCCTGATGTTCGGTGCAAAGTGGCAGGCCAGCATCCTGCCCATGCAGATCCTGACGCAGATTGCGCTGTTCGTCCCGCTGATCTGGTACAAGACGAACATCCTGATGGCCATTGGCCGGATGTGGGAAGTCCTGCTCATCAATCTGTTTGAATTCGCGGCCAGCGTGCTCGTGGGCGTGATCGCCGCGCAATACGGCGTCGAAGGAGCCGCAATCGGCAACGTTGTCAGGATGCTGCTTGCTACGCCGGTGATCCTGTTCGCGGTCAAGGCGTGGGTGGGGGTTCCATTCGGGCGAACGCTGACCGCGGTGATGTATCCGGCGGCCGCAACGATCATCATGGCGGGAGCGCTCGCGCTGCTGCGGCCCCATCTGGTGTCGCTGCATCCGATCGCGATCCTGGCGATCATGAGTGTGGTCGGATTCGCGATCTACGCGCCGGCCATTCTTGCGCTGGATCAGACCTTGTGGCGCACCGTGCGGGCCGCCGTGTCGACGCGCACGCGTCGGCCTGAGCCGGCCTCCTGACCGGGCCGGCTGAGAGCGTTTTCCAGCGAGGTGGAGACCGGTTCGCGTAAAGAAAACGCGTCAAAACAAGAATCTAGAGTCCCGTTCCGATTCTATCGGAACGGGACTCTAGAGTTTCAGCAGATTGCCGGCCCATGCAATCACGGCCGTGATGAACGCGGCTGCTGCCGCCTTTGCCAGCAACCACGGTAGCGGCTCCGACGGCAATAGGACGAGGGCCGCGATGAATGCCGCGCCGACGATTGCCGACAGCGCGAGTCCGGGACTTGGATAGGCGCCGAAACGGACGGTGGGGCCGCTGGCGAAGCCAATCACCAGCCCTGTGGCAAGTCCTGCGCTCAAAAGGGTCGTCGTCGTGCCGAGGCCGGCCGCTGCGCCGATGAGGATGAACGTCGCGATGAGCGCGAGCTGGCAGGCCGCAACGACAATGAGCCGCATTGCCGCCTTTTCCAGGTGAGGGATAAGCGCCAGTGTCGACTGCAAATGCGTATGCAGGAAATAGAAAATCGCGACACTCGGCGTCACCGCGATAAAGCTCGGCGCCAGCGCGGCTGGAACGAAGAGCCTGGCAGCGTCAGGTATGAACGCGATCAACCCGCCGAGCATGAGTGCCGTCGTACAGATCGCGAGGTCGAACAGGTCCGTCGCCGCCTCCTGTGCGACCGCTCTTGTATCGTTGTCGAACCGCGCGACGACATCGGGATAGCTGATGGTGTGGATGGCGGAAAGCAGCACCGAGAACGGCCGCTGCAGGAGATCGAGTGCCATCGAGAATCCGGCGCTGGAGCTGGAGGCGACGCCGAAACGGCCGATGATCAGGAAGCGGATCAGAATCGGGGCCGAGAGATGGACTACGGACGCACCCGAGGCGAGCATTCCGTAACGGGCGAATCCCGACAGGTCCGAACGCCGGGTCCGCCGGGGAGACCAATTCAGCAGCTTGCGGTCGACAATCGAACCCGCGGCCAGTCCGAAGACGTGGCCTGCGAGGAGGCCGAGCAGTGCCGATTCCGCGGTCCCGTGCAACTTCGCGCCGACGACCGCGCCCAGCACCAGAAATGTGGCCCGGCAGATCATCAGGACCGAAGCAGGCCCCAGCCGGCCGGAGACACGGATCGTCATGTAGTGGAGGTCCGTTGTCCCCTGGACGACGGTGATGGCAACGCCGAGCCCGATCAAGCTCGCCGATTCCGCCCGGGCTATCGCGCCACCGCCGGCGACGACGGCCAGCGCGAGGGCGCTCAGCGCAAGCGCGCTGAACATGGACGACCGCAGCCGGATCGTCTCGTCGCCATTGCTCGAGGACAGGAAGCGCTGGCCGGCAAGCTGAATCCATTCGAACGCGACCACCGCCGCAAATTGGCTGACGGCAATCATCAGGGAGTATGTCGTGTATTGCGCCGGATCGAGCAGATAGCCGAGCGCGAAGATCAGCAGAATCGCAGCGAAGCTTTGATAGAAATAGCTGGAGAGGGCGAGAAGTCGAACCATGAATCTGACGGCTTCCGGCCTTTCTCCAGACGGCCCGGCCACCGGTCCGCCAGCGGCGCGCTCGGCGCACGGTTGTCGCCCGTACGGGCAGTTCCACTCCCTTAGAACATGAGGCGC
Organism: Bradyrhizobium sp. P5_C12; assembly: GCF_054049735.1. Taxonomy (NCBI): domain Bacteria; kingdom Pseudomonadati; phylum Pseudomonadota; class Alphaproteobacteria; order Hyphomicrobiales; family Nitrobacteraceae; genus Bradyrhizobium; species Bradyrhizobium sp. P5_C12. Next base: position 100,807 of record NZ_JBFULU010000026.1, read on the forward strand.
CGCAGCAATCAATCGCGGCGCGATCCAGGCCGGCGCGCATAAGGACCAGGGCGGCAAAACTGCCGCCCTGGCTCTGACCTCTTACGTGCGGGAGACCCGCGCGTCAGACGAACAGGAAGTTGCCGTGGTCGAGATTCGTCACGTTGACGCTCTGTAGGACGATCGTATCGGTCGCCGAGATCTGGATCACGGTACTGGAGCCGCTCTGCGTCATCTGCAGATGGTCGTAGTCCGCGACCAGCGCTTTCGAGATCTCGATGACGTCATGGTTGGACGCCGTGCCGGCGTGGAAGCCAGCCACCGTGTCGTTGCCGTGATCATAGACGATGCTGGTCGATCCCGGAGAGATCATGAACAGGTCGTTGTTGGCCGAACCCTGAACGGTCTGGCCGGCAGCAACGGCCGTCACGCTGTGTGTTCCGTCGGCGTTCTGCATGTCGATCTTGAGCAGTGCGCCGCTGGCATCGCGGCTGTCGTGCTCGATCGCGCCCGGCTTGCCGGCGACGGCAAAGTTGAACAGGTCGGCGCTGCCGTCCGCATGCTTGATGACCTCCGACGTCTTCACGCCGGTGCTGTCGTAGACGTCGGTGGTCTTGGTGCCGTCGCTGCTGATCACCTGCGTATAGTCGAAGGTGCCGTCGGCATGCAGCCTGGTATCCGTGAGCACCGTCCCGGACGCGTCGGCGTGTTGGTATTCGGTGACGTAGGTCTTGCCGGTGATGTTGAAGAACGAGTTGTCGTGGGTGCCGTCGGCGTTGGTGACGTAGCTGGCGGTCTTGACGCCGGCCGAATACACGGTGGTCGAGGTCGAGCCGTCGGTGTTGTAGACGCTGTCGTTGGTGAGATTGCCGCTGGAGTCGAACAGCTTGCTTTCCTTCCAGCCGTCGGTGTGAACGACATAGATCGACGACGGGTTTCCGCCGGAATAGTTCGTCGTCGTCGTGTCGCCGTTTGCCGCTTTGGCGATCTCCTGGGTGAGGGCACCGGACGTGTTGTAGATGTCGGTCACGCTCGATCCGTCGGCGTGCGACTGCACCTCGTTCAGCTTGTGGCCGGTGCTGTCGTACACGTCGGTGATCTTGCTTCCGTCGCTGTTGATGACCTGCTTGTAGTCGAGCGAGCCGTCGGCATGCATGCGGTCGATCTCCGTCACTTTCCCGGAAGCGTCGCTGTGCTGCGATTCCGTGACGTAGGATTTTCCGGTGATGTTGTAGAAGGTGCTGTCGTGACTGCCGTCGGTATTGGTGACATAGAGGGCTGTCTTGACGCCGGCCGTGTAGGTCGTGGTCGACAAGGAGCCGTCCGTGTTGACCAGGGCGTCGGTCGCGAGCTTGCCGCTGCTGTCGTAGAGCTTGCTCTCCTTGGAGCCGTTGGCATTGACGATGTACACCGATGCCAGCAGCGATCCGTTGTAGTTGGTGGTCGTGATCGAGCCGTCGGTCTTCTGAACGACCTCCTTCACGAGCGTGCCCGACGTGTTGAAGCTGTCGGTCGTGGTGGTCGTCGAAGTCGACGTGGTGACTGTGGTCTTCCGGCCCGCCGAGTCGTACAGCGAAGTCACCTTGCTGCCGTCGCTGTTGATCACCTGGGTGTAGTCGAGCGTGCCGTCGGCGTGCTTGCGGGTATCGGACGTCACCTTGCCGGAGGCGTCGACGTGGAACGTCTCGGTGACGTAGGTCTTGCCGGTGATGTTGTAGTAGGTGTTGTCGTGGGTGCCGTCGGCGTTGTTGACGTAGAGGACGGTCTTGACGCCGGCCGAATACACGGTGGTCGAGGTCGAGCCGTCGGTGTTGTAGACGGTGTCGTTGGCAAGCTTCCCGGCAGAGTCGTACAGCTTGGTTTCCTTCGATCCGTTGGCATTGACAATGTACGCCGACGTCAGGAGTGCGCCATTGTAGTTCGTGGTCGTCACGGAGCCGTCGGACGTCTGAACGACTTCCTTCACGAGCGTGCCCGACGTGTTGAAGCTGTCGGTCGTCGTCGCCGCCGAGGTGACGGCGATCGAGGTGGTCTTGCGTCCGACGGAATCATACAAGGTCGTGACTTTGCTGCCGTCGCTGTTGATCACCTGAGTGTAGTCCAGGGAGCCGTCGGCGTGCTTGCGGGTATCCGAGGTCACCTTGCCGGATGCGTCGATGTGAAGCGACTCGGTGACGTAGGTCTTTCCGCTGATGTTGTAGAACGTGTTGTCGTGGCTTCCGTCGCTGTTGGTGACATAGAGCGCCGTCTTGACGCCGGCGACGTAGGTCGTGGCCGAGGTCGATCCGTTCGTCAGGAACACGGTATCGTTGCTCAGTCGGCCGCTTGAATCGTAGAGCTTGGTCTCCTTCGAGCCGTCGGCATTGACGATGTAGACCGACGTCGGCAAGGTTCCGCTGTAGTTGGTGGTCGTCACCGAGCCATCGGTTTTTTGTACGACCTCCTTCACGAGCGTGCCCGATGTGTTGAAGCTGTCGGTCGTCGTGGTCGTCGAGGTCGACGTGGTCATGGTGGTTTTGCGACCCGCCGAATCATACAGCGTGGTCACCTTGCTGCCGTCGCTGTTGATCACCTGGCTGTAGTCGAGCGTGCCGTCGGCATGCTTGCGGATGTCGGACGTCACCTTGCCGGTTGCGTCGACATGCAGCGTTTCCGTGACGTAGGTCTTTCCGGTGATGTTGTAGAAGGTGTTGTCGTGGCTCCCGTCGGCGTTGTTGACGTAGGAGGCGGTCTTGACCCCGGCGGTATAGAGCGTGGTCGACGAAGATCCATCCTTGTTCTGGATCGTGTCGTTGGTGAGACCGCCGGTCCCGAAGGTCTTCGTCTCCTTGGAGCCGTCAGCCTTGACGATGACTTCCTGAACAGCGACGCCCGCCTGGTAGCTGACGCTGTCGGTCGACCCGTCCGCATTGACGGTGACCTTGCTGGTGGCGACCCCGTCGCTGAAATTGGTCGTTGTGGTCGAGGCCAGGGTGCCGGAGGAATCGAAGACCTTGGTGACGCTCCAGGTGCTGCTCGACGTCGTGACGGAGAACGAATAACCGCCCTGGATCGCCGCCAGCGCCTTTCCGTAGTGCGAGATGATGTAGCTCATCGTCGCTTCGGACGCGACGGGGAGGACATGCGTGTCCGTCAAGGTGATGGTCTGCAGCGTGGTCGACGCATTCAGGTCCGACAATTGGTCGACGATGTCGGCTGCCGTGTCGCTGACGTTCACCAGGCTGTCGGGAGGAGTTGCGGCCTTTGCCGGCGCGTCGATCTCGATGATCAGAGGATGATCGCTGAGCGGGAGCACGATCTGGCTGACGTCGGTATAGGTGGCGATCGGCGAGGTGCCGCTCATCGGATCATAGACGATCACGGAATGATGGATGCCGCCGAGGTTTACGGTAACCGGCTGGGTGGCGACCGAAATTTCGCTGTCGGTCGCATCGTCCCAGATCTTCGGCTCGGCCCAGACCACGAGGTCATAGGCGCCATTGCTCTTGGTCAGCACCATGCTGTTGCCGGAGGCAGGCAGTCCCGACAGCGAGTAGCCGAGCTGCGCGGTCGGCGTATGACCGCCGGTGCCGTCGTCGGCGAGGATGGAGGTCAGGTTGTGGATCGCGGTTGCAGCCAGTTTTGGCGTGCCGTCGGCATTGAACAGCCCCATGTTCTGGCCGGGATCGTTCTTGGCGGCGCTCGTGTCGTGATCGAGCAGCTCGTAGATATAGGTGGTGCTGACGCCGTCCTTGAAGGCATCGACCAGGGTGTTGAGGATCGACTTGGCCTGAACCGTCTGGTCGACGCCGAGGTAGGGAGCGCTCTTTATCGTGCTGTAGCCGGTCTCCGTGATGACGATCGGCTTTCCCGAGGCGACCGAGCCGGCCTCGCTGATATAGGTCGCCAGGGCGGCGGCCGCAGTGGTGTACGTGCCGGCATAGGCGTGAGAGTTCGCGTAGTCGGTGTAGGAGTACAGGTTGCCAAGCTTGGCGTAGTCGTTGGTGTCGGTATAGCCGAGCGAGAGGTTGTACACGGACACGCCCGACAGCGTCGCGTCGCCCTTGATCGCCGTGTAGAGCGCCATCTGGAACTGCGCGGCCGCCGAGACGTCGGTGCTTCCGTTGTACGAGAACGGCTGCGTGTTGGCTTCGTTGAGGCCCTCAATCGCGATCAGGCTTCCGGGATTAGCCTTCACGAAGCTGTCGAGCTGCTCGAGATACTGCGCGAGGCCTGTGGAACCGGTCGCCGGCAAGTTCGAGGATACGATCAGGTCGAACTTGTAACCGTCTTCGGCGAGTCCCGCCATGACGGGCTGGCTTCCGGGCGATGTCGCGAGCCCGTCGCGCAGCTTGGTGACGCCGAGATATTTGAGGTCGTCCTCGACAAGCGCGAGGTTGTTGTAACCTCCCCAGGAGTACGCCACATGTGTGTTGACGCCGATGGATCCAGTGAAGGAACTCGCCGACAGGAGGGTCTGATCAATGGAAGACGCTGTCATCTGCTACTCTGCATAAGAGTTCAATTGCGTCGAGCAGTACCCTCGACGTTTGTGTTTCAGGTTTTTTATTCAGGTAAAAATCGAAACATCGCGCGCGTACTTCGCAACGCATTGTATCGATTCGTTTGAATGAGTGATTAACCGCTATCAATGTCAGCCGTGTGCGTGAACGATGTCACCATCGCGGCGCGATRCAATTTCCTGCAACGTTTGTTGTGCAGTCTGCACGCAGCATAGGCAGTCCCCGCAGTTCCACGGAGATTGCGCGAAATTGTTAGCAGGTTGCAAACCGGAGTCGCGTCCATCGCGGACGAAATTGGCGGTCGACATACGACCGTCAATCTCCCGTCATGCCGATTGTCGGCTCTCGACGACGCTTTCGAACAGGTCGCGATATTCGTCGACGACGCTCGCAAAGGTATAAGGGTTCGTTTGCAGTGACAGTTGCTTAACCATCGCCGCGATCTCGTCGGGCTTTGAGAGAAGTTGACGGATGCTGTCCGCAAGGGACTGCGGATCCGGTTCCGTGAGCCATCCCATCGCGCCGTGTGTGACGGCCTCGGGGATGCCGCCGAATCTCGTTCCGAGGAACGGCTTGCCGGCGGCCCGCGCGTCGGCAACCACGATGGGGCCCGGCTCCTCCCAGATTGGTGGAATGACGACGACGTCGATCTGCTCGTAGAATGTCTCAGGGGCGACGAAGCCGAGGAACTCGATCATCGCACGCGGCGCCAGTTCCTGAAGTTCGCGCCTCATCTCGTCGCTCGCATAGCCGGCGATGATTAGTCGCACCGCGCCGGGCGGCAATAGTCCCACGGCCTTTGCGAGAT
>NZ_JBFULU010000027.1:0-102543 GCF_054049735.1 Bradyrhizobium sp. P5_C12
GCATAAGTAATAATAGCCGGAATCCCAGTGACGCCCAACTTCCATTCTCGGCGAAAGGCGCACGATCATGGCACGGGCCAGGGTGCCCTTGCCATGCTGCTCGGCAAACTCGCTGAGGAAATGCATCAATCTCGGATACTGCTCGGCAGGCCCGGCAAGCTTGGATTCCTGTACGTCCATCATGACATCGACGTTGTCGCGCCCGGACATGGGGATGAATTCGGCTGAGCGTAGCATGATGGCGTCGGTGTGCTGCTGGACACCGATCGCCTTGCGCTTGGTGCCGAAGTCCCAGTTTCCCGGATGCGCATCAATCTCTTGCAGGAAGCCGCTGAGGTCGATCCCGCTCAATATCTTGGCGAAGTGGGACAGCGTTCGGCCGAGGCTTGCATGGTGCATGCCCATCGGCTCCGACGCGTATTGCGTCCACCACCAGCGCCAGAAATCGTTTCTGTCGCTGCGCAGCCGCCGCAGGATTTCAGGAACGGAGCAATCGAACATGCGCGCGAAGCTGTCGAGATCCATCTGGCCGGCTCCGTCTACGGCACCCGCTCTGCCGTCGCAGAGCCAAGCGCATGCCTTGCACTGCGCTCCTTGGGCGGGCAGCTCAAACAAGGGCCATGGCGCTCAGTCATGACCGCCACTTGTTGCCACCACCCCACACTCTCGCAAGGTGAGAGCATCTCGCCCCCTCTGCTCGTCCGGCGCCTGCCAGGAAGGTTCATTCGCTTACTATGCGGGTCGTCGGTTGTAAACGCCCTTTGGTTGAAAGCGCGCGCGAAGGATCGGTCGAAACTGGGATTCAGTTCAACTATCTCTCTTTCATCCGTGATCGAGGTATGGGAACGGGCATCGTGCAGCTTGAAGAGTACAGCATCGAGCCGACGCTGATGGGCTCCAAGAAATGACCGCGTCGGTTCCCATCATGCGCAAAATATCGCGGAGCCCCCCGATGAAACCGCCTTAGCAATACGGTGACAGTGTCACCGTAACGCCGGCGAGGTCGGATGCTCAGCATATCATCGGGTTATCCCCGTGGTCGCAAACTCCACCCGGTTGATCCGAGGGCACTGGCGCAAATGCGCGGTAGGCCGGCGCACCGATCGACCGGTCGCCCTCGATACGATGGATGCTCGACCCCGCGCTCTGTCCGGCGTGTCGATCGCTGGTGCGGTGCTCACGCGCCTCGAGCGGCGTGCTGAAGATTGCGGTGACGACCAGTCCGGTCAACAAGGCCTTGGACAGGACTGACCCGATGGGATTTTTGAATGTAGTCATGGTGGTGGTTCCTTTCGATTGGGTGATCCCCCGCGAGGCAGGAGATCCGATCCACCACCCATAGACGTGCGTTGTCGCGCGCTTATTCCCAAGTCACGAAGTAGTTTTCGATTTGCCTGAGGCGCCGACAATCTTCGCGAACACGAGGCAGAGATCCGGATTCGGCTACTCTGCATCGAACGTGAGTAAAAGTTTAGTTGACCGAGAACCAAGCGCGCCCACGCAGTGCGAGGCGAGCCTTTACGAAGCCGCGACAGCGAGACCATGGCCGAAAACGCACATGGACCCACAGCGCGTATCGGATCATATTAACCGGGCATCACTTTGTTCGACGAGCAAGGGAGCCACCGAATGTACGCCAACATCCTCTTGAGCACGGATGGATCGGAGGTCGCGCGAAAAGGCGTTGAGCATGGCATTGCCTTGGCGAAGGCTTTGAACGCCAGGCTGACAATCATCACGGTGACGGAAGCGCTGCCGGTCGACTATGGGGGCGGACACGACTCGGGATGGATTCCGACGCAGGACGAGATCGACAGCTTTGACGCGGCCTGCAAGGTCCGTGCGGGCAAAGTGCTTGACGAAGCGCGCGCCATGTCGGAGCAGGTCGGTGCGTCTGCAGAACTCCTGCATGTTCCGAATGCGCACCCGGCCACAGCGATCATTGAAACAGCAAAGTCCAGGGGCTGCGACTTGATCGTCATGGCCTCTCATGGGCGCCGCGGCCTCAGGAAGCTGTTCCTGGGCAGCCAGACATCCGAGGTCCTCGTGGACGGAAGCGTGCCGGTGCTGGTGGTGCCGAAGCCGGCATAAGTGTAGGGCTTACCCGGCGCCACCTGGCTGTTCCGCCGGGCTACCGCACAAGACCGCGCTCTCGCGGCAGGAGAATTTCATGACTAGTGAAAAAGGCCCGAACATCAAGAAGAAGCAGAAATGCAAAAATTGCGAAGGCAAAGGCTTGCTCAAGAAGGGCGACAAGGTGGTGAAGTGCCAGCGCTGCAAAGGCACGGGGGTGCGGTGATATTGAGTTGATGACCGCTCTTTGACCGGGGGGTTGCGATGACAGTGCACGTCCCCAGCGATCGGATTTATTTTCGATCTGCGAGGCTGGATCGGGCCAAAGTCACGGCGTCACCGATGCGCCTTAGCGTATTCGTGGTGCGCAACGTGCCGACGCCTTTCAGGCGTCCCGCACCTAACGCCGAAAGCAGACGCGATCGCGCTGGATCGCCGGTAAAATGGATCCAGAGATCGCCACCGGCGACGGCAATTCGTTCATCGCTGATATAGCGTGCCAGGGCGTTTTCGCCGCCTTTCGGGATCGGGCTGCGCATCACGCGAACGGCGACCCTTCCCGGGTCAGCGGCCGCTTCGGCACTGAACGGGTTTGCGCGCAGCAGGCGTCGCCACGCGTCAGCATTGCGAACGATAATTGCGACATGCTTGCCGAACCGCACGTTGAAGGCGGCTTCAAGATTTTTCTCCAACCCGGAAATCGACGCCTTGTCGCTCTCGAAAGTCAGATTTCCCGTCGCGCCGACGGTTCTGGGGTTATGGAGACCGAGGCCTTGCGCCATGGCACGCAGCTCGGCCATCGCCAATCGCCGGCCGAGCGGGAGAACCACACTGTAAAGCAGGGCCACATAGGTCGTCATCGCTGGATGGCTCTCGTTTTCGGTCGACTATCCTGACCAGCCTTATCTTTCGCAAGGTCAAATATCTTAGGGGTGCAGTCCAGCACTGTCACCGTAATAGCCCGCACCATGAAGCCACTGGTATTCCGGCCGGCAACATCAAGCTTCGTGCAGTATTCCGGGCGATCCATCACAGAAAGGTCGTGAACTCATAAGCCAGCACGGCTCCGCCAAGACAGCGCCGCCATGGGTTCACCCCGCGGAAAATCTCGTCGAGGGCCCAAACGATGAGGCCGCCTTTGAACACGATGTCCAGGGCAATAGCGGCAGCGCCCGGCGGCTGCCAGCCCCAGCGCAGGACGCCGGCCACGATGACGACCCAGAGAACGAGGTTGGGGGCCTGGGCGATCGTGATGTCACCGGTTTCGCGGCTCCGAAAGAACCATTGCAGGAACCTGGGCATGATCGCGCTTGCCTCTCCGATCGCGAAGATACTCGAATACTCCGGTCGCCGCGATTGCGGCCGTCCCGATGTCTGCCATCGAGGGCCGCATCAGGTCTTTCGCGATTTCGGGAGATGACGACAACTGCGCTGGATTGCATGCCATCGACGGGCCGCCCATGCGTCCCGACGCATTGCTTCTTGTTCGGTGGAGCAGCCACATAAGGGCGCCGTCGCCGGCGCCTTTCATCGCTTGCCGCTCAATCCCGGCTGCGATGCAGCACGTGCCGTTGCTGCTGCGGCGCGTAGGCCCGCATCGGGTTGATACCGCAGCTCTCGTCGGTGCCGCTCGCGGTGGCCTGGCACTGCTCATAGGTGGAAAACTCGCAATTGCCGGGGTAGCCCGATTGGCGGCCCTGCAGGCAATAGGTGTCTTGCACCTCGGTTGCGGACGCGGCGGTAGAGGTTGCCGCGACGGTCAGGGTGGAAAGGGCCGCAAGGACGGCGATGGCGAGATGACGATGCATGAGGGAGCTCCTGCGTAGCGCTCGCTGGATGCGAGAACTCTCGCAAGCTAACGTTTCAGATCTCGAATACGTCGCAGGCGGAGAGATTAAATCGCTGTTATGTGCCACAGGGGCGGCACGCCCGTGCTCCACTCTTGCGCGCGGCGATGCAGCCACCGGCCGCGTCGCGAGCTCACCCTCCATCCACCACGCACTCCGCGCCATCGATCACGTAGGCTGCGTGACGAAAATCCCTGATGGTGGCGAGCTTGTCGGCGGACCAGTTCAGCAGCATGAAATATTTCGCCCGCCCGTTCGGCTCATTCGGATCGAACACCAGGATCGCGGGACGTCCGTCGACCTGCCCCGTCACCAGGTGCCAGTCGCTGATCTTCGAATAATTGCCGAAATAGCGCGACACCTCGGCCTTGCCATTCAGCCTGGTGCGGTTGACGAGCTCGAGCCTGACGTCATCGGCGATCATGGCGCGGATCGCGTCGAAGTCGCGGGCATTGAAATGGCCGACATAGGCGTTGAGCCGCGTGCGATCGGCGTCCGACAGGCCCGGCTGCGGCACATCGTCGGGCTCCTCGGCAAACTCACGCAGCTGCGTGCGCCCGCGATGCAGCGCGGCCTTGACCGCCGGCAGGCTGAAATCCATGATGTCGCAGACCTCGGCAAGCGAGCAGCCGAGCACGTCCATCAGGATCACGCTGGACCGCTGCGCCACCGGCAGCCGCATGAAGGTGCGCAGGCTGGTCGCAGCGATCTGGCGGCTTTCCACATCATCGAGCTGGTCGGCAATCATCTCCACCTCCTCAGCCGAATGCAGCGCCTCCTGCCGGTTGCGACGACGCAGGAAATCCAGCGCGGTGTTGTGCGCGACGCGGAACAGCCAGCCCTCCGGATTGACGACGGGCGTGACCGATTGCAGCGCTTCCACCGCCTTGATCAGCGCATCCTGCAGCACATCCTCACCGTCGACGACCGAGCCGACCATGCGCGCGCAGTAGCGATGCAGTTTCGGCCGCATTCGCGCCAGCAGGGCCTCGATATCGACGGTGGCCAGCGGGTCTGGCGCCATTTCTCCTCCGCCTCGCCTGGTCAGGACTCGTCCAGCATACGGTAGTTGCCGACGATCCTCACATCACGAACCAGCGGCGGCTCCACGCAGCGGTCGCGGATGCCGTCCTGGAATGCCTGAAACGCCTTGAGCTTCGGGATCGGGCTCGAGCCGTCCTCGGCCGCGGCCTCGACAAGATGGATGAAGGTGTCGTCCTCCAGCCGCAGCGTCAGATAGCGCACGCCGTCCGGCCCGGCCGCCTTCAATTCGGCAAATACGGCCGAAACCAGCTCGGCGTTCCTGTCGGCCAGCTCCGGCTTGGCCTTGTATCTGATCAACGTCCTTCTCATCGCGTGCTCCTTGCTCATGTCGCGACCTGGCTCGCTCATCGCGCGCCATCTCTCCATTTTAGCATGCCCTTCCCGGAAAACCGTTGCCCCGCTGTTCCGGATCGAGCTCGCGCAAATGGCCACGACACCCCTAGGACGTTTGCCGGCCGGCGAAGGATGCGGCCCGGCAAAAATTATTTCCGGGCGCATCCTTTGCCCCTCCGGCCTCGTCTAGCCGGCAGAACGCGCCGCGACAGGGCGGCGCGACACACGGAGACAGGGCGATGCAGACCCCGACCAATCGCGCCGAGCAGAACTGGGTGCTTGGCGTCACCGCGCTGGCATCCTTCATGATGGCGCTGGACGCCATGATCGTTACGACGGCATTCGCGGCCATCCGCGCCGAATTCGGCAGCCCGGTCGAGACGCTGCAATGGACCGTCAACGCCTTCAACCTGACCTTTGCCGTGCTGCTCCTGACCGGCGCCGCGCTCGGCGACCGCTTCGGTCGCCGCCGCATGTTCGCGGCCGGGATCGCCTTGTTCGTCGTTGCGTCGGCGGCCTGTGCGCTCGCGGGCAATGCCACCGCGCTGATCGCCGCCCGCGCGCTGCAGGGCGCCGGCGCCGCGCTGGTGATGCCGCTCGCAATGGCGATCCTGAGCGGCACGTTCGGCCGCGAGGAGCGCGCCCGCGCGCTCGGCATTTTCAGCAGCATCACCGGCTGCGCGCTGATCATCGGCCCGGCCATCGGCGGCTTCATCACCGAGCAACTCGGCTGGCGCTGGGTGTTCTGGATCAACCTGCCGATCGGGCTGATCGCGATCGCCCTGGTGCTGGCACGGTTGCGCGAAAGCTTCGGACCGGCCGCCGCATTGGACATCCCCGGACTGTCGCTCGTCGCCCTTGCGGCGCTGGCGCTGGTCTGGAGCCTGTTGCGCGGCAACGCCGTGGGGTGGGCGAGCGCCGAGGTCATGGGCGCGCTGATGTCAGGCCTGGTGTTCGCGGCCGGCTTCGTGCTCTGGGAGTTGCGCGCGGCCGCGCCGATGGTGCCGATGCGGCTGTTCGCATCGCGCGCCCTCGCCTCCGGCATGTCCGCAAGCGTCCTGTTCTACGCCGCGATGTATGGCGTCGTGTTCCTACTGCCGCAGTTCCTGCAGACCGCGCTGGGCTTCGACGCCTTCGGCGCCGGACTTCGCCTGCTGCCCTGGACGGCGACGCTGTTCGTCACCGCCCCGATCGCCGGCGCGGTCGTCAACAGGTTCGGCGAGCGGCCGCTGGTGGTGACGGGATTGCTGATGCRGGCGGTCGGCCTTGGCTGGATCGCCGAGATCGTGAATCCCGCGGTTGCCTACTCCGCGCTGGTCGCACCGCTGGTGCTGGCCGGCGTCGGCGTCTCGATGGCGATGCCGGCAGCGCAGAACGCCATCCTGAGCTCGGTCGCGGTGGCCGAAATGGGCAAGGCGTCCGGCGTCTTCAACATGGGCCGCTTCCTCGGCGGCATGTTCGGCATCGCTGCGCTGGTGGCGACTTTCTCGGCCAACGGTGGGGTCGATTCGGCCGTGCATTTCGAGAGCGGATTTGCCGCGGCGATGAGCCTCGCCGCAACGCTGTCGCTGGCCGGCGCGATTGCGGGGTTTTTCCTGCCGGCACGGCAACGCACCGCCGCAGCAGCCGCGCCACAAGATGCGTGACGCTCACAGATGACAGTGACAGTGCACTTGATGGCTTCGGCTGCTTTCGCGGGTTCGAGGCCCAGGAGCTAAGTGCACTGTCACCGTGGTAAGATTAGATGGTCGGAGTGACCTGCCGGGAACTCATACCTTGGTACGGCCACCCGCCGCCCGACACATCGTCCAGGGCGCTGTCACCAAGTCCATCCTTGTCGGACCTGGACGAGATCTTGGTCTCGGCGACGTCCTTCAGGTCGCGAGGTTCGGCTTCACCTTTGGAATTGGCGCCGTGCGCGTTGCTCATATTCAATCTCCACCTTCAGCAATGCTGGGCCGGTCAGGCCCCAAGATCAGATCCCCTTGTTGTATGTATTACCGCTCATGACCTGGGGCCAAAGGCCGCCTGAGACATCGTCCAGCGCGCCATCGCCGAGCGCATCCTTCCCCGGCGGCGACGAAATCTTGTTCTCCACACCGTCCTTGAGGTTCTGGTGAGGTACGACGTCGCCTTCGGAATTCGTGTCTTGCTTGTTGGTCATGTTAAATCTCCACCTTCATCAATGTCGATTGGGTCAACCCGACGTTGGAAATGCTGCGCTGGTCTTGTTTCGTAAGGACTTCAAGAGCCGGAGAAAACGATTTCCCCGGCGTCGCCCTTTGTTTCGTGGCATCGGCCGGGGCTTTGGCGATGGGCCATTCCCCACCGACGCGCGGCGGAGCGCTTTTCGGCTAGCCCCCCGGGCCGTTGACGCTGTAGCTGGCCGCCGCAGTGGGGCTGAACGGCCAGGTGCCGCCTGACACTTTGTCCAGCGAGCTGTCGCTAAGCGCATCAGTCGCCGGCGAGATTTGGGACACTGTGTTCTGAGCGCCGTCCTTGAGGCTCTCGCCGGGTACCGCGTTCGCTGTGGAATTCGTGTCCTGCTGATCGGTCATGTTCGATCTCCAGCTCTCATCAATGCCAAGCGCGGACGTCAGAACCCGTGGGTCGGAGGCACGCGGCCGCCGGAGACGTCGTTCAGGGAGCTGTCGCTGAGGGCATCCTTTTCAGAGGTCGAGATCTGGGATGCCTTGTTCTGAGCGGCATCCTTGCGGCTATCGAGAGATTCGGCTGCCGGCTTCGAATTCGTGTCCTGCTTATTGGTCATGTTCAATCTCCACTTAAAATGATGATCTTCCAACCCTGAGTTGCAACGACGCTCAATGACGTCATTCCTGAATATTCAAGGGCTTAGGAAAACGGCTTCTGGCGTCGCGCATGGCTTCATGCGCTTGAGGGTGAAGGTACCGCCGGATCGATTGGCGAGCGATACGGCAGATGCCGTATTTTCGTCGTCGGTCACGAGGACGTGTCGAAAGGGCCCCCTTCGAAAGGCGCTGCCTTCGAAGGGATTTGCCTTCGATCTCAGGATCCGGCGCCTTTCATCGCGACCTCCTCCACGAGCTTGAGCAGACGGTCAAATCGCTCGCCCGCGATCGACACCTGGTCGAGCACGGCAGGATCAAGCTCGTCCTTCAACCGCGTCGCTTCGTCCCCCAGTCCGGTTTCCTGCTCACCATAGGCCATCCTGCGCTCGGTGGCGCGCAGCCGGTCCGACAGCAGGATGGCGAGAGCGCGATAAAAGCGGCTGGCAAAGGCGTGGTCTCCCGCGAGCTTTCGCAGCAGGACCTGCTTGTCCAGGAACAGTGCAACCGAATCGACCTTGGCAGCCACCGTGGCCGAGGGCGGCGCGGAATCGACCAGCGACATCTCACCGACGAAGTCGCCCGCCTCGAGCTGGGCGATCTCGCCGATGCCGGACACGCTCACGCCCATTCGTCCCTGCAACAGCAGCACAATCGACGAGATCGGCACGCCCTCTTCGATCAGGACCTCCTGTCGCCCGATGCCGCGGCGGGAGCCGGTACGGGCCATCCAGTCGATGTCGGAGTCGTTCAGCACGCCGAATATGAAGAGGACCTTGCGCATATCGGTGATCCCTAAAGCGCGTCATCGCGCTTTAGCTCCTTGTTTGAGCATGATCCATTCGGAAAACCGCGGCACACTTTTCCGGATCATGCTTCAGATCAGTTGACGTTCCGCGAAATCCGCAAACAGGCCCGGCTGCGCCATCAACTCGGCGAAGCTGCCGGTCTGCACGATCCTGCCGCCGCCCAGCACGACAATCCGGTCCGCCGACCGAACGGTGCTGAGCCGGTGCGCGATGACGATCCGTGTCAAATTGAGCCTCGATATCGACTCGCTGACGATGGCCTGGGACCGGTTGTCGAGCGCACTGGTGGCCTCATCCATCAGCAGGAGCCGCGGCCGATGCGCCAGCGCCCGCGCGATCAGCAATCGCTGGCGCTGGCCGCCCGAAAGCGTGTTGACGCCCTCGGCAACGAGCGTCTGCATGCCCATGGGCATGGCCTCGAGATCACGGTCCAATCCCGCCAGCCGGGCGATCTCCCAGGCCTGGTCAATCGACAGACGGGCTGTGCCGCAGATGTTTTCATAGACGCTGCCGGAGGCGAGCCTGGAGTTCTGCAGCACGACCCCGACATCGCGGCGCAACAAGCCGAGGTCGATCGTCTCGAGCGACTTGCCGTCGACAAAGATCACGCCGGATTCCGGCTTCTCGAACCCGAGCAGCAATCGGAACAGTGTCGACTTGCCGCTCCCCGACGGACCGACAATGGCGAGGTATTCTCCTGTCCCGACACTGAGGCTGACATCGTCGAGGATCAGCGGCCCGCTCTCGCCATAGCGGAACGACACGTTGGCAAACTCGATCGAGCCGCTGATCTCGCCGACCGACTTCCGCTCGTCACTGATCTCGGTCGGCGTCGAGATGATCGGCTTGATCCGCTCGATCCTCGGGATTGCGACCAGCAGTTCCCCGATCGCCAGCGCCCACTCGCCGACCGCGGCGAGCGACAGACCGAATGCCGCATAGAATGCCAGGAACGTCCCAAGCTCGTGCACCGGCCTCGCGCCGGACGTGGTCTGGGCCAGGGCAAAGATGAGCAGTGTCGCCAACGCAGGAAACGCCGCATCGAGGCTCTTCTGGAGGTTTTGCGCACGCTGCGAGGCAATGAAATGGCGCTTCTGCTCGGAAAAGCGCTCGACCCAGATCGAGAGCGCCTGCATGGTCGCGTTCGCAATCCGCAGTTTTCCAACGCCGGTGAGGAGCTGTAGAACCAACCCCTCCAGCCATCCCTGAAGATGAAGGCTCTCGCGCTCCTCCGACAGCCGGACCAGGCTGATCGCGACCACCATTGCGACGCGCAGCATGGCCAGCGCGGCGGCCAACAGGCCCAGCCTGATGTCGAGGGCGAACATCACGGCAAAACTGAAAACGCAGGACACCAGCGCCAGAAATCCGCGAATGGCGCGGCCGGTGACAATGGTGCGGACGGCTTCGACACCAAGCGTGCGGTCCGCGAGGTCGCCAACTGAGAAGTCGCGGAAGAAAGCGGTCGGCATCCGCAGCAGGCGGTCGACAATTGCCGCCTGCACCACAAAGTCCAGCCGGCTCTCGAGCCGGAGCATGGCGATGCCTTGCATCATCTGAAATCCGCCGGCCACCAGCGTCACGACACCGAGCGCGATGGCGCAGATCAGGAGCTGGTCGACTTCCGCGCGCGGGAGCACGGAATCGATCAGCAGCTTGGTCACGAGCGGCGTCGCCAGCGCGAGAAGGCCGAGGCACAGGGCCGCCAGCATGATCCGCAGGACATCGCCCCGGACCGTCGCGGCGCCGAACTTCAGGAGATCGCGAACCGTCAGGGCCCGCGACGGCAGCGGGCGATAGAACATCACCGCCTCGGGGGCCAGTTCGGCGGCGACGGCCCGCGTCAATTCGCGGCGCGTGCCGGCGCCGGGGTCGACGATGATGTGGCGGCCGCCTGCCTTGGGGAGGATCGCGACGGCCCGCCGGTCTTCGCCAAGGAACGCGACGAACGGACCGGCACTGTTGGTCTGCCAGTCCGCGCGCAGCAACAGGCGCCGTATTCGCACCCGCGACGCCGCTGCGATCCTCACGGCGCGCGCAAGATCGTCAGCGTCCGACGCCATATTGGCGGGAGCCTGGAGCGAGAGGCCCATGGCGGCTCCAACCTCCCGGCAGGCGGCGAGCAGACGGCCGGCCCCTTCCGCGCCGGGCTGCGATGCTTCGGACCCGGCCGTGATGATGCCGGCAAGACGGCCGACAATGCTGGTCCGGCGCTGCCGGTTGAGACCTGAGCGCAGGCTCAGGCGCCTGGCCTCCGCCAGGGTGTCCTCGTCGATCCTGCGACACAGGCTCTCCATGACGCGTCCATGGAAGCGATCGAGCGCGGCCCAGATCTCGGCAAGCGAGAATGCCGTGCTCTCCCGAACCTCCAGGGTCGCGGCCTCGCGGGCAACGATCCACGTCCCCGGCGGCATCGGCGAGGGCCCCTCTCCGGGGCCATGGGGCTGCGGCAGCTCCATCACGCCGATGGTCCCATGCGCGATTGCGATCCAGCCGACCTGGCGGCCGGACAGCCGAACAATGTCGCCGGATGCCAGCGCGTATCGCGAGCCGATCGCGGCCTGCTGCACGACCGCTCCTTGAGGAGAGGCCGCGATGATTCCCGACACAAGCGCGGTCCATGCGTCGATCGCGTCCCGATCCGCAAAACGGCCACGATGATCGACCACGGCCTCGGTCTCCAGACCGCCGACCGCAATCACGGCCACAAAATTCCCGTTTCCATCGCGGATAGCGGGCAGCCCGAAAACGACTGCGCCCTGCTCGACCCGGAACAAATGATGCCGCCGGCTCGGCTCGCCGCCGGCACTCTGCCTGACTGCAAACAGGTCGACATAGCCGCGCACGATTTGCAGCACGAGATCAGCATCATTGATCGGCAAAGGTCGATGGCTCTCGAGTGCGACCGGGCTTACCGCCGCGCCTTCGCGCCAGGGCGGCGTTTCGAGCGAGGGAGGCTGGTACGCGCTGCTCATTCGCTCGACACCAGCTGAACATATTCACCACCCTCGGCGAGCAGCTCCTGATGCGTCCCCCGCTGCACGATCCGCCCGTTGCTCATCACGAGGATCTCGTCGCAATCGCGAATCGTGCTGAGCCGGTGGGCGACGATGATGCAGGTGCATCCCCTGCGCCGGAGATTGTCGTCAATCGCCTTTTCGACGATCGGATCCAGCGCCGAGGTGGCCTCGTCGAGGACGACCACGGAAGGATTGCTCGCCAGCGCCCGCGCGATCTCGAGCCGCTGTCGCTGGCCGCCGCTGAAATTCCTGCCATCCTCGGCCACGTGGCAATCGTAATTGCCGGCGCGGACGGCGATGTCTTCATGGATCAGCGCATCCTTGAGCGCCCGCGACACGCTGGCCTCAGCCACGGTGTCGTCCCAGAGTGTGAGGTTGTTGCGGACTGTCCCCTCGAACAGCAGGATCTCCTGGTCGATATAGGCGACCGAGTTGGTGAATATCTCCTGGGGAATCTCGGTCATCGACCAGCCGTCGAGGCGGATGTCGCCGGACCATGGCCGGTAGAGGCCGCTGACCAGCCGCCCAATGGTGGATTTGCCGCTGCCCGATGCGCCGATCAGGGCCACCCGGCAACCGGGTTCGACGACCAGCGAGAAATCCTCGATCAGCGGCGGCTCGAGCGCCGAATAGCCGAACGAAACGTCGTTCAACTCGACCCGGCCTGACAGTTTTGCCGGCATGCGGGCGGGCGCACGCTCGATCGGCACCAGGGGACGGGCGGGATAGTTGAAGACGTCTTCGATCCGGAACAGATTGCCCTTGATGGCCAGGAAGGCCGTGGTCTGCTGCACGAGTGCGTTGATCGGCTCGACCAGGCTGGTGAGCAGGGCCTGCAAGGCGACAAGGCCGCCGATGGTCAATGCGCCATCGACGATGCGCAAGCCGCCCACCCCCAACACGATCGCCACGGTCAATCCGGTCAGGAAGATCGGGCAGGTGTCGAGGAAGGTGGAGTAGACGCCGAGATCACGCTCGGCGTTGAGGACCTTGGCCTGAAACCCCGCCCAGCGCGCGAAGGCGTCGTCTTCCAGACCGCCGGCCTTGATCGTCTCGATCGTGCGGATGATCTCGATGGTGCCTCCATTCAGCTTGGCACGCTCGATGGTCAGCTTGCGGTTGAGATCCTCGCGCTGGCGCGCGACCAGCCTCAGGACGAGGACATTGAGGAGAGCCATGGCGATGCTGATCGCGGCCAGGAGACCATCGTAGAACGCCATCGTGACGGCGATGAAGACGACCGAGATCAGGTTCAGGGCATTGGCGGCCACCCCGTTCGAAAGCAATTGCGCGATCTGTTCGCTGGCGGCGATTCGGTTGGCGAGGTCGCCCGAGTGCCGCTGGGTGAAGAACTCCATCGGGAGGGTCAGGACGTGCCATAGCAACTGGCTGACCATCGTCACCGTCAGCTTGGTCTGGATGCGCAGCAGCAGCGACTGTTGAAACGCCGTCATCAGCGCCCGCGCCAAGGCTGTCATCGCCATGCCGATCAGCAAGGGCGTGAACCAGCCCTCGACATGCTTGATCAGGACGTCATCGACAAAGATTTTTGCGAATGCCGGAACCAGTATGGTGGGGACCACGAGCGCCATGCTGAGCGCGACCAGCAGCAGCACCGCCCCCAACGAATTCGACAGCCGCCGCCTCAGCAGCGGAAAAAAATCGGGCTCGCGCCCGCCCGGCTTGAATTCGGGTCCCGGCTCCATCGCTAGGACGACGCCGGTGAAGGACGCATCGAACTCATCATGGCCGACCTTGCGACGCCCAACCGAGGGATCGTTGATATAGGCGCAATCCGCATCCAGCCTTTCGAGCACCACGAAATGGTTGAAGTTCCAGTGGATGATCGATGGCATCGGCAGCTCATGCAGCGTTGCCGGCTCCTTCCTGAACCCCTTTGCCGTCAGTCCGAACTGCCGCGCGGCCTTCAGCACGTTGCTGGCCTTGCTGCCATCCCGGGACACGCCGCATGCTTCGCGCAGCCTTTCCAGCGGCACCCAGAGACCGTGATGGGCCAGGACCATCGCGAGCGAGGCCGCGCCGCATTCCAGCGCTTCCATCTGGAACACCGTGGGCGTGACCCAACGCCGCCGCATGCGCCCGATCCGGTTGCCGAGGCGAGCGAAGAAACCCCGCTGGCCGTCGGTTTGCTGCGATGACGCGGTCATGCGCTGGCGATCCTAACCGCCAATTCCGGTCAGCCGCCTCGTCAGCGGGATCACCAGATCGATCGGCCGCTGCTCGCGCGTTGTGACCTCGGCGCGGGTCAGCGTGCCGCTCGAGAGCTGGATCGGCGGCCCCTTGCCGGAGGTCCAGCGATACAGGCTGAGGGTTGACGGGTCGCGCTCCAGGGCCACCTTGGCCGCATAAGGCGCGCCGTCCGCGGAGAAGCGCTTGACCAATGCATCGTTGTGCAGATCCGCCAGCATGCCCTGAGGCGTTACCGGAAAATCCGAGATCGCCACGACATGGCCGACAATCGCACCGTATTCTTCCCGCTTGATCGTGGACGGCTCGATGCGAACCTCCATGCCCGGCCTGATGGTCTTGCCGCGGTCCGGCGGCATGTAGATGGTTGCCTCCAGGACCTGTCCCGCGATCTCGATTTCGATCACCGGCGCACCAACGGCAAGCACCGCGCCACTGGACACCTTGAGTTCGACGACACGCCCGTCAACGGGGCTGAGAATTTGCGATCCGCGCTCCAGCTCGGCCGCAAGCTGCTCAACCACCCGCCTGGAATCATTGACCTTGAATTCCGACAGCATGCGATCGCGCTCACGTTGGCTCTGCAGATCCAGCCGCTGCGCGTTGAGCTTGAGACTATCGTTGCGTGCGTCTGTGATGCGTTCCCGCGCGTTGTTGAGCTCGACGCGACGGTCCTCGAGATATCTGCGTGTGACAGTTCCGTTCGCCGCGGCAGGCTCGAGCTTCGCCACTTCATCCGTGAGGTAGGCGGTGCGCTTCTCGGCAGCCGCGATCACGCTGCCAAGACCTGCTTCCTGAGCCGCATAGTTGGCAAGCTTGGCATCGATCTCCCGCGAGATCGCACTGGTGAGCTCCGCATGCTCGCGTTCGCGCTCGCGCAGGACATCTCTCGCCTGCCGAAGCCGCTGCTCGGTCTCGGTCTGGACGACGCGGGCGATCACCTGATCGCGGCGGACGGCATCGCCGATGCCGACATCGAGCGAGGCCAGCTTGCCGCTGACAGCGGATACGGCATCGACCAGGCGACCGCCGCTGCTCAGCAAGATGCCATCGCCGGACACCCGGGTCGGGATGCGGCCGAGCACGCTCCAGGCCACCAGCACGACCAGTCCCAGCGCCAGCGCCGCCGCGGCCATCCAGTCGAACGGGCGCGTGACCCCGACGACATGGTCGAGCTGTTCGGGATTCGAAAGCCGCTCGATGGCCGCTTCCCGAAAGATTCGTTCCGTCCCCCTTTTCACAGAGGCCCCCGCAAATGCCGAACCCACTTCGAGCCAACTCGATTTGGCAGGAACGTTTTCGCTTTTTCAAGCAGATATTGCCTGCCCGCGCGGGCAAAGCTTTGATCGCCCGCTTTCCAAGCCGGTCACGCTATGAACCCTGAGGTCAGATAGTCGGAGGGACGACTGCGGTTTTAGTGGTGCTGTTCGGGGCCCGACATTGCAACCCCACGCTCACTGCATGTCCGCTCTTCCAGGAATGGATAGAGCGGACATGGCTATATCGAGATTTACCATTTCCGGACCAATGCGCGGCGGCAGAGGTGACCTCTTCGAGCCGTCGTCGGCTCAGGTGCCTTCTAGCCCCCCTTGCCATAGGTACTGAACGGCCGCCAAGTGCCGCCGGAAACATCGTCCAGGGACTTATCGCCGAGCGCATCCTTTTCAGACGTCAACAAGGTCTGGGAACTCTTGTCCGGAGCGGCGTCCGCGAGGCCCTCAGCTTCCCCCTGTTTATTCGCATCTTGCGCAACGGTCATATTCCATCTCCGGTTTCATCGATGCCAAGCGTCTCAAGCGAATGCTCGAGACGAAATTCGCCCCCGAGACAGAGCTTCGTATCTTTATCTCCGCCGCTCTGCGATACGGCAGATGCCGTATTTCGTCTAAATCGCAAGGGATCACGGTGCACTCAATGGCTTTCGCCGGTTCGACGACCGCTGAATTGAGTGCACTGTCACCCCGCCAGCGAATTCCTCGTCGCGCGAAGAATATCATCCGATAGCTTGGGATCGTTCACGGCCCGGGCGAGCACAAGGGCGCCGACCAGGGAGGCGGTGGCCGCGAGCGCCTTGTCCTCACGCTGGCGCGGCTTCAGCCCGGACGGCATTCGGCTGCTCAGCAGAGCGATCATGCCGCGCACGCCGGCGGTGAAACGGTCCCTCACGCCGCTGCTTTGGCGTGACACCTCACAAGCCAGGGCGGCAAAGGGGCAGCCGCTTGCGGGATCATCGCGATGCGCCGGCGAGAGGTATTCCGAGACGTAGTCGTCGAGCGCAAACACCTCGGGCAATTCCTGCCCTTTCGCACTTATCGCATAGGCCACCGCTTCCTCGACCAGCCGCTCCTTGGAGCCGAACTGACTGTACAGGCTGCCGTGGGTCATCCCGGCCGCCTCGGCGAGCGCGTCAACACCGACGCCGGAGATGCCGTGCTCCCGCATGAGGCGGGAGGCGGCCTGAAGAATGCGCTCGCGATTTTTGGCGGCCTGTTCCTTTGAAACGCGCATGTCGCTGGTCCTGGGGGCACGGGGTCTTGACAATTATAATTACGATCGTCATCTATATCAATAGTTACGATCGTAATCAAACAGATTTTGGGACCAATTGTCAGCCCGGAGAAGCTCATGAACAGGATCACATCAAAGATCGCACTTGTGACCGGCGCCTCGTCCGGGATCGGCGAAGCCACGGCGGAGCGGCTCGCGCAAGCCGGCTACAAGGTCTACGGCACCAGCCGGCGGGGAGCCCAGGCCGGCAGGCCATCGTTCGAGATGCTGTCGCTCGACGTGACCAGCGATGAATCCGTCGAAGCCGCCGTCAGCGAAGTGATGCGGCGCGACGGCCGCATCGATCTGCTCGTGAACAACGCCGGCTTTGGGGTTGCTCCCGCGGGGGCGGAAGAGAGCTCGATCGACCAGGCGAGAGCGATTTTCGAGACCAACTTTTTCGGACTTGTCCGGATGACGCGCGCCGTCGTGCCACACATGCGGCGCCAGGGGAATGGCCGCATCATCAACATCGGCTCCGTGCTCGGCTTTCTGCCGATGCCTTATGGCGCGCTCTATGCCGCAACCAAGCACGCGGTGGCGGGTTATTCGGAATCACTCGACCATGAACTGCGCACGAGGGGCATCCGGGTCTCGGTGATCGAGCCTGCGTACACCAAGACGCCATTCGACGCGAACTTCATGGAGCCCGATGCCAAGCTCGATGCGTATCGCGAGGCGCGCGCGGGCGTGACCAGGAGGGTGAACGAGGTGATGGCCACTGCCGAGCAGCCCGGTGTCGTGGCCGAGACCGTGCTGAAGGCGGCGAGCGCGGCGCGCCCGCAGCTCCGCTACGCGGCCGGTAGCCTCGCGAAGCGCCTGCGATTTCTGCGCAGATTTGCGCCAGCCGGCCTGGTGGACGCCGGGATTCGCAAGGACCTGCGGCTTGATGCGCCGGCGGCATCGCAGCCCGCGCGCACCGCGCGGGCCTTCTGACCGCGCGCAACCGGCGCACGCGCGGCCTCCTGCCGCCGCCACTGCGAAGAACCTTCGGACCGAGAGGAAAAATGCGAGCTCTTACCTTCAAGCGTTACGGCAAGCCGGATCAGGTCGCGTTGGCCGACATCCCTCGGCCGACGCCCGCGCCGAACGAGATTCTGGTCCAGGTTCACGCCGCGGGCTTGAACCCGATCGACAACATGATTGCGAAAGGGACGTTCAAGCCCATCCTCAAGTTTGATCTGCCGGCCACGCTGGGCAGCGATCTTGCGGGCGTCGTCGTCGAGGTGGGAAGTCGGGTGACGCGCTTCAAGCCGGGCGATGCCGTCTTCGCCAGCATCTTCGATCTCGGAACCGGCGCTCTCGCTGAATTCGCGCGCGTGCCGGAGGATGCCGCCGCGCTCAAGCCGCCAAACCTGGACTTCGTGCAAGCGGCCTCGATCCCGATGGTCGGCCTGACGTCGTGGCAGGCGCTGAGGGAGCGAGCAGGTCTCAAGCCGGGTCAAAAGGTGTTCATCCCCGCAGGCGCCGGCGGTATCGGCACGTTCGCGATCCAGCTCGCGAAATATCTCGGAGCAAAAGTGGGGACGACGACCAGCACAGGGAATATCGACCTGGTGCGCAGCCTCGGGGCTGACGAGGTGGTCGACTACAAGAAACAGCAATTCGAGGAGGTGCTGCGGGACTACGACGCCGTGCTGGGCACGGTCAGGGGCGATGCGCTCGAGACATCGCTTCGGATCCTGAGGCCGGGAAGCACGATTGCTTCGCTCATCGGGCCCCCGGACACCGCGTTCGCGCGCGCCCGAGGGATGAATGTCTTCATGGTGCTGCTGTTCGGACTGCTGAGCCGCAAGATCATTCGCCAGGCCGGCAAGCGTGGCGCCGCCTATTCGTTCCTGTTCGTGCATCCCGACGGCAGGCAACTCGCCGAGATCGGCGAGCTTCTCAAGGCGGAGCGCATCCGGCCGGTGATCGACAGGGTCTTCCCGTTCGAACAGGCGAAAGAAGCGTTGGCCTATCTCGAAATGGGGCGAGCCAAGGGCAAGGTCGTCGTCCAGATGAGGTAATGGCGTCGATCCGGCCGCCGCGGCTGCCGCGCGAAGTCCAAAGCGCGACGGCAGTATCCACGGGCACCATCGGCCCCCCAAGCGTCCCGGCGGCACGCCCCCGGGGCGCCAAGCCCGCGAGATGGGCCGACAACCCCGCAAAGCGCGGGGACACTCCGTCATTCCTGGGATCACGCGGGATTTGCGCGACTGACCGCCTCCGGCGAGCGCATTTTGAAGATTATTACCCCTCCGAGGGAAAAATAACGGCCCGGTGACGCCTGACTGACGCCGGCAACGACGGCGGCATGGTTCCTGGACGTCAGGCAACCATCGTGGCGGACATTGGCGTCGAGCGAGAAGCCGATGACCCAGCCGGCTTCGGCAGCTGCCGACACCAGCGCCGTGTCAGCGGCTTGTTGCGCGCCGGCGACCACGCCCGAGTTGGAGGATTTTGACGACATGCCATCGCAAGCTTTGCAGACAAGGACGCCCGCAAGGGCGCAAGCCGCAGTTCCCGATCGGGCGCCGGTCATGCCGGTAACGGGGTTTGCCCCAGGTGATGATGGCCTGGGCGTCCGCGCGATCGTCGGCCTGCCCGTCACATGGTGGCAGCGGTCTCGTTTCAGGGCAGAGCTGCGTGCGGATCTCAGGGACAAGCGAGATTTTCTCCGCGACATCGGTCTCGGCGTGCACGAAGCGCAAGCCGAAGCGTCCCGGTKKTTCTGGGAAGCCGTGATCCTCAAGCGCCGATAGCCCAACCTCGGCAATCATTGCGGGCCCGCCAGACCGGAACGCGAGCCGGCCTCCCCTCAATGCTCCACCCGGTACAGCCGCCATCGCTCCGGCACGCCCTTGAGCTGGTGAACGCCGTGATCCCTGAAGCGGATGTCGGACTTCGACATCAGCTCCTTGACCGCGCTCGAGACCAGGACTTCGCCGGCACGCGCCTTGGCGGCGACGCGCGTGCCGATGTGGAAGGCGAGACCGACCATTTCGCCGCCGCTGACCGTGTACTCGCCCGCATGCAGCCCCACCCTGATCTCGAGCCCCAGCGTGCGCACGGCCTTCTGGATCGCGGTCGCGCAACTGACGCCGGCGGCCGGCGCCTTGAACGTCGCCAACACGCCGTCGCCCGTGGTCGTGACTTCCTTGCCGCGCGACGTCTTCAGCTCCTTGCGGACGGCCGCGTAATAGTGGCCCATGATTTTTGTCCAGCGCGCATCGCCGAGCTTGGCGGCCTTTTCGGTGGAGCCGACGATATCGACGATCAGGATGGTGGCGAGTGTCTGTTTGAGGTCGGCACTACCGGCGGCGGAGCGGCGCCGGTTCGCAATGGGTCCGGCCAGCGGCTCGTAGCGATGGTTGCGTCGCCGCGCGATCGCGGCCTTCGCATAGTCCTGGGCACGCTGCGCCGTGCCGCACCGGACTGTCTTCTCCTGCGGCAGACGGGTCCAGTAAACCTTTCGCCCGTCGCCGGCGCCCTGGACCTCAACGGCGCCCCACTTCAGGAACACCGCCGATCCAACCCGCCTGACACACCACGCCTTCGACGTGTATCCGGAAACGTTGGACTGATGGACTCCGATACGAAGGAATTTCGGCATGAAGGTGCGGCCAATCGATGGAACGTTTGGGCGGGCCTGGCGCCAAACGTAATCGCACAATCCAGCGTTGGCAACAGGGCTCCCGATCGAAGATTTGCCGATGGCTTCCGCCTCAATTCGCAATCACGATCAACCCGACGTCGTCGCGATGGCGGGCGCCCGGCGCCCGACACCTCGCATCCTACGCTCGCATCCTACGCTCCCCTGCGCGCCTCCTGCCTGCCGATCGTGCAGCGCCACGCCGCGAGACGCTCGGCCGGATGCTGCGCCATCCATTCGGCGAGCTGCGGCGCACCCATCAGGCAGGATTGCATGGTCACTTCGGCGAAGTCCGAGGTCGTGACGATCTGCTCGTGGCAGTCTGCCGGAGACGAGAGACTGCAGAGCACGGCAATGATCTTGATCATGTCACGACAGCTCCTTCGACCAGTCGTATTCCGTTCTGACGGCCGAACGCGACAATGCCCTGGCGGCATCGACGCTCGAAGCCTTCGCGGCGCGCCGCTGATAGTCATTGGCCAGCATCTCGAGCCGGGCCGCGACCGCGTCGTCCGTCATGGTCCGGGCCGCGCGGAGCAGGCTCTGCGCCGTCTCCAGATATTCCTTGCCTCGTCGTGACATCTGCATCGTCATAGGATCCTCGCGCGGTTCTCGGGAAGCATGCCCAAAGCGATCGGGAATCGACCCATCCAGTCGCGGTCGGCCTGCCGGCGCGCCGTGCAACGTTCGACGCACTTTTTCGAGCAGAGGGGCTTCCGCCAGGAGTAGTAGCGGACCAGGCCAAACTTGCCGTCGCACACGGCACAGCGCCCGGTTCGACTGCGAAGATCTTCGGAACAGTTTGGCATTGGTGTCTCCTCTCGAGGTCGCGTCCGATGTTGTCGATCACCTTTTCCGTTACATCGAGGCAGCCGCATTGACCGTCCTCGACGAAATCGAGCGGCACCAGTCGTATGGCCGCCAGTGCAATCAACATAGGAGTCCTGCGCGGAGATATCTTTCGACAAGGCGACCGATATTCCCCATCCGCACGACTTGCGGCGCGCGCATGGTGGCGTCCGCGGCAACCGTGCGATTGCGCAATCGGCGCCCGCTCGACAGCGGCGCTCCGAATGGCCGCTGCACGACGCACAGGAATGTGGTCAATGAGGATTTTCGTTCAGGGTGGCCATCGCCTGACGTGTCGCGGTCATGGTATCGGGAGAGACACGGATCGACCGATCACGCGCTCGCAGTCGAACGGACGCCTTTTACTTCCGCACCAGCGGAATCTGCAGATTGGTGGGGCGGTTCTGCTCGGTATCGAAGCCGCGACCGTCGATGTTGCGCGCGCCCCAGAACAAGAAGTCGCCCCGGAGATAGACGAGGTCGTACTCCATAAAGTTCGTTGCTTCCTGGAGACCAAAGGGAGCAAAGGCCTTTCCGAATATGCTCTGGGTCGAATTGACCGCCCAGGGGGCGTATCCCGCGGACGCGACCTTGTTGAGGATGTCGGCGAAGCCTTGCGCAAGCGGCGTTATCTCGTAGGTCTCATCGGCGACGAAGTCGACCTTCTGGGCGGCCGGCGCAATCGGATGCGGACCACGCCACAGCATGTGCCCGCCGATCCTGATCCGCACCAGCGGCACGGCACCATAGGCGTCGGCTGAATTGACGATCTCGAGCTCGAATCGATCCGACGGCAAATAGCTGAAGGCACGCTTGAGATAGAACGGCTTGAGCGTACCGTCGGCATTCTTGCTCGCGCTCGGCCGCACCTCCGGCGCGATGCTCTCCCAGGTTCCGAGCATCGCCTGCTTGATCTTCGTGACGTCTGTTTCCATGTCTGTCTTCGCCTGGTTGGAGGGAGATTGCGCCGCCGCTCCGCCGCATCCTGTCATCGCCAGAACGAGGCACAGCGATACCCAAATGCCCTTGAACATGGGCAGGCTCCGTTCGGTTCACGTACAAGCAACGATGGTGCCCTGCCTGTCAGGCAGGCCCCTGCAGGCGTGCTATACGGACCGCTGGTCTTGCTGGAAAAGACTTTGTAGGCTGGCCCCATGCCTGCAAGACATGGGAGACTGGCATGGAGCTCCGGCATCTCCGCTACTTCGTCGCCGTGGCCGATGCCGGCAGTCTGACGGTTGCCGCCGAGCAGAAGCTGCACACGTCCCAGCCGTCTCTCAGCCGGCAAATCCGCGACCTCGAACAGGAAATCGGGGTTCAGCTGATGCATCGCGGCGCTCAAGGCGTCGAGCTGACGCCGGCCGGCAAAGCCTTTCTAGAACATGCACGAATGACGCTGCTTCAGGCGGAAGCGGCAAAGGAGGCCGCGGTGCGAGCGGCTCAACCCGCCAGGCCGGCATTCGCTCTCGGCTTTCTATCGGGCGCGGAAATCGACCTGCTGCCCGAGGCGAGCCGCGTGCTTCGGGAGGCTTTTCCCGACATCGACATCCGCCTGTCGAGTGATTACTCACCTGTGCTCGCCAAGGCCCTGATGAGGCGCAAGCTCGATGCGGCCTTCATGCGACCGGAAGAGAACATGGGAGACCTCGCCTGCACGCGCGTGCGCACGGACCCTCTGGTCTTCGTTTTTCCAAGCGACCATCGGCTGGCATCGCAAGCCGCCGTCGCACCGCACGAGATCATCGACGAAAATTTCTATCTTCCGTCCAAATCGGCACCCGCGGCGCGACACGCCGTTCTGGAATATCTCAACCGGGCAGGCATCGATCTCAAGCCCGAACGGGAGGTGCACAATGTCGTGCACGCGATATCGATGATCACATCGACGCGGGCGGTCATGTTGTTGCCGGCCTACACGAAGCGCTATCTGCCGGAGTCGATCACCACGCGGCCGGTGAAGGGAGACGTGCCCACGCTCGACCTCGTCATCGCCTACCACAAGGCGAACAAATCTCCGATCCTGAAGCTGCTTCTCTCCAAGGCCGGCAAGCTGGCCGGGGCGGCGGCCCAGGCCTGAACCGGAAACCGGGAGGACCGCCCTCAGCCGGGATACGCGAACAGCTCGATCGCCTCGCTAAATCCCCGCACCTCGTATTCGCCCAACCGCTCCAGCTCGAACTCCCGCTCGACCAGCTCGGCGAACGCACGCGACAGCAGCACGGGTCGTCCCAATTGCTTGGTGAGGGCTTCGAGACGCGAGGCCATGTTGACGGCGGGACCGATCACCGTGAAGTCGAGCCGGGTGCTCGACCCGATATTGCCGTACATGACGTCGCCGACATGAACGCCGATGCCGTAGTTCAGCGGCGCGCGGCTGGTCGCGCGGTTCCTGTCGTTCAGGGCGGCCATGGCCTGACGGGCCTCGGTCACGGCGTGCAGCAGGTTGGCGCAGGCGTTGGGCGCGCTGAGCGGAAAGATCGCGAGCAGGCCGTCGCCGATGAATTTCAGGATCTCGCCGCCGTGGCGCGCGATCGGCTCCGACATCGCGTCGAAATAGTCGTTGAGGAGATCGATGACGTCGTCGCGCGGCCAATTGTCGGAGATTTTGGTGAAATCGCGCAGATCGCAGATCATGATCGCGGCGCGCACCGTGGTGCCGGTGCCGCGCCTGGTGGCGCCGGCCAGGATGAGCTCGCCGGCGTGAGCGCCGACATAGGTCTCGAGCAGCGTTCGCGCCAGACGGTTCTTGATGCGGATTTCGCTGACCAGCGCCAGCACCGGCAACAGCTTCTTCAGCGCGGCGATATGTGCCTCGTCGAAACCGCCGGGACGGTCGGTCGCGAAGGTGACGAGATGACGCTTGCCGAGGGTGTGATAGAGCGGCCACGCCACATAGTCGGTCAGGCCCTTCGTCCGCATCTCGTCATAGAGGGCATGCTTGCGGCCGAGCGCCGGATCGCGCTCGAGATTCTCGCGCACTTCGGTCGCACCCTCGAACATTTCGTTGGCGGGACTGCCGATGAATTCGGAGCGCTCGCGCACGTCATAATCGACCCGCGCGATCTCGGCCTCGCGCATGCCGTCGGACCACATGAAGCGGGCCCCCAGCCATTGCGGATGATGGATCAGGACATGAAGCGTCGACCGCTTCAGCGGAATGCCGGCCTGCTGAAGGCGGAGACACATCTGCGCAAAGATGTTGTCGATGAAGCGCTCGTCGCGCGTGCCGTTGGTCAGCCAGTCGACGACGCCGTCGGACAGCGTCGTGGGGGGATTTTTGTCTGGCGCGTTCATATCCTGCCCCTTCGCGGCGGTCTGCACAGGAGGAGATATCGTGCGCAGGCCGGGCCGCGTCAACCTGGCCAGTTGCCCGGATTGTGCGCATCGGCTCGGCGATTGCCGTCTAGCCGGCGAGCCGGATTGATCCCAGCACCGCCAGCCCCGAGACGAGTGCGAGCCTGGACGCCTCGGTCAGCTCGACCTTCAGCGTGCTGCCGTCGGGGATGACAAACTCCTCGCTATTGAGGCGAATGCTGCAATTGCCGGAAACCGCGTAAACGAGATGCGTGCCGGCAAATAATGGCCGATCGCCGGGTTCCCTGAGCGCCAGAAGCTCGATCTCCGCCGCACCGCGCCGGGCCATCAGGTTCACGACCTCGACGGGGCCGGCCTCGAGCTCGGTCACGATGTCGAGTTCGCCGGTGAAGCGCACGGTCGTGAACGGCTCGCGCTCGTCGAATTCCTGTCCCGGTGCCTTCAGCACCAGCCCGCGCCCAGCGATGACCATCTGCAAGCGGTCGATGCCCGGCATGTAAGAGAAGGGGCCGGGCGCCACGATCGGCGTCGCGGCGAAGCGCCAGAGCAGGCTGTCCCAATCCTTCACCGGGGAACCGGCACGATGGGCATCCGCGATATCGGTGAAGACGCCGCCGCCGTTCTTCCAGGGCGACCGGGTGTAGTTCTCGGATGTCAGCAGCGTGGTTTTCATGTCTTGGAGACCGTCGGGAAAGGCGAGCAGACCGATATCACAATGAACGAAGGCTTGCGATCCCCGAGCCTCAAATCGCGTCGTCGTCCTGGCGAAAGCCAGGACCCATTACCCCAAATGTTCGTTGTCGAAGCGAGCGGCAGCCACACCGTCTTCCAACAATATTGGACGGTGATTATGGGTCCTGGCTTTCGCCAGGACGACGTTGGAAAGTGTCGCACCATCCGGGTTATGCGCCCTCACTCCCCCTTGCCGCCCTTCAGCTTCGGCAGGGTCTCGACGATCTTCTGCTTGCCGTCGACGATCTCGGCCAGGAAGCTGGCGCGGTCGATGTCGCCGTTCTGGTCCCAGCTGGCTTCCATCAGCATGCCTGGGGCCTTGTCGGGCGTTAGCGTCAGGCCCTTCATCGCAGCACCGAACGCCTTGCTGTCGAACTTGCCGATCTTTTCAGTGACGTATTTGACGAGATAGACGGCGGTGTAACCCTTGATGCCGTTGTGGTCGGGCCGGTACTTGTAGCGCTCGCTGAACTTCCTGGCAAAATCCTCGATCGCCGGCACCGGCGCATCGGCGCTCAGGCCGACATGGCCGCGCACGCCGTTCGCCGCCGGGCCGGCGAGCTCGACCACCTTCTGGCTCAGCAGCGTGGTCTCGCCGAACAGCGGCGTCGACAGTCCCTGCCGCTTCGCCTCGATCAGGAAGCGCGCGCTCTCCTCCTCGTTGGTGTAGACGAAGACGGCGTCGGCCTTGGCGCTCTTGAGCTTGATGACGTCAGAGCCGAAATCGACCTGGCCCTGCTCGGTGGAGATATCGGCGGCGATCTCGATGTTGCGCGCCTTCATCTCTTTCAGAAAATTGTCGTGGCCGCCCTTGCCGAAATCATTGTTGACCCAGACCAACGCAACCGTCTTCACCTTGAGCTTGTCGTGCAGGTAATTGGCGATCTTGGGCATCGAGAATTGCTGGCCGAAAGCGGTGCGGAACACCCACGGATTGCCCTGCGTGGTGATGTCGGCGGCTTCCGCGCCGACGATCTGCGGGATCTCGGCCGCCTGCGTCAGCGCCATGTTGACCTTGACCGAGCCGGAATAGATCGGCCCGAGCACGACATAGGGATCCTTGTCCAGGATCTTCTGCACCTGCGCGCGCGAGACGCCGGGATTGCTCTGGGTGTCGAGATGCTCGCTCTGGATTTTCCGACCCAGAATGCCGCCGGCATTGTTGATCTCATCGACGGCAAGCGCGACGCCGTCGCGCCAGTTGGTGCCGGACACCGCACCGGGTCCGGACAGCTCGACGACGTCGGGAATGTAGACGGTCTGCGCCTGCGTGGCGCCCGCCCATAGCGATGCCGCGACGGCGATGATCGCCCCTGCAAGATGCTTCATGACGTTCTCCCTCCCCTTTGCTTTCGTTGTTATGATTGTTCCGCAGCGCCGTCGAAGCCGAGCAGTCTTGCCGGCGTTCGCCATAGCAGGCGATGCTGATCGTCGGCGTTTGGAAACAGCCGGGGCAGCAGCGCGAGCAGCGGCCCGTAATCGAGCCGTTCGGGCGCGCGCAGGAACGGATAGTCCGAGCCCCAGACGCAGCGATCGAGCGAAAAGGCTTCGACCAGCGCGGCGATGAACGGCCAGGTGTCTTCGTAAGGATGCGGCTGCTGCGAGAACTTGTAATAGCCGGACAGTTTTATGTGGGCGTCGCGCTCGCGGCCGATCGCCAGCAGCGCCTGGAAAGCTTTGCCCTGCAATCCCTGCGCGACCGACGGCCGCCCGCAATGATCGAACACCAGACGCACGGGTGATTTTTCGATAAGCGGCAAGAGCGGAATGAGCTGATCGTTCTCGACCTGGATTTGCAGGAACAGGCCGAGGCTGGTCAGCTTCTCCAGCAGCGGAGCCGTATCGCGATAATAATCGGCGCCGTGGAACGGCACATTGAAGGCGACGCCGACCACGCCGGCCGCCTTCAAGCGTTCGAGCTCGTCAGTGTCGACGTCGTTCTCGACCACTGCGACACCCCTGAAGCGGCCGCCGCCCTGCTTCAGCGTGTCGAGCAGGATGCGGCTGTCGCTGCCATAGCCGGTGTTGGTCGCGACCACGAGCGCGTGGCGGACATCGAAGGCGTCGAACACCCGGATCAGCTGCGCTGCGGGTGCGATCTCCTGACCGCTCGGCCGGTACGGCGTGTCGGGACCATAGGGAAAACGGACCGGGTCGATGGCATGGATGTGGCAATCGATTTTGGGGCACGCCGGCAAGGTCATGGCGTAAAACTCCCCTCGCGCGTCAGAACGTCGCCTCGATGGCCTTGATCAGCTCAGGCGTCACGTCCGGCATGATTCCGAACCAGGCCTTGAAGGCGAGCCGGGCCTGGTTGAGCAAGAGGCCGAGCCCGTTCACGGTCACGCAGCCCCGTGCGCGGGCCTCGGCCAGGAACGGCGTCTCCAGCGGCGTATAGATCAGATCGGCGGTGAGCGTGGTGGACTTCAAGCGCGAGAGGTCGATGTCGAGCGCGCTCTTGCCGACCATGCCGCGATCGGTGCAGTTGACGAGCAGCGCGACATCCGCGAGCGCGGCGCCGCGATCGTCCCAGGCAACGGTGCTGACGACGGAGCCGAATTCCTTTGCGATCGCCTGCGCTTTCTCGGCCGTGCGATTGGCGATGCGGATCTCGCGGGCGCCGTTTTCGAGCAGCGCCACGACCACCGCGCGCGAGGCGCCGCCTGCGCCCAGCAGCAGGATCGGCCCCGCATCGCCGCGCCAGTCGGCCTTGGCATCGCGCAGGCTCTGCACGAAGCCGTTGCCGTCATTGTTGAAGCCCGAGAGCGTGCCGTCGGCTTCGACGACGATGGTGTTGACGGCGCCGATGCGCTTTGCGGTCTCGTTGACATGGTCGAGCAGCGGCATCGCCGTCTGCTTGTGCGGCATGGTGACGTTGCAGCCGCGGAACCCGAGCGCGATCAGCCCGTCGAGCGCGTCCTCGAGCCGTTCCGGCTTGACGGCGAGCGGCACATAGGTGCCGCGGATGCCGTGCGCCTTCAGCCAGTAATTATGGATCACCGGCGAGCGCGAATGCGCGACCGGGAGCCCGATGATGCCCGCTAAACCAAATCCGTCCGCCTGCGACATGCTGCGCTTCCATCCTCGACCGCGCCCTTCGGCACGCGACCATTTTATTTGGTCATTTGTCCAAGACAATTAGAGGGAATGGCTAGCGCGTGCAATCTGAATCTGGGGACCTCTGCAGACCGGAATCGGGCGCCCGATTGGCGGCCTCAAATCACGCCGGCGCCCCAAATTTCCGTCGTCGTCCTGGCGAAGGCCAGGACCCATTACCCCAGGGAGAGGTTGTGGCGCGAAGTGGTAACTGCGGCCCCGCGTAACCACATCCGACGGTGGTTATGGGTCCTGGCCTTCGCCAGGACGACGTTGGGGAGATGTCGCTTCCAAGCACTCGTCGGGGTCGTAGCCGGATGGAGCTCAGCGAATCCGGGCAAGCAGCACCTGCATATCCCCGCCCGCTACGATATTTGCGTATCCACAAGCGCGACGTCATCCTGAGGTGCGCTCTTGCGCGCCTCGAAGGATGGGCCCCGAGCGGCTGTGGCCCGGATGGAGCGCAGCAAAATCCGGGGCAGTTCGCGCGTTGAGATCGCGATCCCGGATTACGCTACGCTCCATCCGGGCTACGGATCGGGACCTACATCCCGCTCAGGCCGCTATCCACCGCCAGCGTCTGCGCGGTGACGTAGACACTTTCGTCCGACAGGAAGAACAGCACGGCGTAGGCGATCTCCCAGGCTGTCGCCTGGCGGCCGAAGGGGACGTGGCCCTTGCCGCGCGAGGGCCGGCCGGCGCCGGCCTCGCGGCCGTTCGGGGTGTCGACGAGGCCGGGATAGACCAGATTGGCGCGGATGCCGCGGCGCGATCCGAGATGGGCGATGTTGCGCATCAGGCCGCCGAGCGCGGCCTTGGAGGAATCATACACCGCCATCTGCGAACCGGCCTTCAGCGCAGCGATCGAGGAAATGAAGACGATGGCGCCGCCATTGTCGAACTTCGGCATCGCTGCGCGGCAGCACAGCATCGGGCCGCGGACGTTGACGTCGTAGATCCTGTTCCACTCCTCGGGACTGACGGCATCGAGGCCAACTTGGCCGAAGGTGCCGATGTTCAAAACCATGCCGTCGAGCCCGCCCATCGCGCGGTGCGCTTCGTCGACCATGCGGACGACGTCTGCTTCGCTCGTGACGTCCGCCGCGATGGCAAAAGCCTCGCCGCCTTCGTCGGTGATGCGCTTCACCGTCTGCTCGGCGGAGGTGCGGTTGAGATCGGCCACCGCAACCTTCGCGCCCTCGCGTGCGCAAAGGATGCTCATGGCGCGGCCATTGCCGATCGGGTCGGTGGCGGCGTCGAACACGCGCTGGCCACCACCGACGATCAGGATGCGGCGCCCTTTCAGGCGTCCCCTGCCCGGGGCTTCGCCCAGCGATTCAAGGCTGGGGGGACGAACGTAGCGGTCCGGCTTGGTCTCGGAATTCTCAGCCATTTTGCTCGCCTACGTCTTGCCGCCGTCATAGACCTTCATGCCGGCCGCGGGATCGAGGTCGGTCTCGGTCGCCTCGGTGAGGCGCGCCATCATCATGTAGAAGCCGAGCGCGACGATGGATTCCACGACCTCCTGGTCGCTGAAGTGGCGACGCATGGCGGTGAAGGTGGCCTCCGCAACGCGGACGTTCTCGACGATTTCGCGGCCGAACTTGAGCAACGCGCGCTCGGCATCGCTTAAGCCGGCGGCATCGTAGTCACTGCGTTCCACCGCATCGATCTGCGCTTGCGTGCAGCCGACGCCGAGCGCGATCGGAACGTGCTGGCGCCATTCATAGGCGCCGCCTTCGAGCTGCGCGGCCTGGAGGATCAGAAGCTCGCGGTTGACGGCCGAGAGCTTCTGCTTGTGCAGGATGGAATTGCCGAGCCGCATCGCCGGGATCATGTTGGCCTCGGCATGGGCCATCATGCGAAAGATGTTGAGCTTGACCGGCATGCGGTCGAACGAGGCGCGGATGTCGCCGCTCGTCGTCTCCGGATCAATCAGGGGCAGCCTTGCCACGCGTCTCTCCCTTGGGTTTTCGTTTCTTGTTGTCGTTTGTCCCGCCATCCGCCGCGATCAGCGACAGGAAGAAAGCGAGGTAGCGATCGATCGCCTCGATCACCTTCGGCCGCGGCGACGGCGTCGCGCCCATCACGTAATGCTCGAGGCGGATGTAAATGAGGCCGGCGGCGAACAGCCGCGCGGTCTCGCGCGGATCCGGCGTCGAGACGAGGCCAGCGAGCGCAAAGCCGCGGAAGTAATCCGTCATCATGCTCTGCTCGCGCGCGTAAAAATGATCGGCGAATTTGGCGCGAATGCCGGGCACGCGGTTGCGCTCGGCGGTGATGACCTTCTGGAACTGGTGCTCGCGCGGATCGGACCATTGCTCGACCAAGTCCAACGCAAACTGCCGGCAGAACGCGGCGGGCTGGCGCGCCAGCTGCTTGTAGCGCGGCTCCTCCAGCCGGCTCGCCGAGCTGGCCGGGCCGTGCTCGGCAACGATCGCTTCGAGGATCGCGGCCTTGCCGGGGAAGTGATTGTAGAGGCTGCTCTCGCGGATGCCGACACGGCGCGCCAGCTCGCGCATCGAGGCGCCGCCATAGCCGCTCTGCGCAAACAGGTTGAGCGCCTCGGAGAGGATGCGCTCGCGGGTCGTGGGCGCAGCCGCTTCTGCCGCGCTGGAGGTGTGGACAGCCATGCGGCTTGACTAACGAACGATCGTTCGCTAGTCAACCGTACGAACGATCGTTCGTTTCGCCAGTCTGGCGGCAACGATCGCGGCCCGCAAGTCCGCTTCGGGCGCTGTTCTCGCGTTTCAACTCCGCTCCAATGAGAGGCGGAGAGCAATTTTGGGGAGACGACGTCATGGCGCGCTTCGCCCGCCTTCGCGCGGCCTGCATCCTGCTGCCGATGCTCGCAGCAAGCACAGTTCAAGCCCAAAACACAAAATACGATCCCGGCGCCGACGACAAGACCATCAAGATCGGCACCACCGCGCCGCTGAGCGGCCCGGTCTCGGCCTTTGCGCAGATCGCGAAATCGGCGGAAGCCTATTTCCGCAAGGTCAACGACGACGGCGGCGTCAACGGCCGCCGCATCCAGATGATCATCGCCGACGATGCCTACAGCCCGCCGAAGACGGTGGAGCAGACGCGGCGGCTGGTCGAGAGCGAGGAAGTCCTGTTGATCTTCGGCGGCGTCGGCACGCCCACCAACAGCGCCGTGCACAAATATCTCAACGACCGCAAGGTGCCGCAGCTCTTTTTGGGCTCGGGCGCGGCGAAGTGGGACGATCCGAAGAATTTTCCCTGGACCGTCGGCTGGCAGCCGACCTATCGCGACGAGGCGATCGCCTATGCCAAATACATCAAGGCGAGCCATGCCAATGCGAAGATCGGCGTGCTCTACCAGAACGACGATCTCGGCAAGGACTATCTGAAGGCCCTGGAGGAAGGCCTCGGCAGCGGTGAAGCCATCGTCGCACGCGCGGCCTACGAGACCACGGCGCCGACCGTGGACACGCAGATGCTCCAACTGAAGACCGCCGGCGCCGATGTGGTGCTGGTGGCGGCGACGCCGAAATTTGCCGCACAGGCCATCCGCAAGATCGGCGAGATCGGCTGGAAGCCTGTGACGATCATTTCCAACGTCTCGGCCTCGATCAGCGGCGTGCTGGAGCCGGCCGGCAAGGACAATTCCACCGGAATCATCTCCAGCCAGTATTTGAAGGACGCGACCGATCCGGCCTCGAAGGACGATGCCGGCTACAAGGAATGGGTCGCCTTCATGGACAAGTATCTGCCCGAGGCCAACAAGAGCGACTGGCTCAACGTCTACGGCTACACCATCGCGCAGACGCTGGTCACGGTGCTGAAGGCATCCGGAAACGACCTCACCCGCGCCAACGTGATGAAGCAGGCGACGACCATGAAGGACGTGCGCCTGCCGATGCTGATCAACGGCACCGCGGTGAACAATTCCCCTGAGCATTACACGCCGATGACGAGCCTCCAGCTCATCCGCTTCGACGGCACGCGCTGGGTGCCGTTCGGCGACCTCCTGAAGAACTGAGCGATGCGGGGGTTGCGGATCGGCAGCATGCGGGTCGATCTCGTCAGCGAGATCGCCGCGCTCGCCTTCGACAAGACCTGGCTGTTCGCCAACGTCACCGACGCGGTGATCGCGGAGAACCGGAGCTGGCTCGATCATCGCTATATCGAGCCGGAGACCGGCCGCTTCATCCTGAGCCACCACTCCTATCTCGTGCGCACGCCGCACTGGACCGCCATCGTCGACACCTGCTGCGGCAATCACAAGCATCGACCGCGCGTGCCGGTGTGGAACGATCTCAACCAGCCCTATCTCGACAACATGCGGGCGCTGGGCGTCGCGCCCGAGCAGGTCGACTTCGTGATGTGCACGCATCTGCATGTCGACCACGTCGGCTGGAACACGCGCCTGATCGACGGCCGCTGGGTCCCGACCTTTCCCAACGCGCGCTATCTGATGGGACGCGCCGAATACCGCCACTTCGAGGCCGCGCACAACGCATCGCCGAAGAGCCCGGTGAACCATGGCTCGTTCGCGGATTCGGTGCTGCCGGTGGTCGCGGCCGGCCTCGCCGAATTCGTCGAGACCGATCATCGCCTGTTCGATGACCGCGACGCGGCCCTGCGCTTCGCGCCGGCGCCGGGGCACACCGCCGGCAACATGCAGATCCATCTGAACGGCGGCCACGACCACGCGGTGATGTCGGGCGACGTCATCCATCATCCGATCCAGTGCGCCGCGCCGTGGCTGTCGAATGCCGCCGATGTCGATCCGGCCGCGGCAATCGCGACACGGATGGCGCTGCTGGAGGAGATCGCGGACACGCCGAGCTATCTGCTCACCGGCCACTTTCCCGCCCCGACCGCGGGACGCGTGATCCGGCATGGCGAGGCCTACAGATTTCGTTTCGAGGATTAGGGGAAACCATCATGAAGCTGCGCATCGTCACGCTGTCATTGCTCGCATTGTTGTCGGCGGCGTTGCCGGCACGCGCCGAGGATCCTGCCGCCTACCCCACCCACAAGATCAAGATGCTGCTGCCCTACGCGGCCGGCGGCGGCGGCGACGTGGTCGGCCGGCTGCTCGCGGACAAGATGGGCAAGTCGCTGGGACAGAGCATCTATATCGAGAACCACACGGGTGCTGCCGGC
Source organism: Bradyrhizobium sp. P5_C12 (assembly GCF_054049735.1). Lineage (NCBI taxonomy): Bacteria > Pseudomonadati > Pseudomonadota > Alphaproteobacteria > Hyphomicrobiales > Nitrobacteraceae > Bradyrhizobium > Bradyrhizobium sp. P5_C12. The sequence goes on from NZ_JBFULU010000027.1 coordinate 33,451, forward strand.
ACGCTCGGTACGCAGATGGTCGCGACATCGCCGAACGACGGCTACACCATCACCGTCGGCGGCATGACCACGCATGTGCTGGCACCCGCGATCTATCCAAAGCTACCCTACGATTCGATCAAGGATTTTACGACCATCGGCCGCGTCGGCGTTTCCTCGATCATCCTGGTGGCGACCAAGGATTTTGCCGCCAACGACATCAAGGGCCTGATCGCGCTCGCCAAGAGGGGGGAACCGATCCAGTACGGCAGTTGGGGCATCGGCTCGACCGGGCAGTTCTGCGCGGAAATCCTGATGCAGCAGACCGGCATCAAGATGGAGCACGTGCCGTTCAACGGCATCGCGAAACTCGCCGGCGACCTGCTCGGCGGCCACATTTCGCTGGCGACGCTCGACGTAGCGACCGCGACGCCGCTGGTGAAGGACGGCTCGATCAAGGCGCTGGCGGCCTGCGGCGAACGCTCGCCGAGCCTGCCGGATGTGGCAAGCTACAAGGAGCAGGGCGTGCCGTTCGACCGCAGCCTGTCCTGGGCGATGTATGCGCCCGCGGACCTCGCCGGACCGGTCGCGCAAAAACTGTCGGCGGCGCTCAAGGACGCGCTCGGCGACGCCGAGGTGAAGGCGAAGCTGCTGGCGCTCGGCATCACGCCGCAATTCGTCTCCGGTGAGGAGCAGCGCGACATCAACGCGCGCGACATCGCGGCCTGGAAGCAGGTTGCCAAGGACGCAGGCATCGAGGTCAAGTGAATCGAGGTCGAGTGAGACAGCTGACAACGGGAGCGCGGGCATGAGCCGCATCTTCGGCGCGGTGCGCCAGAACGGATATGTGGTGCGGGACATCCACGCCGCGATGAAGCACTGGATCGACGTGATGGGCGTCGGCCCCTGGTACTACATGGACCGCGTCAAGACCGACTGGTTCCGCCATCGCGGCCAGGACTCCGCCGTCGAGATGAGCATTGCGCTGGCCAATTCCGGCGATCTCCAGATCGAGCTGATCCAGCAGCGCACCGACGCGCCCTCGATGTACAAGGAGTTCCTCGATGCCGGCCGTGAAGGCCTCCAGCACATGTCGTACTGGAGCCACGACTACCAGGCGCTCTACGACAAGGCGATCGGGCTCGGCTACAGGATCGGCCATGAGGGCCAGATCGGCGGCGACAAGGGACGCTTTGCCTATTTCGACACCCAGGCCCATCCGGGAACAGTGATCGAGATCTCCGACATCAGCGGCACCAAGGGCCCGTTCTTCGAGCGCGTCCGGCAGGCGGCAGCGAGCTGGGACGGCACGCGGCCGATCCGCGAGGTCGGCGCGAAATCGTAAGACCGGTCACTGGCCACGGCGTCCGCATATGAGGTGGGCGTTCTGCGCGCTGAAGCTTCCGCAGCGTCATGGCCGGACTTGTCCCGGCCATCCACGTGCCAGCCAAGCGGAACGAAGAACGTGGATGCCCGGGCCTTCGCCTCGCCGGAGCGGCTTCGGCCGCGCAGGCGGGACAAGCCCGGGCATGACGACGTCGTGTAAATCGTCAAATATGATTGCCTCGGAACGCTGGCAGGAAGCGCCGGACGAAACCAAATAGAAATTGTATTGCGGCCCCGGTCGGATATTGTTTCCGGCATTTCCAGATCCCGGCTTGGGGGCCGTGATGAAATTCTTTTATCTGTTTGTTGTCAGCGCCCTGGCGCTCGCCTTCCAGCCTGCCGCGGCCTTCGCCGACCAGCGCATGGCGCTGGTGATGGGCAATTCCGCCTATCAGCGCGCGCCGCGCCTCTCCAATTCCGTCAACGACGCCAACCTTCTGGTCGAGACCTTCAAGAAGGCCGGCTTCACCGTGGTCGACGCCCGCAACGACCTGTCCGCCCAGGACATGCGGCGCACCTTGCGTGATTTCGGCGCCAAGGCCCGCAGCGCCGATATCGCCGTGGTCTACTATGCCGGCCACGGCATCGAGATCGACGGCAACAACTATCTCGTGCCCGTCGATGCCCAGCTCGAGAACGACACCGACGTCTATGACGAGACCATCGGGCTCGACCGCGTGCTGGTCGCCATCGAGCCCGCGAAACGGCTGCGCCTCGTCATTCTCGACGCCTGCCGCGACAATCCGTTCGCCAAGAACATGAAGCGCACGATGGCCTCCCGTGCGGTGGCGCGGGGCCTCGCGAAAGTCGAGCCGTCGAGCCCGAACACGCTGGTGGCGTTCGCCGCCAAGGCCGGCCTCACCGCGCTCGATGGCGACGGCAAGAACAGCCCGTTTGCGACCGCGCTGGCGCACCACCTCGCAACGCCCGGCCTCGATCTGCGCAAGGCGTTCGGCTATGTCCGCGACGAGGTGCTTCAGACCACCACCAACAGGCAGGAGCCGTTCATCTATGGCTCGCTCGGCGGCGACGACGTCGTGCTGGCGCCGGCGGCCGCGCCCCCTCCTCCACCTCCGATGCCCGTCGTGTCCGCTGATACGAGCGCATCGCGCGACTACGAGTTCTCGGAGCGCATCGGAACCGTCGAAGCCTGGGACGTCTACATCGCGGCCCATCCGAGCGGGTTCTACACCGATCTGGCAAAGGTCCAACGCAACAAGCTCGCCGCAGCCGCCGGTCGCACCGCGACTGCCGCGGTCGGGATTGAGCCGAAGAAGGTGCAGACCGCGCCCGTTCTGCCACCCCCGGAGGCCGCAAAGCCCGTCGCCGCACCGAAGCTTGCGGCAGCTCCGGCCATCGTCACGCCGCTCGCTCTCGTCACCACCCCGGCAACCGAGACGAAGAGCGTCGCCGCCGTGCCGGCATCGACCTGCACCACGCGCACCGCGCGGCGCGGCAACGATGCCGCCGGCGGTCCCTTCATTCCGGTCTCGATCAAGCCGAATGTCGAGGGTGCGAGCGTCCGGACCATCGCCGTCTCTCCCAATGCCAGGGAGATCGCGACCGCCGGCGACGACGGCATGATCCGGCTTTGGGAGGCCTCCTCGTTCCGGCTGACGCGCGTGCTGAAGGGACATTCCGGTCCGGTCTACGCGCTCGACTACTGGACCGACGGCACCCAGCTCGCCTCCGCCGGATGGGACGGCAAGGTCAAGGTGTGGGATCTCAAAAGCGACAGCCCGAGCCTGAGCTTCGATGCCGGCGCAAAACAGTTCGCGGTCGCCTTCGCGCCGGAAGCATCGCTCAAATATCTGGCGTCGGCCGGCGAGGATGGCGTGGTGAGGATCTGGAATCTCGCGACCCGCGAGCTCGCCAAGAGCAGGCTCGACCACCAGAGCGCCGATCCCGCGCGCGCGGCGGTCCGCTCCCTGAGCTACGCGCCCTCCGGCTCGGGCGAGTTCGTCTCGGCCGGCTTTGACGGCAAGATCAGGTTCTATCGCACCAGCGGCACCATCGACGCCAAGGACGCCTATGGCCGCAAGGCGCTGCGCGTGGCCTATTCGCCCGATGGGATGCGCGTGGTCACCGCCGGCTCCGATGCGGAGCTGGGTTCGGCAAAAGTGTGGGACGCGAGGGGCGGCAGCTCGCGGCTCCTCGCCGGCCATCGGGATTACGTCGTGTCCGCGAGCTGGTCCGCAGACAGCAAGCGCATCGTGACCGGCGGCGGCGGGCGCGACAAATCGGTGAATTTGTGGGACGCCGACAGCGGCCGCCTGCTGGCGAGCTTCGCCGGCCATCAGGAGGATGTCGAGGCCGTGGCGTTCTTTCCGGGCGGGACGCGGCTGATCTCCGCAAGCGAAGACAAGACCATCAAGGTCTGGGACATCGCCGAACGGCGCGCATTGCTGACCGCCATCGGCTTCGGCGACGACGGCTATGTCAGCTATACACCGGAAGGGTGCTACGCCGGATCGAGCGGCGTCGAAAGCCGGCTCAGCATCTTCAACGGCAGCCGCTACGAGCCGATGTCGCTGGAAGCGCGCAAGGCGATGCAGGAACCGGCAGGATTCACCTCGCTGCTGGCGCGGTAAATCACAGACACCACCCGCTCTGTGGTATGCTTCACGTCCAGCGTTCAGCGAGGCGACCATGTCCGATGCTGATAAGGTTTTCGCGGGCTCCATCCCCGGGATCTACGACACCTATTTCGTGCCGCTGATCTTCTCCGATTATGCCGACGACATCGCAAGGCGCGTCGCGGCGCTCGCGCCTTCGGCATTGCTGGAGACGGCCGCGGGCACCGGCGCGGTGACGCGCGCCGTGGCCGCCGCACTGCCTCACGGCCTCCGCTATGTTGCGACCGACCTCAACGAACCGATGCTCGCGATTGCGGCGCAGCGTCAGCGCGCGGATCCGCGCATCTCCTGGCGTCAGGCCGATGCGTCGGCCTTGCCCTTCGATGATGCCGGGTTCGACATGGTCTGCTGCCAGTTCGGCGCCATGTTCTTTCCGGACCGCGTCAAGGCGTATGCGGAGACGAAGCGCGTCCTGAAGCCGAACGGCACGTTCGTGTTCAATGTCTGGGACCGCATCGAGGAGAATGTGTTCGCGCATGAGACGACGATGGCCCTCGGCAAGCTGTTTCCCGATGACCCTCCCCGTTTCATGGCGCGGACGCCGCACGGCTATTTCGACAAGGCCGTCATCAAGGCCAATCTGGAGCAGGCGGGCTTTCGTCACATCTCGATTGAAACGCTTCCCGCGGTGAGCCGCGCTCCGACTCCCGACCTCGTGGCCTTCGCCTACTGCCAGGGAACGCCGCTGCGCGGCGAGATCGAGGCAAGAAGCGGCGGCGACCTTCAGGCAGCGACCGACGCCGTCACCGAGGCGATCCGGGCACGCCATGGATCCGGACCGGTCGAGGCCAAGATTCAAGCCCTGGTGATCACGGCGCGTCCCTAACCGCGGGACCAGCGCGATCTGCTTCCGGTCAAGGGCGCGAGGACAAGCGAGCAACGACAGTGACTGTAGAGCCAACTGGAAGAGTCGTCATAACGCTTCACGGCATCCGCACCTATGGCCGGTGGCAGGAGCGGTTGCGGAATATCCTCGAGAAGGACCAACGATGGCAGCATGAAGAACGGCGGGAAGTACTGGTCTACAAGTACGGTTTCTTCACCCTGTTTTCATTCCTGATTCCATTTCTTCGAAACCTGGCGGTGAAGCGATTCAGGGAATACCTCGAATCCATCTTCGAAACGGAGCCTCCGCGGCGCGTCGACATCATCGCACATAGCTTCGGAACGTATCTGGCGATAGAAGCGTTGGCGAGCCCGAAGCTTCCGATCGGCGTTCGGATCCACACTGCAATCCTGTGCGGCAGCGTGCTCCCGCCAAATCGCAATCTCAGCCGTCTTCTCGGCCAGAGCCGCACAGTCGGCCGAGTCGTCAATGACTGCGGCATCCATGACGACATATTGCTGCTGACTCTGCCGATACTTGGTGTTGGCATGGCGGGGCGCCTCGGTCTGCACGGCCTCGAAGGTCGCACGCTGCGCAATCGATACCACCGCCTTGGCCACAGCGGATACTTCGAGCGGGCCGGAGGCCGATCCTATGATGGATTCATGCGACGCTGGTGGCTGCCGCTCCTCTTGAGCGACGAGCTTCCGTCCGACAGGGACCGCAGACCCAGCCGTCCACCGCTCTCCGATCGCTTCTGGCGCCTGTTGGGCGAGAATGACGGGACACTTGCCATTGCCCTGTACGCAGGAATTCTATTTTCGCTGTCCGGGACTTTCGCCTATCTGTGGCGCGAGGCCGTCGCACAGCAGAAGATTGCGGTCGCCAACGAGAGTCATGCGCTGAGCGCGCTCTCGCGCATCGCCACCGGAAATCATCGATCAGTGGACGCGGTCAAGCTCGCCCTCGCGGCTTGGCCTCGGCTTGATCTTCGACCGTTCGCAACGCAATCATCTGGCAAATATCGTCCCAAGACTGATGCAGCTCTTCAGGCGCTTGCTGGAGCGATCGGCGCCGACCCCGGGCTGACGCGACGAATGCGGCACGACGGTCCCGTCATAGGCGCGATACTGACCAAGGACGAGCAGCGACTACTGTCCTGGTCCAAGGATGGCACCTTGCGCGCGTGGAACACATCGAACGGACGCCAAATTGGACCCGCAATGAGACATTTGCGCCAGATCGAGAAAGCACTCCTCTCAAGCGACGACAAGCGCATCCTCTCCTGGGACAACAACGAACTGCGAATGTGGGATGCAACCACCGGACTTCAGATCGGTCCAACCATGACCGACAAGGAATCGATCCGCGGCGCTCTCATAACGAGCGATGAGCGCCACATCATCTCGTGGGGCTCCGATCTGCTGATCTGGAATACTCCGTCCGAACAGCAGCAATCGCCGATAAGGATTCCGGAGGTGTTCATTCGCGATGCCTCTGCCGTCATGGCTGGACAGAGGCTCGTCTCCTGGAACAGCAGCCAGATCATCGTGCGTGACGTCGCAACCGGCGCCCAGCTCGGGCCCACGACGGAACACGATGTCAGTTCCGAGGATTGCCGGGGCGGGTATTACAGGAACGCGTTGCGCGGCTGCCCGTTCGACGAGTTACGAGGCGCCATTCTGACAGACGATCAGCGCATCATCTCGTGGGGCGCCAATCAGTTGCAACTTGCCGACGCTCGTACCGCAAAACAGATCGGCAGCACGATGATGCACGAGGGTCCGGTTGGCGGCGTGCGTCTGACAAGCGACCAGAAGCGCATTCTATCCTGGTCTGATGATGGCACCCTGCGGATCTGGGACGCGCTACGTGCTCACCAACTCGGCCCTGCCATGGCTCACACGGGTGCAATTAACGGAGCCGTGTTCACCGCCGACGATCGCCGAATCTTGTCGTGGTCCGTCGACGGAACGTTGCGCCTGTGGGACGCCGCCAGCGGACGTCAGATAGGCCCGGACATGAGACATCAGGGCGCAGTTGCAGGTGCCCTCCTTGCCAAAAGTCAACGGCGTGTCCTGTCGTGGGATAGTGGAGGATTGCACCTTTGGAGCATACCTGACGGCAAGCAGATCAGCCCCACGATCTCACACCCAGGGGTCAAGGGCGCGTTGTTGAGCCGAGATGGCCGGCGGATTTTCTCCTGGTCCGAAGACGGCAGCGTGCAGATCGCCGACACCGTGATTGGACAGCAAGTTGACGCCGTTTTTCAGCAAGATTCCGTTGATGGCGTCCTCTTGAATGGAGATAGCGGGCGGGCCGTATTCTGGTCGACCGACGGGAGCTTGGGGCAGGAGAACGTCTCGACCGGCGAGAAAATTGGCACCACCATGAAGCATGGCCGTCCGGTGAAGGGGGCTTATCTCTCCATCGACAAGCGCCGTATTCTGTCTTGGGACAAGCGCGAGGTGCGCCTGTGGGACGCGGCAACTGGAATGCAGGCCGTGCCGTCGATGCTGCACCCGGTAACGCGACCCATGCCCGAGGACAAACTATCGCAGATGATCGAGGAAGGTCGTTCAGACGACGATGACAGCGGCACGCTCGTCGGCGAAGTCGAGGGCGCGCTGCTTGCAGACCAGGATCGACGTATTGTCTCGTGGACCAACGACGGAGTCCTTCGTCTATGGGACGCGGCGACCGGGCGTGAAATCGGCTCTCCGACCAAGGATAAGGTCGATGGCGTCGTGCCGTTCGATGATCGGCGACGCATCCTGACCTGGGGCGGCCGTCAACTGCGGCTGTGGGATGTCAGCGTTGGTCAACCGATCGGCGTCGCCATGTCATCGGATGGCGAACCAATTCAGGGGGCGCTGCTCAGTCATGACGAAAGACGTATTCTTTCCTGGGATAGAGCGACGTTGCGGCTGTGGGATGTTGCGACCGGCAGCCCGGTCGGAGGCGCAATAAAATACGAACCGGCGGTGGTGCGAGGCGCCCTGCTAACGCGTGACGGCCGTCGCATCGTCGCCTGGGGAGACGACAAGTTGCAAGTGTGGGACGCGCAAACCGGAAACCGTGTCGGGCCCCCACTGAAACATAACAAGGGCTTGATCCAGCAGACTCTGCTGAGCCGGGATGAGCAGCGTATCCTCACTTGGGGGGCCGATGAATTGCGGTTATGGGACGCTGCGACCGGCATGCAAATCGGCCCAACAATGAAGCATGACAATCTCTGGGGCGCGAATTTCGTCAACGGCCAACGCCAGATTCTTTCATGGGGGCGCGACGGGCAGCATCTATGGGATGTCGATTGGCCACGTGGCGACCTTTTGGCAATCGCTTGCGCGCTACTGCCCGAGCACGAACTGTCGCCCTTGTCGCAACGCTATGGAATCGAACTCACCGAGCCGATCTGCGTCTCAACTGCGCCACTGGACTCGCCGCTGATCCCGTGAGGGAAGTTCCTCATCATGAATCGGCGGTCGCGCGAATAAGGCGTCGCACGAACTTACGTCCCGCGTCCTACCAGAAGCTCCGCGGCATCGGCTGCGGCTGATAGTACTGGTACTGGCCGCGCTGGCGGCGCGGGTTGACGGGTTGCGGGTTCGGATCGCGCTGGAAGAAGAAGCCGAAGCCGTTGCCGCCATTGTCCCAGCTGTCATCGCTCGCCACGTCCATCGGAGGCGCGGTCGGCTTGCGGGTGATGAAGCCGCCCTGCGGCTGGTTGCTCAGCACTGCGACGAATTCGGTGCGATAGTTGGTCTCGCTGCTCAGCGGCTCGTCCGAGATGATGATCGACGAGCGTGGCAGCGCGGTCGGCCCGATGCGATCCCACACGTCCTGCGGGATGGTGATACGGTCGAGCGCGTTCTTGGCGTCGTCGCCGTTTTCGATCGTGACCACGCTCCAGCGCAAGCCCGTCTCGTTCTTCGCCATCGCCGTGAAGATGTGCGTGCCGAGCGGCTGGTCGGGATTGCGGATCGTGACGGGAACCTCGATGCTGGTATCGAACACCTCGCCGCCGCCATCCGGCGCCGGCTTGTGCGTGTTCCGCCGCACATACAGCTTCTGCGTCGCGCGGCTGACATAGACCGAGACCGGCTCGAGCGCGAGTTTTGCGTCCGTCGCCGCTTTGACGGCTTCAGCCTTCTTTGCCGCCGCCGCCTTGGCGGCATCCTTGGTGGCAGCAACGGCGTCGCGCTTCGGCTGCGCGGCGGCCCTGGCGGCATCGAGCTGGCTCGCCGCGTCGGCGGCCCTGGTCGCCGCCTTCTGCTGCAGCTCCTCGGCCTTGGCCCGGGCCTGATCGGTCTTTGCGGCCGCGAGCGACTTGGCGGCGAAGGCGAGCTCGGCGTCGGCGCGGGCCTTCTGCTGTTCAAGCTTGCGCAGCGAGGCGGGAAGCCCCGTGGCCTCCTTCGCCGCCGCCGCAGCAGCCTTCTTGGTCTCGTCGGCCGCGCGGATGGCCTCCTCGGCCTCGCCGGAGAGCTTGTCGACACGGTGCGGCGCCGCCTCGATGGCCTCCCGCTTCGGCATGAACAGCGCGGGATGAGAGAAATCGACCGGGGCCGCGTCGTTCGGCGAGATGATCACGCGCATGCCGATGTTGGTCTTGTCGAACAGGCCCTCCGCGAAGCCGAACGGCATCCGCACGCAGCCGTGCGAGGCCGCGTAGCCGGGCAGCGGCCCGCCATGCAGCGCGATGCCGTTCCAGGTGATGCGCTGCATGTTCGGCATCCAGGCATCGTCATACATGGTCGAGTGGTGGTCCTTGTCCTTCTCGACGATGGCGAAGACGCCGGCCGGCGTCTCGCGTCCGGTGGTGCCGGTCGAGACCGGGGCACGCAGGATCCAGCCGTCGGCGTCGTAGAAGGTAACCTGCTGGCTCTTGATCGACACGATCGCCATGATCGGCTCGCCGGCCTCGCGCGGCGCCACGGCCTCGGCCGGCTGGCGCGCCTGCTTCGCCGCGGTGGCCGGGGTCACCGCCGCAAAGACCGCCGCGGTCGCGAGCGCGATGATCCCGGGAGGCGCCCAACGCCGCATCGCCAAGGTGGATTGCGCCGTCGTCAGTCGGTTTTTCATGCCATCCTCGGTCGAAATGCCAGTCCGCTTGGGTCGATCAGGTGTCAGGTTGCTCAGTTTGCGATCTCTGGATTAAGAAATCGCAGCCGCCCTACGTTCCGTATGTGGCGATATTCGGCCCGTTCCGGCGGCAAATCTCTCATATACGACAGCTTGCGCTGGAGAAAGGGTAGCCCGCGCCCGGGGCTGGCGACGAACGCTGCGGCAGAATGTCCGCCTTGGCGGTGCCGCATCCCCCGGTTTTTTGCCCCCGCGCTGGAGCCGAGCGACTTGGAGGTCACAGTCCAGGTCACACATCGCCCCAGACGCCGCATTAACGACTGTTCACCGCGCCAGCTTTCTGGTGCAGACGGGGTCTCCCTTGGGCATGACTTTGCAATCCCAATCGGGTCCGAAGCCGGTGGCTTGATGGAAGAAGGGAAATCGCACGGAAACAAAGACGACAGCACACGCCAGGAGCAGCGCGAACACGATGCCCACAATGTCAGCTCGCGTTGGATACCACCGAGGCCATCTCATCTTTCGATCCACAGCGCTTTGCTTCGAAGCCCGCCAACGATGCGGCCCGAAACCAGCATACATTTTTTTGGACCGACAAGCTTTGGTTGAAGAAAGCAGCTGAACGATTAGCGCCTTAGGATTAAAAACTAGCCACAAGCCTCACTAAGGGGCGCGCACATTCACGACATTCAGCAGCCACGCCGCGGCGGCGTGAACCAGGCCGCCGCACGACGACACCGGCGAGGCGGTTGAGGTCAAGGCTGCCTCGCCAAAGGAGACGAGCCGCAGCCGCTCCTCATCCCACAAAGCCAGCCGCACAGACCGCAAACTCTGCAGCAGAGTAATTCGTCCAACGCCAGCGAGCTGCGGATGGTCCCGCAACACGTCCGGCAATCGATAGCAAGGAATTCGACTGGACAAATGATGGATGTGGTGGACGCCGATATTTGCGGTGAACCATCGCAAGACGCCCGGCAGGTGGTAATGGGAACTGCCGTGCAGCGCAGCTTCGTGAAAACTCCAGTTTTCGTCATGGGACCAGTAGGTGTCCTCGAACTGATGCTGGACGTAGAACAGCCAGACACCGATCGACGCCGCCAGAACCATGATCGGCAGATGTACGAGCAGGAACGGCCCATAACCGACCAGCCGGATCATCGCGGCGACGAGAACCGCGATCGCGATGTTCGTACCCATTGTACTCAGCCAGGGCTTCCAGCCGCTACGCATCACCCCTATCGGCAATCGATGCTTCAAGACGAACAAGTACGTGGGACCTACGCCAAACATCACGATGGGATGCCGATACAAACGATACAGCGTCCGACGCCATCGAGGCTGCGCGAGAAATTCGCGAACGGTCAACGTATCAATGTCGCCCAGGCCCCTGTGATCGAGATTACCGGAGCTCGCATGATGGCGTGCATGGCTATGCCGCCAATAATCGTATGGCGTCAGTGTCACGACACCGATGGCTCGGCCGACCCAATCGTTCGCCACGCGGCCGCGGAAGAACGAGCCGTGTCCGCAATCGTGCTGGATCATGAAGAGGCGGACGAGCAAGCCCGCCGCGGGCAACTCAAGCAGGAGGCCAGCCCAATAGCCGTGGTCAAGGGCGGCCCAGATCAGAGCCCAGATGATGAAGAACGGCACCGCTGTAATCGCCAGTTCGAGGACGCCGCGGGCACTGTCGGGCTCGCGATAGCTGGCGAGCAACTGCGCCAACGCGCGGATTTCCGGCGTCCTTTGAGTCAGATTTGGTCTGCTCCCGAACATGCCCACCCAAGAAGCGCGGTCATCGCACACGAACGTCCCAGGCAGCAGCTCTGAGGTCGCGCCCCGCGCACTGTCATATTGATCCGTGCTTGGACGTCTTGCTGAGCAATATTGCTCAGGCCAAGAGCCAGCGTTCCCCGAATTTGCGAGACTGCACGGCGCACCGCGGCTGAGACCGCAAGCCAGGGCCTTCATCCTGTCGTCAGGAGGCGGGTCGGACACATTCGTCGACCGGATTCTGCGGGAATGTGAGCAATATTGAACAGTGTCTGACACCGGAGCGCGGCATGCTCAGTGTGTCGCAGCCGGCGAACCGGCCGCCATCGGCGGCGGCCTCGGGTACAGCATACCCCCTATATGGGCAGGAGGTTCACATGTCCGAGGTCTATGCTCGTCCGGAACCATCGCTGATTCCGATACCCCGGCCACTCTGCCCGGCGTGCCAGAGTCGCATGATGCTGGTCCACGTCGGAGCAGGTTACAACAGTCCCAATCTGCGAGTCTTCGAATGCTCCAAGTGTGGCAACATCCACAGAGCACCCCCGGACGATCCGATCAGATCGGCCAGGTAGCGGCAGAACCCGATCGAGGAAGCGGCCCCAGCACGGGGGTGCGAACCAGGGCCGCCATTCATCGGATATGATGAGTGGGCATCCTATCCGGTCGCTATCATCAAGTAACCCCGGCGAAGTTGGTTCCAAGCAGACTCTTACGACCGCCCGGGCGCAAGAACGCGTTGGGATAGGATCCGGAGCACAACCTGTTCAGTCACGCGTCTCATATTGTCGAGGCCGCGTGTGCGAACTTTCGTCTCGTTGCTTCCAATCGCGCCTGCCAGCGCTTCCGCCGACGCCGCCCGAGCTTCCGCCCCATCGGCTCAGACGCCCGCGATGCCGCAGGCAAGCGTATCGCGAGCCGACCGAAACAGCCGCCACAATGAGTTGGTGCGGATTGCAGACGGGCCCAAGGCGGAAGCAAGATTTGCCTAACGCGCCTGGCACCGGGCCTGCTAAACTGACGATCCTTCCATCGGGCCTTGACGACGTCATGCCAAAAGCTGCGAAAAGCTCGTTTGATCCAAAACTCTTTCTCGCCAAGGTCGGCGAGGGCAAAGCCATATTGAAACTCGACAAAGACCAGGTCGTGTTTTCGCAAGGCGACACCGCGGATACGGTTTTCTATATCCAGAAGGGGAAGATCAAGGTTCTCGTTGTCTCCGAGCAGGGCAAGGAAGCCGTGGTCGGAATCATGGAGCCCGGACAATTCTTCGGCGAAGGTTGCCTGAACGGTCATGCCTTGCGGATTTCGACAACGATGGCGATGGAGCAATGCGTGATCACGTCCATCGCGAAATCCGCAATGCTTGCGGCACTCAAAAGCGAACCTAAGTTTTCCGAGCTGTTCATGGGGTATCTGCTCAGCCGGAACAGCCGCATCGAAGAAGACCTGATCGACCAGTTGTTCAATTCCAGCGAAAAGCGGCTTGCACGTCTCCTCCTGCTCCTGGCAAATTTTGGAAAGGATGGCGCTCCTCAGCCCATCTCGGCGCAGGTCAGCCAGGAGACGCTCGCGGAGATGATCGGGACAACCCGCTCCCGGGTCAGTTTTTTCATGAACAAGTTTCGCAAGCTCGGCTTCATTACCTATAACGGTAAGATCGAGGTCCACAGCTCCCTCTTGAACGCGGTCTTGTATGACAAGCCCGAGATCATGCGGGACGACTGAGGCGGCTTGGGGGAAGAAACACCTTGAGCCGTCTTCTGCGCATTACGGAACATTGAGCGCGCCGTCCGGTTGCCAACGATGGGGCAATCGGCTCTGAGACGAATTCAGATGCGCCGATTCGATTTCGTCGTTGCGACCGTGGCGGTCGTCGCGCTCGTGTCACCCTCACCTGTCCTGCAACGATATGAAGGTCCCCCATGAAGAAGCCGATCACACAAGTCGACGAGAGTGAGCCGAGAACCATTCAAAGGGCTGACGTAGCACCGGCCGATGGCTTCACGCTCGTGGTCGACGGTCACTTCAAGACTCGTTACGATAGCGAAACGGCTGCTCGGGAAGCCGGCGCCGAGCTGTTGGGCAGATTTCCAATGTTGCAAATCCTGGTCTACGATGCGGTGACCGGGATGCGGTCGCCGCTGCAATAGGGTCTCAGCCAAATGTCCAGGACGGGCAATTCGCGACTGGCGCCGCGGACCTCATGAAGGACGTGCCATCTTCAGAGACGGCGAAGCCTAGCCTCGCCCGACATCGCAGCTAGACGCCCAGCGCCTTCCGGTTGAAGGTCCGCAGGAAGCGCAGCGACAGCACCCGCACATTGGCGACGTTGAGCAGCCACGCGGCGACGGCATAAGCCAGCCCACCTGCGAGGCTTACGATGACGAGCGAGACGATGCCAGTGCCGTTCACCTGCGATCGTGCAACGAGGATCGCGCCCGCCATCGCTGCGGCCGACGCCGCGACGCCGGCGAGGCGCTTGAGGTCGAACGGCACGGGATGGGCGCGGTGCATCAGGACCACGGCGACGACGAAGCCGATCGCCTCGGTCGCGAGCGTCGCCAGTGCCGCGCCGTAGAGGCCGTAGCCTGCGACCAGCGCGAACATCAGCGCCACGCTCAGCACCAGCGTGACGAACGACTGCGCCGCCAGCATGAAGGGGCGCTCGGCGAGCTGGAAGCTGATCTGCACGTAGAACTGGTTGGCGATGCCGAAGAAGCGGGCGAGCACCAGCGTCGGCAGCAGTGCCGAAACACCGGCGCGGAAATCGACGCCGACGAGCGTGCCTGCAACCTGATCCGCCGCAAGCGCAAGCCAGACGGCAACGGGCGCAACGACGACGAACAGCAGTTCGAGGCTTTCGGTCAGCCGCTCGCGCGTCACCGCATCGTTCTTCTCGGACAGGGTCCGGAACACGAGCGGCACGGTCGCAGCTGCAACGCTGGAGGCGATCATGACCATGAACTGCCGCGGCAGATCGGCGGCGACGCCAAAGATGCCGGCGGCGTCCTTGCCGAGCAGCCAGGCGACGATGAGCCGGTCGCAGCTCGAGTAGAGCGCGACCGAGAGCCCCGCCAGCGTCAGCGGCAGGCCATAGCGCGCCAGCTGCATGAACTGGCTGCGCTGGAAACGTGCGATCCTGGTGCGGTCGCCGGCCAGATTGAGGATGATGCCGGTGAGCGAGCCCAGGCCGAACGCCGCAAGCAGGCCCATGCCGCCCCAGCCGAGCCAGATGCCGAGCAGGCCGAAGCCGACGCTCGACACGCTGCGCACGATCGAAATGGCGGCGAACCGGTAGGGCCGCAATTTCGCGCGTTCGAATTCCTGGCCGACATCGACCGCATTCGCCATGATCGCGACGAACATGCTGGCGAGCAGCAGCTCGACGCTGATGTCGCTGCGGAACAGGAAGACCAGCGGGGTTGCGGCGCAGAGCACGGCCACCGTCAGCACGAAGGCGACCATTGCCGTGCCGCGAAAGTCCACCTCTGCCGACATCGCCTGATAGCGCGACACCGACAGCTTGATCCAGGCGAAGAAGATCGCGCCCAAGATGCCGGCGACGCTGATGCCGACGACATAGACGCCGTACTCGGCCGGGGTCAGCAGCCGTGTGTAGGCGGTGACCGCGAAGAAGCCCACCGCCGCAGGCAGGATGTAGGCGACCAGGTAGATCGAGAAATGGCGATTCAGCATGCGAGCATGGGACCGGCGGCGGCCTTGCGATGAAGCGGCCGTTAATCAGTTGGACCTTGGCGTGACGATCGGAGGCCTAGCGATCGGACTGCGCCGCAGCATCCCTCAGGATAGTCACATAAGTCTGCAAATCGGCCCCCGAATGCGGCGAGCCCGCCGATTTCGCGCGTTAGCGTTAAGTTTGCCCTGTGCTTGAACCGGCCGGCGCGATCACCGAAAAGAAACCATGATTTCAAAATGCCGCCCGGCCTTCTCCAATGCGTGGACGTGACTGAGATGGACGTTGTCGAACGTATCTGGGCGAACCCGGCCTCCCTGCCGCACGGCGGCACCGATGCGCCGCTGGTTCCGGCGGACCCCGCGACCGGCGGCCGCGAACGGATGGTGCTCAACCTGTTCTTCGAGGAGCGCGACAACCGCTGGTTTCCCGGCGACCGCCACATCCGGCCGGTGCTGCGGCGCATGCTGCTCGGCAAATCGTGGATCAGCGGCCAGCGGCGCGTGTTCCTCAATCTCTGCGCCGGCCTCGACAGGGTGGGTATCCGCTACCGGGTCAACGATTACGCCTATATCCGGAAGCACCCGCAGGAGCTCGCCTGCATCATTGGGCGGCCGTTCGTGCTCGACTGGTTCGCATGGAAGAACCCGCTGCTGCTTGGGGTCGCCATGTACAACCATCCGATGGAAGCACCGGAGCGCCTGAGCGGGCTGCAAACGAAGACCATCCTGGTGCCCTGCACCTGGTACGCCGACATGTGCCGGCCGCATTGGCCCCATGTCGAGGTCTGGCCGGTCGGCATCGAGACCGATTTGTGGACGCCGGCACCCGCCGGGCAGAAAAGCGTCGACGTGCTGCTCTACGACAAGGTGCGCTGGGAGCACGACCGCTACGAGACGGAGCTGATCGCACCGATCCGCAGGCATCTTGAGGCAAGCGGCCGCACGGTCGAGATGATCCGCTACGGCCATTACAAGGAAGACGACTACAAGGCGGCGCTGGCGCGCTGCCGCAGCATGATCTTTCTCTGCGAGCACGAGAGCCAGGGCATCGCCTGCCAGCAGGCGCTGTCGAGCGGCGTCCCGGTCTTCGCCTGGGATCGCGGCGGGCCGTGGCAGGATCCGGAGTATTTCCCTCACAAGGTGAGATACGAAGGCGGGGTGTCCTCGGTGCCCTATTTCGACGCGCGCTGCGGCATGACCTTCACCGATGCGGATGGCTTTACATCCGGCTGGAGCGACTTCTGGTCGCACGTCAGCGCGGGCGACTTCGCACCTCGCGACTATGTGATGGAGAATCTGACGCTCGAGAAGGGCGCGCTTCACTATTGCGAGATCGCCGAAGCCGTGATGCAGCGTCACGCGCGCTGAGGCGCGGTCCGTCCGGCAAAAGTTAACCCAACAACAGGAAACCCCGGCGTCGCTACGCGTCGCTTGGTACGATGGCGCGTTGGTTCCGAAAGGAATGTCGCCAGGTGACCAGCAAGTGATCAAGCTCGACCGACGCGAATTTCTCCTCGGCAGCGCTGCAACGCTYGCGGCGGGCGCATCGGCGTCCGCGGTGCCGGCGTCGAAACTCGCCCAGCGCCGTCCGGGCTTTGGCGCTGCGGCGACGCTCTGGGATCTGCAAGCCGATCCGCGGCTCGGCGAAGCCATCAGCACCTATTGCACCCAGGTGGTGCCGGTGCTCGAACTGAAATGGCCGATGCTGCGGCCGGACGCGCACACGTTCGCTTTCGAGCGCGCCGATGCGATCTTTGATTTCGCCCAGCAGAACGATTTGACGATGCGCGGGCACGCGCTCGCCTGGTATCACGACATTCCGGACTGGACCAAGCAGATCAAGACCTCGAAAGGCGTCGAGCGCGCCTATGTCGATCACATCGGCACCGTCGTCTCCTATTACAAGGACAAGCTGACGTCGTGGGACGTGGTCAACGAGCCGATCCCGGACAACCCCCGCAGCCTGAAAGACCGGCGCGACACCTTCTGGACGCAGCACCTGGGCGACCGCTGGATTCCGCTGGCGTTCCGTACCGCCGCAGCCGCCGATCCTTTCGTGAAGCTCGCGATCAACGAATATGACATCGAGTCGGCCAAGGACTCGTTCATTGCCAAGCGCGCAGCTTACCGCAACCTCATCATGGACCTGCTCGACCAGGGCGTCCCGCTGCACGCGGTGGGATTGCAATCGCATCTGCATGCCGAGCTCGAGATCGACACGCACGGGCTGGCCGAATTCGTCACCGAGCTGCGGTCGTGGGGCCTCGAGGTTCTCGTCACCGAGCTCGACGTCGACGATCAGAAGCTGACGGGCAATCCGGCGGAGCGTGACGCCATCGTCGCCAAGCGCGTCGACGACCTCCTGACCGCGATCTCGACCAGCGGCCCGGTGCGCTCGATCCTGACCTGGGGCCTCTCGGATCGCTACAGCTGGATCAACGGCACCTTCGCCCGCAAGGACAAGCAGCCGAACCGTCCCTTGCCGCTCGACGGCGAGTTCAAGCCAAAACCCTTCATGGACGTCCTCACCAAATTCACGAAGGACGCCTGACGCGGCCCGCGTTCAGCGCGTCTTCGGCGTCTCGAATTCGGCCGCGCCGGCCAAATGCTCGGGAGACAGGCTCGGAGCGCGCCGGTCGCGCGAGTTCAGCCGGAACACATCGCGGATGTCGTCGACCGAGGTCGACGAATAGGACTGGATGCAGAGCGCGACCTGCTCGGGCGAGGCGGCGTGCATCATCGCCTCGATCGCCGGGCGGTCGAGGCGGGTATCCTCCCAGTGCGACACTGCGATGCTGTCTTCCGTCACCCGGTGCGCGGCCAGATGCTTCGGCGAATTGGCGACGAAGTTTCCGTAAAGCAGATACTCGGAGAATTTCTTCTTCCGGCACAGCGCCAGAGCCCAGCTGAGACCCGTCGCCGACGTGATGGCGTCAGTCATCGCGCGCGCGCTGTCCTTGTCCCAGACCAGCGCGTTTCCGACATAGTCGTCTGCCGGGAACGAGCGCTCCTTGATACCGAGAAGCTGATCGACGGTGCGGAGCCACAGGACATGCAGCGGGTGGTCGGCGTCGACCGCTTTCGGGGTCACGAACAGCGGCGTCTTCTCCGCGCCGGCATATTGGCCGACGTCGAATTCGCGGAAGAACAGATTGTCCGAATCCAGAATGCAGACGCGCTGCTCGGGCGCGTTGAGGACGCCGGCGATTTTCAGGATCTGCTGAATGTGCCAGCCGTGCACGGGTGACGACAGCAGCGACACCCAGACCCGACGGCTGCTGATAAACTGGAGGGCCCGCGGCAGCGCGAACAGCCATTTCGGCAAATAGCGCGAGGCCGGAACGATGACGCGCTTGTCGGAAGCGAACCGCTCGAACAGCGGCACGTCCTCATCATTAACGAGAACATAATGCCGCGTGTATCCCGTCAACCAGGTGTCGATGCTCTCGCTGAGCAGCGAAAAGCGTTCGATATCCTTGGCATAGCTGGCAGTCAGCAGTGCAACGGAATGCATGGAGCGCGCTCGAATGGCCATCGAGCCGCAGTCATAGCCGCGAAGGGAGGTGCTGGGAACTCACAATCCGAATCAAGGTAAAGCGGAATAAGGGGTTATCCATCCGCCGGCAACCCCTGCTCGATGCCGCGAAAGCGCAGCGGCGCCAGGGCGGATGCCCGCTGCCACCAGTCGGCGACGCGGTCGTCGAGCGCGGTCATGCCGCGGCCCTGGCCCGGAAAGATCCGGATCTGCTGGACCGCCTCGGCCTCGAAACCCTTGCCCTTGCGGGTGATCTTGATGACGGCACCTTCGCGGTCCCGCTGCGTCAGCGGCACCAGCAGACGCCCGCGCGGACGAAGCGCCTCCAGCCAGAGCGGATCCGGGTGCGAAAAGCCCGCATGCACGATGATCACGTCGGCCGGCTCGCCAATGTCCAGGCATCCGTCGCCATGGACGACCTCGACGTTGCGGTAGGCGCGAAGACAGGTCGCGGCGCGCGCCGCAAGCCGCTCGTCGCATTCGATTGCGAGCACCCTGCCCTTCGGGCCCACGATCTTCGACAGCACTGCCGAAAAATAGCCGAGCCCGCAGCCGATCTGGACGACGCGGTCGTTCTCCCCGACGTCGAGCACGTCGATGAAATGCGCCCACAGGCTCGGCAATCCCGTATCGAGCTTGCGGCGCGCGTCGATCGCGACCAGCAAATTGTCGTAGAGGCGGACCGGATCGGCATCTGGCGTCAGCCGATAGCTGCGCGCCGCCTCGCTCTTGATGCGCCAGGGCCCCCTTGCCAGAAAATCCTCGCGCGGGACGGCGGCGAGCGCCGCCAGCAGCCGCGGCGAGGAAATCCGCTCGCGCTTCGCGATCAGCTCCACATAGCGCGCGCGCGCGGCAACAAGATCGCTCATTTCACCGGATCGGCCGGTTGACGCAACGGCGCATCGGCGCCGATCTCGTTGATCAGTTGCATCGCCTGCTTCAGGTCCGGCGTGTAGAAACCCTCGCTGAACTTGCCGACGATCGGCACGAGCAGAAGCCTTGCATGCTCGTGCTTGCCGGCGTCCCGCGACAGCTGCGCAAGGCTGACGGCGGTTCTGAGCTCCCAGGACAGCGCCCCCTGCTTGCGCGCGGTCTCCAGCGAAAGGCCGAACAGGTCCTCCGCCTCCTGCACCGAGTCCGGGTTGCCGTCCGACAGCGTGATCTCGCCTTGCAGGCGATAGACCTCGGCGAGGTAGGAGTGATCACCGGTCCGCCTCGCGGTTGCCAGCGCACCGTCCAGCGCGCGCAAGGCGGCATCGCGCATGCCGACCTTGGCGTAGGCCTCCGCGAGCAGGCAGCGGAACCAGCAGCCGGCCAGCCAGGAATCCATCGCCTCGTATTCATCGAGGCCGAAGCGCATCTGGCTCAACCCTTCATCGGCCTCGCCGAGCTGAGTCAGCGCCCAGCCGCGCAGGATCGCCGCCTGCTGCTTCCAGTGCAGGAAATTGTGCTCGGTGGCGATGATCATGGCGCGGTTGGCGTGGTCGCGCGTGCCCTCGACGTCGCGCAGGTGCTGGCAGAGATAGGCGCCGAACACCAGCGCGAAAGCGAGCGTGAAGGGATGGCGGATCTTCTCGGCGTTCGCGATCGCCTGCTCGCTGTGCTGGCGCGCCGCATCGGGCCGGCCGAGGAACCACAAGAGGTAGCCGAGATAGGACAGCGAGACCACGCCGGGATCGGTGCCGTGCCGCTCCATCAGATCGGAGTGCAGATCGGGGCTGTAGAGGTTGATGCAGCGGTGCAGATGATGCTGCGAGGCGGCAAAGCGCCCGCGATAGAGCATGGTCATCGCGATCGCGCGGTGCGCCTCGATCAGATAGCCGGTCTGCTGCGCCGGCTGCGCGCGCTCGTTCAGCCGCTCGCGCTTGGCGAACTTCAACAGCTCGACGCTGAGATCGTGCGCGCGCGTCAGGTCGGCGCGGATGAAATGGCACACCCAGAGCCCGCGGGTGGCGGCAAACGCCTTCTCCTCGTCGTCGAGCTGCTGGCCGAGCTCGAGCGCGCGGATGTAGTTCTCCTCGACCTCCTGCACGGCATAGCCCTTGGCCGCGATCAGCGCGTTGCCGAGCGCGATACGCAGCTCGAGCTCCATCTCGTCGGCACCCTGCATGCGCGCATTGGCCTGCACGACGCCAAGGCCGCGACGCAGATGGCCGATCGCCTCCAGATTGGCGCCGCTCTTGGCCGCCTGCTTGCCGGCCTTGAGCCAGAAGCTCGCGGCGCCCTCGCTCTGGCCCGACTCGGTCAGATGGTGGGCGAGCAGTTCCGGCTCGCGCTCGGTCTTCTCCGGATACATCTCGGCGAGCACCTGGGCGATCCGGGCATGCAGCTTGCGCCGCTCGCTGTGCAGCAGGCTCGCATGCGCGGCATTCTGGATCATCACGTGCTTGAAGGAATACAGCGCATCCGGCGGATGACCGCGACGCATGATCAGCCCCGCCTCCTCCAGATGATTGAGCGCCGCCTCGATCTGCTCCGCCGGCGTGTTGGCGACCGCGTACAGCGTCTCGTAGGAGAACTCGCGGCCGATGGTGCCGCCGATCTGGGCGATCCGCTTGAACGGCCCCATCCGGTCCAGCCGCGCCATCAGCGAGTCCGTCAGCGTCGCCGGGATCGCGAGCTGCCGCCACGGACCCGACAGCACGTAGCGCCCGTGCCGCTCGGTCAGCAGGTTGGATTCCAGAACCGTCTTGGTCAGCTCCTCCAGGAACAACGGCACGCCGTCGGTCTTGACGATGATCTCCTCGACGACCTCCTTGGGAAGCTCGCGGCCGGCGACGCGCTCGACCATCGTCGTGCGCAACTGCCGGCTCAGGCGGTTCAGCACCAGGGTGGTGATGTGCGAATGCGCGTTCCAGCTCGGCTGGAATTCGGAGCGCGCGGTGATGATGGCGAGGATCGGCCGGTTCTGGACCCTGTCGACCAGGAGATCGACGACCTCGCGGGAGGTCGGATCGATCCAGTGCAGATCCTCGAAGGCGATCACCAGCGGCATCTCGCGCGCGAGGCCGAGGAAATGATTGACCAGCGCCGATACCGTCGCATCCTTCTGCTGCTGAGGCGATAGGTCGAGCGGCGGATAGCGATCCCCCGTCGGGATCGACAACAGCGCGGCGAACAGCGGCGTCACCTGTTCGATATCACCCTGGGCGGCGGCGATCGCAGTCTCCAGGCTCGCCAGCGACACCGCGGACACCTCCTCACGGTCGAGGCCGAGGGAGAATTTGAGCTGCTCGGCGAACGGATAGAACGCCGTGGAGGTGTAGTAGGGCGAGCACTGGAGCGAGACCTGCCCATGGCGGTCACCCGCGATGCGCTCGAAGATTTCCTGGATGACGCGCGACTTGCCGATGCCGGGCTCGCCGAACTTGACCACGACCTGGCCGTCGCCCTCCTTGACCTGCTGCCAGCGCCCCATCAGCAGCGCGATCTCTTCCTCGCGGTTGACGAGCGGCGTCAGCCGCGTGCCCATGGCGGCGGCGAAGCGGGTCTCCACGCGCGAGGCGCGCACCACGTGCCAGGCCTGGGACTTCTCCGAAATGCCCTTCAGCGCGTGGACGCCGAGATTGCGGTAGTCGAACTTGCCCTTCAGCAGCGACTGCGTCGAAGACGAGATCACGACGCCGTTGGGGGGCGCCAGTCCTTGCAGGCGCGCGGCCAGGTTGACGGTCTCTCCGACCGCGGAGTCACGCTCCTCGGTGCCCTGCCCGACGAGATCGCCGACCACGACGAGGCCGGTCGCGATCCCGATGCGGACGGCGGGTGCATGGCTGAGCGCGCCGCGCGGTTCGATCGCGCGCGCGGTCGAGAGCACCCGGACGATCTCGAGCCCGGCGCGCACCGCGCGCTCGGCATCGTCCTCATGCGCGGTCGGATAGCCGAAATAGACCAAGATACCGTCGCCGACGAAACGGGCGGCAAAGCCTTCGTAATGCTTGACCACGCGGACGCAGGTCTCGCGGAAGCTCGCGATCATGTCGCGCACGTCTTCCGGATCGAACTGGACCGAGAGTGAGGTGGAATCCACCATGTCACAGAACATGGTGGTGAGCTGACGCCGTTCGGCGCCGACCTCCGTCCGGGCTTGCGGGGGCGCCGCAGCGAGCGGCGCTTCGGCCACTTCAGCGTGGAACAACGCCGCCATCGCCCGCTGGAGCCGCTTGCGATCGCCCAGCGGCAATCCGAGCTCAACCAGATCGGATTCGGTCAGGTCAGCCATGACGTCCAGATCGAGGCGGTGCTGGGCGAAGAGATCGGTATAGTGACCGAGACCGACGCCTTCGAGCCAGCGCTTCAACCCGCCTTCCGTCCCCGGCTCTGTCTCCAGCATGGTGATTTCCGCCCGACCATCACTCCGTCGAAGGGCTTAAGGCCCCTCAACCACAGATTTTGGGGCCCAAACTTCACCTCGGACTGGACGCGTTCCCTAAGTTCTTGGAAGAATAGCTTAATCAGATCAAAAGGGAATGGACTTGTCGGACGTTATACCCGGAGCGGCGGAGGGATCGGCCAGCACGGCGGCCGAAACCAAAGTCTTTGCCCATGTCGGCGGGCTTCTCGACTTCTACGCGCGAAAGACGCCGGCCGCGCCCGCCCTGCTCGCCCCTAGCCGACCGCCGCTGAACTACGGCGAGCTCGCTGCCAGGACC
This sequence comes from Bradyrhizobium sp. P5_C12, assembly GCF_054049735.1. Lineage (NCBI taxonomy): Bacteria > Pseudomonadati > Pseudomonadota > Alphaproteobacteria > Hyphomicrobiales > Nitrobacteraceae > Bradyrhizobium > Bradyrhizobium sp. P5_C12. The sequence goes on from NZ_JBFULU010000027.1 coordinate 57,016, forward strand.
GGGCATCTGGTCGGCACGCTGCGCGGGCTCGGCATCGGTCCCGCGGATCGCCTCGCCGTCGCGCTGCCGCGCGGCGCCGACAGTGCGCTGGCGCTGATCGCAGTCGCGTCGGCCTGCGCCTGCATTCCCGTCAATCCCGATCTGACGGCGGACGAGTTGCAACGCTATTTCAGCGAATTGAAGCTGACGGCGCTGGTGACCCGGGCCGATACGAACTCAGCGAGCCGCGACGCCGCCAGGGCGCTCGATCTTGCGGTGATCGATTTCGTGCCGGGTCCGCAGAATGATCTCGGCGGCTGCGAATTCGTCGGCCCGACGATCGGTCCGGCGAATGCCAGCGGCGTCTCGCGCGGCGACGACGACGCGTTCATCCTGCTGACATCGGGCACCGCGGCGCGGCCGAAAATGGTCCCGCTGACGCATCGCAATGTGTGCCTGTCCGCCTGCAATGCCGGCCGCGTGCTGTCACTCACGTCCCGCGATCGCCTGCTCAATGTGCTGCCGCTGTTCCACGCCCATGGTCTGATCTCAGGCCTGCTGACCGCGCTCGCCGCGGGCTCGAGCGTGGTCTGCACCAACGGTTTTGACGCGGCGTCCTTCTTCGGCTGGATGCGGGATCTGCAGCCGACCTGGTACACGGCGGTGCCGACCATTCATCGCGCGCTGCTGACGGCGGCGGAAGCGGACCCGGACCGCGCCCGGTCGTCGTCGCTGCGCGTGATCCGCTCGGCCTCGGCCTCGCTCGCGCCTGCGATCCTCGCGGGGCTGGAGGCGACGTTCGGCGTTCCCGTGCTCGAGACCTACGGAATGACGGAGGCGGCCTCGCAGATCGCAGCCAATCCGTTCGAGCTGCGCAAGATCGGATCGGTCGGCCGCGCCGCGGGCCCCGAGATCGCGATCATGGACGAGGCCGGCCGCATGTGCGCGAGCGGTGCGCATGGCGAGATCATGCTGCGCGGGCCGAACATGAGCCGCGGCTACTACAATGACGAGGCGGCGACGCAGGCCGCATTCCGCAGCGGCTGGTTCCGGACCGGCGATCTCGGCTATCTCGACGCCGACGGCTATCTCTTCATCGTCGGCCGCATCAAGGACGTCATCAACCGCGGCGGACAGAAAATCTCGCCGCTGGAGGTGGAAGAGGTGCTGCTGAGCCATCCCGCGGTGCTGGAGGCCGGCGTATTCGCGATCCCGCACCAAAAGCTCGGCGAGAACGTCGCCGCCGTCGTGATGCTGCGGCCGAATTCCGCTGCGACCTCGGACCAGCTGCGCCAGTTCGCGCGAAAACGGCTCGCGGCCTACAAGGTGCCGAGCCTGATCCGCGGCGTGGCGGCGCTGCCGAAGGGCGCCAGCGGCAAGGTCAAGCGCAACGCGCTGGCCGAGCTGATCGCGACGGTCGATGACGGCGGCGAGACCCGATTGCCGCGCACCGCGCTGGAGACCCAGCTCGCGGGACTCTGGGCCAATCTGCTGGAGCTGCCGCAGGTCGGCGTCGACCAGGACGTCTTCGCGCTCGGCGCGGACTCGCTCGCGGTGACACAGATGCGCTCGCGGCTGCGCGAACGCTTCGATGTCGACTTCTCGTTCGAGGACATCTTCGATTGCGCCACGGTGGCGGTGCTTGCGGCCCGGCTCGAGACCGCCGCAACCCGTCGTGAAACGATGCTGCCGGCCTGGCGCCAGGTCGCAACCGCGGAAACAGACTCGCCGCTGTCGTTCCAGCAGCAGCGGATGTACGTGCTCTCGCGGCTCGATCCGACGCGCTACAATTATAATGTCGTCGAAGTCGCGATGCTGAAGGGCCAGCTCGACGCCGCCGCGCTTGAAGCAAGCCTCGCCGCAATCTGCGAACGTCACGACGTGCTGCGCTCGGCCTTCGTGGAGCGCCATGGCGAACCGGTGCAGCGGGTGCTTCGAATCGTAGCGCGATTCGAGCGGATCAAGCTCAAGCCATGCCCGGCGGACAAGCGGGCCGCGGCCGTCCGGCGCAAGGCGCTCGAGCTCGCGCAATATCCGTTCGATCTGGCGCGCGAGCCGCCGCTGAAGGTCACCCTGCTCTCGTTCGCGAGGGACAGCCACGCGCTGGTGGTCAACGTCCATCACCTCGTCACCGACGGCTGGTCGCAACGGCTGTTCTGGGAAGAGCTCGCCGCGCATTATTCCGCCGCGCGCAAGGGAAGCGCGGCGGCGCTGCCGCCACCCGCCTACCAGTATCGCGACTTTGCGCTCTGGCAGCAGAGCTGGGCGCAGACGCCGGCCGCGAAAGAGCAGCTCGATTACTGGCGCGCGCAGCTCGACGGCGTGACCACGCTGCCACTGCGGACCGACCGGGCAAGGCCGGAGATCTGGAGCGGCCGCGGCGCCCGTCACTATTTCGAGTTCTCCAAGGCCTTGTCGACCGACCTGCGATCGCTGAGCCAGGACCAGGGCGTGACGCCCTTCATGACGCTGCTCGCAGTGTTCCAGTGCCTCCTGTTCCGCCACACCGGACATGAGGACGTGGCGACGGGGTCGCTGATCGCGAACCGCAACCAGATCGAAAGCGAGCGCCTGATCGGGCTGTTCGCCAACACCCTGATCCTCCGCAACGATTTTGGCGGCGACCCGAGCTTCGGCGAGTTGTTGCGGCGGGTGCGCCAGGTCACGCTCGATGCCTACCGCAACCAGGACCTGCCAATCGAGGAGGTGCTGCGCGCGTTGCAGGTCGCGCGCAGGAGCGACGGCAATCCGCTGTTCCGGATCATGTTCATCCTCCAGAACGCATCGATCGAGGCCGCGCATTTCCCCGGCCTGTCGTCCCGCCGGTTAGAGGTCGACCCCAAGGTCGCACGCTTCGACATCACGCTCGAGCTGGTCGAGGCCGATGGCCGCTTCACCGGCTTCTTCGAATACGCCACCGATCTGTTCGACGCGGCGACGATCGAGGACATGGCTGCGCAGTTCAAGACCCTGCTCAAGGCCGTCATCGCCAATCCCGAGCAGCGCATCTCGCGCCTGCCGCTCCTGACAACGGCCGAGCGCCGGCAATTRCTGACTGCGGGCCGTGGCGTTCCGGCCGATTTCACCACACGCGGCAACTTGAGCGAACGCTTCGAGCGGCAGGCGAGGCGGACGCCGAACGCGATCGCGGTATCGGACGGACGCGCATCGCTGACCTATCGCGAACTGGCCCGCCGCAGCCAGGCGGCCGCGCGCTGGCTGGCCCGCGAGGGCGTCGGTGCCGAAACGGTGGTCGCCTTGCTTGCGGATCGCGGACCCGACCTGCTCGCCGCAATGATCGCGGTGCAGCGGGTGGGCGCGGCCTTCCTCAATCTCGATCTCGAGCAGCCAACGGCGCGGCTCGCAACCATCCTCGGATCGAGCTGCGCCCGCATGCTGCTGACCGGGCGCGCCCAGTCCGTCATGGTCGAGGCGCTGCTCGAACCGCTGGTCGAGCGCATCCAGGTGGCCGAACTCGAGGACACGATCACGCCAGCGGCGACCAAGCCGGCCCGCGCAGCACGGCGCGCAGCATCGAGTCTCGCTTATCTCATCTATACATCCGGCTCATCCGGCGCGCCGAAGGGCGTCATGATCGAACAGCGCGGGCTGTCGAACCATCTGGCGTCGCTCATTTCCGGGCTCGGCCTTTCGGCCAGGGACGTGATCGCGCAGACCGCGCCGCAGAGCTTCGTGATCTCGGTCTGGCAGTTCCTCGCTGGCCCGATGGTCGGCGCGCGCGTCCATGTCTGCGGCAACGCAATCGTGCAGGACCCGATCCTGCTCGCGCGGGAGATCAATCGCGAGGGCATCACGGTGCTCGAGATCGTCCCCTCGCTGTTGCGCGTGATCCTCGAACGCATGGACGAGGCGCCCATCCAACGCGCCTTTGCCGGGCTGCGCCTCCTGATCTCGACCGGCGAGCCGCTGCCCGTCGAGCTCTGCCGCGCCTGGTTCGCCCGCTGCCCGAAGGTGCCGCTGATCAACGCCTATGGCGCCTCGGAATGTTCCGACGACGTTTCCCTGCATCGGCTGACCAGGGCGCCGGCGGCGGCGACCACCAATGTTCCGGTCGGCGCGGCGCTGCCCAACACCCAGCTCCACGTGCTCGATTCGAGTCTGGAGCCGCAGCCGATCGGCGTGGTCGGCGAGCTCTGCATCGCCGGCGCCGGCGTCGGCCGCGGCTACATCAACGATCCCGCGCAAAGCCGGCAGCGCTTCATCCCCGATCCCTTCACGCGCCAGGCAGGTCACCGGCTGTACCGGACCGGCGATCTCGCCCGCCGCCGCGCCGACGGGACGATCGAATGCCTCGGCCGCGTCGACCACCAGGTCAAGGTCCGAGGCTACCGCATCGAGCTCAAGGAGATCGAGAACGCGCTCGCCGATCACGAGAGCGTGCGTGCCGGCATCGTCGAGCCGCGCCGCGACGCCAATGGCGATATCAGGCTGATCGCCCATATCGTCGCCCGGGCGAATGGCCGGATCAGCGCCAGCGAGCTGCGCGATTTCCTCAAGGGCCGGCTGCCGGCCCATGCCGTCCCGTCCGCGTTCCTGTTCCTGGAGCAGGTTCCGCTCAATGCCCATGGCAAGATCGACCGGTCCGCGCTGCTGGCGCCCCCGCAACAGGAAACCTCCGCGGCGGATGCCGCCGTGCCGGCACGCCGCTTCACTGAAAAGGTCCTGTCCGACATCTGGATCGACCTGCTGAAGGTCGACAGCCTCGGCGTCACCGACAATTTCTTCGATCTCGGCGGCCATTCGCTGCTGGCGGGACAGGCGATGGCGCGCGTCGCTCGCGCGCTCGGCGTATCGCTACCGATCAAGACCATCTTCGAGGCACCGACGATCGAGGAACTCGCCCGGCGGGTCGATGACGCCGTGGCGGCGAAGCCGCACAAGCGCCAGGCAAGCGCGCCCCGGCTCGCCGAAGGCGGTCCGCCCACGCTCTCGACCGCGCAGGACCAGATGCTGCGGATCGAGCAAAACCTGCCGGATCTGCCGCTGTTCAACCTGCCCTTTGCCTTCCGCCTCCAGGGCCCGATCGATGCGGCCGCGCTGGCGCAGGCCATCCAGGACGTCGTCGGCCGGCACGACTCACTGCGGACAGCCTTCGGCTGGAACGGCGAGGAGCCGATCAGCCGCATCGCCGCACCCCGCACGCTCGGCCCGGTGCTCGCCGTCGAGGCCCTCAATGGCCGGCGACCGAGCGACAAGCGCCTCAAGGCGCTCCAGCTCAGGAAGATCAGGCTCCTCGCCGAACAGGAGGCCGCCACCCCGATCGACATCACGCGCGCGCCGCTGCTGCGGGCGCGCCTGCTGCGGCTGGATCGCAGCGACCATGTGCTGCTGCTGACGCTGCATCACGCGATTGCCGACGGCTGGTCGATCGGCGTGATGTTCGAGGAGCTGTCCAACCGCTATGCGGCGCTGACCGGGCATCCGTCAGTGCCGCTGCCGAAACTGCCGCTGGCGTTTTCGGATGTCGCGCGCTGGCAGCGCTGGTGGTGCGGGACAGACGCGGCCCGCCGGCAGGCCGCCGAGTGGACGGAGACCCTGCGCGGCGCCGCCGCCGTCTTCGACGGCGAATCAAGCCCGGGCGCCTCCACCGGGCATCATCCGGTCAACCTGGAGCGCGATCTGATCGCGCGGCTGACGGCATTCGCCGGCCAGCACAACGGCACGCTGTTCATGTGCCTCCTCACCGGCCTGAAGGCGCTGCTGCTGGCGCGGACGGGGCGCACCGACATTTCGGTCGCCACCGCCATGGCCAATCGCAGCCAGCCGGACACCGACCAGATCGTCGGTCCATTCGAGAACACGGTGATCGTCCGTACCCGAATCACGCCGGACCTGTCGTTTGCTGCAGCCTTGGCCCTGGTGCGCCAAAGCGTGCTCGAGGCGCATGCGCGGCAGGAGCTGCCGTTCAACGTCCTCGCCGACCATCTGGAGCAGGCGGGAATCGATCCGGCTTCGCTGCTCCAGGTCTATTTCACGCTGCAAAATCCGCTGCGCCGGCCGCTCGACCTGCCTGACGTCGCGGTGCGATCCGTCGGAAATGTGGCGCGCGAGGGCCAGCCGGTGCTGCCGATCGACCAGACCTGGCTGTCGCTGATGCTCAAGGAGCGCCCGACCGGTATCACCGGTTCGTGCAACTACAAGGGCGAGCGGCTCGACGGCCGCATGGTCGGCGCATGGATGGAGGATCTCGTCGCACTGCTGGCAGCAGCCGTCGCGCAGCCTCATGCGCCGCTCGGCCGATTGCTCGATCGCAGGGCGGCTTGAACGGCCCGTGTTCGCACCGGGCGAATACGGGTTCACTCGCCAGAGCTGTGAATGATCAAGTTGCATCTTGATTATTTGGCGCTGCCGCGCAAGATTATTCCCCGCGTTTTGATTTGGACGATTATTTTCAACCGGGGGAGTTTGTTATGGGTTTCATCAAATTTACCAAGGGCACCTCGCTGAGCGACAAGGACCGCAAGGCGCTCCAGAAGCTGTTGGGCGCCGAGAAGAAAAAGCTGCAATCCGCGCTGAAAGACGTCGACGCCAGCCTTTCGATGCTGGGCGGGGCGAAAAAGGCCAAGAAGAAAAAGTAAGACTCGTCGGCCGGGACGCCGCTCGAATCTTCGGACAACGGTCGCACGCCAGCTCGAGCTGGGGGGCTCGCACAAGCTTGCGTCCGTAAACCGTCTAGCAATCGACAAGAATCGGCCTCGGTGGACGGCTAATAGCGGTCCGCTTGGTTGATTCTTGCTCAGTTGTTTCTTCTGTCAGAGCGGGGTTTTGGCCTCCGCCTGACGTCATGGGCCCAATTGATGGCAGACGACAGAATTGAACTTTTCGTCGGACTGATCGAGACCATCGACGCGCCGGGCGTGGTCGATGCGTGCCGGCGGTTGCTCTCGGTCGACGAACGGGTGCGCGCCGACCGTTTCATGTTCGAGCGGCATCGGCGGCAGTACATTTTCGCGCACGCCTTGTTGCGCCTCGCGCTGTCGCAAGCCGCACCGAATGTCGCACCCAGCGACTGGTCCTTTTCGGCCGGCCGCTACGGGCGGCCCTTTGTCGCAGCGCCTGCGAGCTCGACCCCGCTGCATTTCAGCCTGTCCCACGCCGACGGCTGCGTCGCCTGCGTCGTATCGAGACACGAAGCCGTCGGCGTCGATGTCGAAACCGTGTCGCGGCGGGTGGCCCCGCTGTCCACCGCGCTTCGCTTCTTTGCGCCGGAAGAGGTCGAAACGCTGCGCGGACTGCCCGAGCCGGCCGCGATCGAGCGATTCTTCGACTACTGGACGCTCAAGGAGGCCTATTTGAAGGCCAGGGGCTTTGGGCTCAACCTGCCGCTCGACGCGTTCGCGATGCAGGTGTCGCGTGAGGCGATCGAGATCAGCTTCAAGCCCGATATCGCCGACGATCCCCGGGGCTGGCGATTCCAGCTGTGCTCGCCGTCGCCCTCGCATCGCCTCGCGATCGCCGACGGCTCCCGCGCGGGCCTCCCCATCAGCCGTCATGCCTGGCCGCTCCAGGAAGCGGCTGAATGACGCCGTCGCGGCTTCGCGTCTTTCCCGCCATCTCGCGCAACCGCGATCCCCGGAAGTATGTCGGCGAATTGATGCGGGTCGCGCAATTTGCCGACCGCAACGGCTTTGAGGGCATCCTGCTGTTCGAAGGCAATGATGTCTTCGTCGAGCCCTGGGCCATGGCCCAGCACATCATGGCAGAGACGACGCGAAGCTCGCCCCTGATCGCCGTCAATCCCGTCTACATGCATCCGTTCACGGCGGCGAAGTTCGTCTCGTCTTTCGCGCAGCTCTACGGCCGCAAGGTCTATCTCAACATGATCACGGGGACCGCGGTCAGTGATCTGCAGGGGCTGGGCGACGACCAGTCGCATGCCGACCGCTATGTCCGGCTCGGCGAATTCGTCGCGCTGGTGCGTCAGCTGCTGGCCAGCCCGCGCCCGGTCGATTTCGAAGGCCGGTTCTATCGCGCGAACAATCTCCAACTCCGTCCCCGGCTGCCGGAGGAGCTGATGCCGGAATTCCTGATCGCGGGACAGTCGGAGGCAGCGCAGCGCGTGGCGAAGGACACCGGCTGCATCAAGATGCAGATGCTGCCGCCCGATCTCGACCGCGGCCTCGATGCGCCCGGTATGAATTTTGGCATCTTCGCCCGCGAGAGCCGCGACGCTGCACGGCAGGCGGCGAAGAGCCGCTTCCGCGACAATCCCGACGATCGCGAGCTGCTCGCGCTCACCATGGAGAACACCGACTCCGTCTGGAAGCGGCATCTCTATGACGGCCAGAGCGGCGAGCTCCAGGACAATGGCTACTGGCTGCTGCCGTTCCTGACCTTCCAGGCCGACTGCCCCTATCTCGTCGGCAGCTACGCCGAGATCGGCGCGAAGCTGAAGGACTTTGCCGGGAAGGGCCTGACCACGATCATGCTCGACATGGTCGCCGACGAGGCTGAGATGCAGCACGTCTGCAAGGCGCTGGCTGCGAGCGGGATGTTTTGAAGGTGCGAGAGGCGAAGGCCGCTCCTCTTCTCCCTCTCCCCGTTCTTAGAGGGTTGGGGTGAGGGGCTGCTTCAGCAGAGAAGGTGCCAGTCAGACTCGCGGAGACTCCCCCTCACCCGGAATTTGCTTCGCAAATTCTGACCTCTCCCCGCAAGCGGGGAGAGGCGAAGAAACGCCAAAGGATTTTCTCAGGATCAAGCGATCGAAAGAGAAATCGTTTCGACGCGGACCACACGGCACATGAAGTTTTGCTAAGTGCTTTGGAACGATCGTAAGGAGATGGACATCGGCCCTCCGCCGCTCTTACCTATCGGTGAAACATCGAAAGAGCCGACGAATTGCGATGACCATATTCAAGGAAGCTGCCGCGGTCGGGCCAGCCGCTTTCGCTGACCGGCGTCCCGCTGCCGTTCAATTCGACTGGACCGATCGCGAGAAGGCACGGCTGGCGCGCAACTCGCGTGCGAAGACCGGAAGCTCGGCGCTGTTCATGAGCGAGACGATCGACGGGCTGAATGCCGGGGCGCATTTCCTCGACCGCCTGTCGGCGTCGGAGCAGGCGCGTGTGCATGCGGCCGGCCGCACCATCACCGTGCCGCAAGGCGAGATGGTGTTCAGCCAGGGCGACGGCCACGACGGCATCTTCATCATCCGGCGCGGGCAGGTGCGCGTCTACTATACGGCGCCGTCGGGGCGCGAGATCACGCTCGCCTATTGGACGCCCGGGCATTTCATCGGAGGTCTGGAGATCTCGGGCGGCGGCATTCACATGTGGTCCGGGATCGCCATCGAGGCCTGCGAGATCTCGGCGCTCTCGGGCCCGGCACTCGAGAAGCTGCTGACCGGCATGCCGGCCTTCGCACTGGCGCTGATCGACGGCCTCATCGCCAAGGGCAAGTGCTACTCATCGATGGCACAGATCCTCGGGACCCGGTCGGTGATCGAACGGCTGGCGCAGTTCCTGCTCACTTTGTCGGAGCTTCATGGGACTGCCGACGGCGACACCATCATCATCAACCGCAAGATCACGCATGACCAGATCGCGGCCATGGTCGGCTCGACCCGCCAGTGGGTGACGATGATGCTGAAGCGCTTCCAGAACCGCCGCATCATCGCCATCGACGGCAGCAGCATCCGGATCAGGCGCATCGACCTGTTGGAACAGATCCTGTTCAAGGACTAGGGGCGGGGGAGCGGAGACGAGCGCGGTCCTTCTTCTCCCTCTCCCCGTTCTTACGGGGCCGCGACGAGCTTCGCTCGCGCTGAGAGGGTCGGGGAGAGGGGCCTCTCTCCACACGTGAGATTGCCGCGATACCTGTACCCCCTCACCCGGAATTTGCTCGCGCAAATTCCGACCTCTCCCCGCAAGCGGGGAGAGGTTAAGAACGCGCCTCACCGCGCCTCTTCGAATCCCGCCAGCACCGACGTCAAATTCGCGCCCAGGATATCCGAGAGATAGCCGCCCTCCTGCACGAACACGGTCGGCAGGCCCATCTTCGCGATGGCCTGGCCGATGCGGCGGAAGCCCGGCGTGGTGACGGCCAATCCCTTGAGCGGATCGTGTTCGGATGCATCGAGGCCGAGCGCGATGACGAGGGCACCGGGCGCAAAGGACTCGATCGCCTTGCGCGCGCGATCCAGCGCCTGGATGTAGCCGTCATCGCCGGTGCCGATGGCCAAGGGGATATTGAGATTGGTGCCGAGCCCCTCGCCTTCGCCGCGCTCATGGGCATAGCCCCACACGAAGGGGTAGTACGCAGTCGGATCGGCATGGATCGATATCGTGTAGACATCGGGGCGCGCGTAGAAAATGCCCTGCGTGCCGTTGCCGTGGTGGACATCGACATCGAGGATCACGACGCGCTCGTGCTTGAGCCGCAGATGCGCCGCGGCGATCGCGCTGTTGTTGAGGAAGCAGAAGCCGCCGGCCATGTCGCGATAGGCGTGATGACCGGGCGGGCGGCAGAGCGCGTAGGTCGCATCCTCGCCGTCCATCACCATCTGCGCCGCCGTGACCGCAACGTCGGTCGCAGCACAGGCCGCGGCCCAAGTGCCCGGGCCGATCGGCGCCGCGGTGTCGGCGGTGTGCCAGCCGAGCTTGCCGACGATATGGGTGGGATAGGTCGCGGCATGGCGCACCGGATGGATATTGCCGATCATCTCCGGACCGGAATCGCCGAGCGCGGTCCAGGCCTCCCAGGCTTCGCTGAGGAACGACAGATATTCCGGGCTGTGAATGCGCGCGCGAGGCCCCTGCCCGAACGCCGCCGGCTCGACCAGTTGATGCTTGCCGTCCTTCAACCCCTTGAGCAGGCGATCGGCGCGCTCGGGCTGCTCCGTGGTGCGCTTGACGACACCGCGAACCAGGAAGAATTGCGGATCATGGCTGCGGTGCAGTTCGGTATGGACGGCTTTCACTCAAACACTCCGTGGTCGCATGCTCTCTAACGGTGCCCACAGATGTCTAAATCCCTGCGGCGGCCCGATGCAAGCAAGAAGAGTGCCGCTCCTGTCGCACCGCTCTGCGCCGGGAGCAGACCGCCTTTGAAGCGTTCAGCAGCGGCCGCGCTGAAGGCAATGCTCGCGGCCCGGCTGGTCGGTGCGGAAGGACTCGATGAAGCCGCCCTGGCGCTGCGTGACGAAGACGGTCTTGCCATCGCTGCCGCCGAAGGCGAGGTTGGTCGGCTCCTTGCCCTTCAGCGCGATCTCGCGCTCGACCGCGCCGTTCGGCTTCATCATCGCGATCGTGCCCTTGAGGATGCGCGCGACATAGAGACGACCGCCGACATCGGTGCGCAGCCCGTCGATGGTGTCGGGCTGGAATGCCTTGACGAGTCTGGCATTGGTGAGTTCGTTGCCGCTGACAGCGTAGGCCCAGATCTGCCCGCTGCTGGATTCGCCGACATAGAGCGTCTTTCCGTCGGGGCTGAGATCGATGCCGTTGGTGGTGCCCATCGCGCGCGGCGCGGCCATGACCTGCCCCTGCACCGAGCCGTCGGCGGCTTTGGCGATGCGCCAGATGTGGCCTTCCCGGCCCTTCCAGTTCGGATCGCTCGCATAGATCGTGCCGTCGCCGGCGACCGTGATGTCGTTGGGCTGCTTCATCTCGTCGGAGTGAAACCAGATGGCCGGCTCGGTCGCGCCCTTCGGGATCGCGAAGATGTTGTGCTTCTTGTAGTCGGCGATGAACATCGTGCCGTCGCGCGCGAACCGGATGGCATTGCCGACGCTGCCTTCGGGAAGCGCCGTGAATGGCTCCGAGGCCGCGCCGCCTGCGGGCAGCTTGCCGATGGTGCCGGACTTGCCGAAATTCACGACGAAGAGATTGCCGTCGGGATCGGCAGCCGGCCCCTCGATGCCGAAGGTGTATTCGCCGGGGGGCGTCACCTGCACGCTCTCGAACAGCTTGGTCTCGGCCCGGGCCGACGATGCCGCGATGACGAGAACGACGCTACTGCACAGGCACCAGAAATTCCTGCCGGATGTAATAGCCATCGTCGTCGGTGCACTCGCCATTCAGATAGGGATCGGCCGGCCGGAAGAACCGGCTGAAGCCGGGTTTGTCTACAGCGTTCCTTTGTGTCACGACGACGACCTTGGCGGCCGGTATTTCGCCGCATTCCTTGTTCGCCCTGCTGAAGAACTTGCGCTGCGGCGGGCCGAGCCTGATGCGCATCCGCGTTCCCGGAGCCATGTTCGCAACGAGCAGATCCGCGGTATCGAGCAGGCGGGTATAGCCTGCTTCCGTCTTCGGCAGGCCTTCGCCGCCGGGCGGCATCAGCTTCTCCGCGCCGAGACCGCGCAGCCGCGTGCGCAGCTTGCCGGAGGCGGGATCGCCCGGATAGATCCAGCCGTCCTGCGACAGCATGAAGCGCAGTATCGTCGCATCCTTGTCCGCATCCGATTGTCCGGGCTTTAGGCCGAAATCGGAATGGCAGCCGAGGCAGTGCTTTTCGACGAGGCCCTTGCGCAGCGTGGTGAGCCGGATCCGGTTCTGGGCGACTTTTGCAACGAAGGCCGCGAGCTGGTCGATCTGCGCCTGGCTGCGCATGTCGCAGGGGAGCGGCTCCGGCGGATCGCCCGCGGCGCGATCGATCCGGATCACCGTCTGGTTCTTGTCCTCGACCAGCCAGATCGCGCCGTCTTCCGCGACCGTCATGCCGACCGGCGCCCCTTGCGGCCGCGCACCGTTGACGCGGTGCCAGCCGGCGATCAGTTCGTCGAACGGTGCGGCGGCCACTTGACCGGCGTCGGTCTGAAAGCTGCGGGTCGGCTCGGCCGCGCAACTGACGTGGTAGCGCACCGGCGCCGGGCCCGGCTTGGGGAAGCCGTGATCGTCGACGTCGTAGACGAGGACGCGGCTGCCGGTCGGGCGATAGCCGTGCAGGCCGACCAGGAGCTTGCCCTCCAGCTCCGGGAATTTTGCGCCGTGATAGTACAGCATCGCGAGCGGCGCACCGTGCGGCGGCATCAGCGAGAACGGCGGCTTGTAGAGCGCATTGGCCGTGCAGAGTGTCTTGTAGACGCCGGATTGCAGCACGCTCCTGAATTCAGGACTCGGCGTCGATAGGTCGTAGCAATAGGGCCAGCCGTAGTGCCTGCCCTGCTCGATCGCGTTGATCTCCTCGTTCGGCTTGAAGATATCGGGCAGGTCGCGGCCGTTCTCGCCTTGCAGGAAGGCGTAGCCGGCATCGGGGAAATTCGGGTGCAGTGCCAGCGCCATCGAATTGCGCAGGCCCCGCGCGTAGACCACATGCGGCGGATCGGGATCGTTGGGCTTCAAGGCAGGAAAGACGCCGCCGGGAGGCGGCGTGAACAGCCAGATCGCGGCCATCGCGGAAGCCCCTTCGGCCGCCGCGCATGGCCGCGTGATCGGCGCGGGCGTGATGCAATCGTCGCTGTGCGAACCGACATTGACGAACAGCCGCCCGTGCCTGTCGAACACGAACTGCTTGAGCGGATGCGCACTCTCGTCGAGCTTCGCGCCGTTAGGCAAAGTGATGCGCCGGCCCGGCATGTGACGGACGATGGTCTCGACCGTGCTTCGCGGATTGTCGGCGAGCGGATCGAACCGGAAGATCGCCTCCGCCGTCGAGGCATAGAGCTTCCTGTCGGGGCCGATCACGAGGCCGAACGGATATTCGATCCCGGTCAACAGCTCCCTGAACCGCCGGCCTTGGGGCGCATGCGGATCGAGCAGAAGCAGCCGTCCATCGGCATGGCCCCAGCCCCCCATGTCGGCGACGACGAAGAGATCATGGCCGGGCACCTGGATGATCGAGCGCGGAAACTTGAGGCCGTCATCCTCGCTGGCGACGAGGCCGGCGCAAAATCCGGCCTTCATGTCGATCTGGATCCTGGGAAAGCCGAGATCGCCGCTGCCGCAGCTTTCCGTGCCGATCGCATAGCCGCTCTTGCGGACCTGTTCCGAAGACGCAACCGAGGCGAGGCTGAGCAGGGCTCCAGCGAAGGCAGCGACACAAGCGCGCAGACTTGGGCGCTCGCACCAGAATATGAGCCGATTCACGGCGGTCTCCCGGACTTTCCCGTCGAAAGTCGAGAGTTCCATGCTGCAAGGACGCCGTCCAGTTGATCATCACCCCCCTGTGATCAACCTCCGCGGGTCTTCGCGGCGACCAATCTCCGTAGTTTCCCTTACCGGGCTCGCCCCGAATGTCTTTCGGTAGTTTCGGATGGTATCCATTTGCCATCAAAATCGCTCTCTACAGGAGGCGTGTATGGTTCAGATGTACTTCCACTGCTCCAATACCGAGGGCACGCTGATCGATCGCTACGGCACCGCCGTCGCCAATCTGACCGAGGCGCGCGACCGCGCCGCCCAGATCATGCGCTCGATGATCCTGACGCCGAGCAACGAGGACTGGCGCGACTGGGTCATCCATGTCAGCGACGACGATGGCGAAGAAATTTTCGATCTTCCCTTCGCCGCCATGCTCGGCAAGCCGCATTGAGGGCTACGCCATGCTGCTCGCTTCACTGAGCCTGCTCTGCCAGCCCGTGAACTTCGTCGCCACCAAGTGGCTGACGCTGGTGCGGATCGCAGGCAACCCCTACCGCCCCGAGCTTCACTACATGCGCGGGCCCGGCCCGAAATGGCGCGCCAAGTATCAGGCCAGCCGGCTGGACCGCGCGCGCTGAGCCCTGCTGCTCAACGCTTACGCTGACCGCTCCCCCAACTCGTCATGCCCGGGCTCGTCCCGGGCATTCCTGTTTTGGCATCCGCGTCAAAGATCGTGGATGGCCGGGACATAGGCGAGCGGAAGCGACGCCGTCCTTCGGACGGCTATGCCCGGCCATGACGAAATCGGGGACGCAGCACCACCTCACCTCCCAGCAAACTTCGCCTCGCGTTTCTCGACGAAGGCGTTGCGGCCTTCGATGGCGTCCGCGCTCTTGCGGATCGTGGCCTGAAGCTCGATCTCGCGGCGGAACTGGGCCTCGTAGCTCGCGTGCTCGCTCTCCTCGACCAGGGCGCGCGTCGCGACCAGCGCGCGGGTCGGGCCGTCGGCGAGGCGGCGGGCCAGGATCAACGCCTCCTCCACCAGCTTCGCATCGTCGACGACCTGCCGCACCAGGCCGATCTCCTGGGCGCGTTCGGCCGTGAGCGGCTCGTTCAGGAGCATCAGCTCGAGCGCGCGCTGCCGGCCGATCAGCCGCGGCAACAGCCAGGTCGAGCCGAGATCGGGCACGAGCGCGATGCGGCTGAACACCTGGATGAAGCTCGCCGAGCGCGCCGCGACAATGATGTCGCCGGCCATCGCCAGGCTGAAGCCTCCGCCGGCCGCGACGCCATTGACGGCAACGACGACGGGCACGCGGCATTCTCGCAGTGCCTTGAACGCAGGCCAGTAGAAGCGCATGACGCCGGCCGCGATGTCCTCGCCGAGCGCGCCCGACGCTTTCAGGTTCTGACCCGAGCAGAAGCCGCGCCCCGCGCCGGTCAGGATCAGGGCGCGAACGCCCTCATCCTGCGTCATCCCGGCGACGGCGGCAGCGAGCGCGCCGAGCAGGTCCGGCGTCATCGCGTTCAGGCTTGCCGGCTCGTCGAGCGTCAAGATCCCGACCGCGCCATCCCGCGCCTGTTTCACACCTGCCATGTCGCTCCTCCCTGCGGATGTTCTCGTTGGTGGCAATGTGCCATTGTCCCTGCGCTTCGCCAACCAAGACAAGACACAAGACGACATCATGCCTCATCAGTTCAGCCTCGCCCAAACCATCCGCAAACCCGCCGTCAAGGCCAAGGGCGGCATCGTCGCCGCGCAATCGCGGCGGGCGGCCGAGGTCGGCGCGCAGGTGCTGGCGGCGGGCGGCGATTGCGTCGACGCGATCGTCGCGACCACCTTCGCGCTGAACGTGCTGGAGCCCTGGAACAGCGGCATCGGCGGCGGCGGCGCCATGGTGCTCTACCGCGCCAAGGAAAATCGCTACGAGGTGATCGACTACGGCATGTGCGCACCGCAGAGCCTGCGCGTCGCCGACTATCCGCTCAGCGGCGAAGGGGCAGCCTCCGATCTGTTTCCCTGGCAGCGGGTGAAGGACGACCGCAACATCCACGGCCCCGGCTCGATCGCCGTGCCCGGCGTCGTCGCCGGCATGGAGGAGGCGCATCGCCGCCACGCCAGGCTGCCGTGGAAGGATCTGGTCGCGCCGGCAGCCGCGCTCGCCGGCGAAGGCCTGCTGGCCGATTGGTGGACCACGCTGACGATCACGAACTCGGCGGCCGATCTTCGCCGCTATCCCGCCAGCGCGGCAGCATTCCTGAAGGACGGCCTGCCGCCGAGCGCGCCGTGGGGCATCAAGTCCGAGACCCGGCTGCCGCAGGACACATTGAAGGCGACGCTGTCGCACCTCGCCGAAGCCGGACCGCGCGACTTCTACCAGGGCGATCTCGCCAAAAGCATCGCCTCCGACATCAAGGCCGACGGCGGCGCGCTATCGGTGGAGGATCTCGCCGCGTTCCGCGCCCATCTGCGCGAGCCGCTCGCGATCCCCTATCGCGGCGGCAAGGTGTTTGCCACACCCGAGCTCACGGCCGGGCCGACGATGGCGCACGCGCTGCGCCTGTTGCAGCAGAATTTGAACCCCGCGAGCGCGCCGGACGCGACCGCCTATGCCGAATACGCCGCTGCCCTGCAATCGGCCTATCGCGAGCGGCTCAAGGACATGGGCGATGCCGACGGCAAGCGCTCGCTCGGCGCGGAATATCTGGCGCCGGCCTGCACCACGCATTTCTCCGTGGTCGACCGCCACGGCAACGTCGCCGCGGTGACGCAGACGCTGCTCTCGTCTTTCGGCTCGAAATACGTGACGCCGCACACCGGGATTGCCATGAACAACGGCATCATGTGGTTCGATCCGACGCCCGGCACCACCAATTCGCTGGCGCCCGGCAAGCGCTGCCTCACCAACTACACGCCCGTGATCGCCGAAACCAGCGACGGCAAGCGCCTCGCGGTCGGCGCCTCCGGCGGCCGACGCATCCTGCCGGCGGTGACGCAGCTGGTGTCCTTTGTCTTGGACTTTGGCATGGACCTCGATGCTGCGATCCACCAGCCGCGCATCGACGCCAGCGAAGGCGCGGTCGTGATCGGCGATGCCCGTCTGCCGGCGGAGGTGCGCAAGACGCTGGCGGCGCGCTTCGACTATGAGGAAGCGCGGGTACAGTCCTTGCCGCAGAAGTTCGCCTGCCCGAGCGTGGTAATGCGCGAGGGCGACGTCAACTCCGGCGCGGTCGAGATTTTCCAGCCCTGGGCCGATGCGGTGGCGGAAGGCTGAGCGTCACGACTCCTCCACATTCGCAGGGAACTTGCCTGCGCACGGTCCGTTCATTTGAACGGACAAGTGCGCTCGCCCCACTGGAGGACATCATGAAGAAACTTGCGCTCGCCGCGCCGCTGATCATTGCGGCCGGTTTCACGCTGACCAACCCTGCGCTTGCAAAGGGTGGTCATGGACATGGACACGGTTATGGCCACGCGATGGGACATCATCATCACGGCACGCCGCCCGGATGGCATCACGGACGCAAGGTCGGCTGGCGCGGCATGGGCTGCCCGCCCGGCCTGTGGAAGCAGGGTCGCTGCTGATACCCCGGATCAACTGAATATGCGCGTCGCCCCCAAACGGGGCGGCGCCGTCCAGATCTCCGACCGGTTCGCACGCGATCCTTTAACGCTGGCTATCCTGGCAACGCGGGCGTAGGGTTGCCGATCACCGTCCTTTTTCTGGCATCTACCGGTGACTGAGGGTCACGAACGCTCCCGCCGAAGATGGAGAGCGTTCATGTGCCGGTTCCACCTCGCCGACTGGAATGTGTCGCCGGCGATCATGCCCTTCGTTCCAGCGCCCGTTATCCCGGCCGTAGGCCTTCTGCATGGATAGGACGACACAGCTGCAATTCCTGATCAGCGGCAGAGACCTGTCCGGCAACGTCAAACTGAGCCGCGACACGGCGGTAGCGGCGCTGAAGAAGGCGAGAGAGCTCCTGCAGGAGGGATATCTGGACGTGAGAATATGCACGCCGCGCGGCCGCGTGCTGTCGCCGGACGAGTTTGAGGAGCTCGACGGATAGAGAGCGGCTTGCTGCAGCGACAGACGGGATCAGCCATGCGCCGCAAGACCTTCAAGACGGCCTACGAGCTTCAGGACCTGATCGTCGAACAGGCGAGCGCGCTGCACGGTCCCTGGCCTCCGGGGATGACGCTGTTCGTTTTCGACGACGCCTATGGCTGGACCGGGACCATCAGTCGATCGGCCTCAGTGGACGATTGTTTCTATCGCGCCCATGCGCTCAACGTCATCGACGATCTCAAGCAGCGATTCGATCTCGCGGTTCCGCGCCTGCTGAGGCCGGACTAGAACGACGTTCGTTCCCGCCCCTGGATTCGCTAGATCCCCAGCCGGTCGCGCACCCGGCCCGCGATCACCGCACTCATCACTCCCACCGGCCAGAACGCGTGCATCGGGATCGGCTTGATGCCGGTGATCGGCATGTCGATCTCGGCCTTGGCGCCACCGATCAGGCGGCGCGCGAGCTGGGCGCCCATCGCGGTCGCAAGCGCGACGCCGCGGCCGTTGCAGCCGAGCGAGACCAAAATGCTTTCGGCCGGCTCGTGCACATGCGGATAATGATCCTTGGTGATCGCGAGYCGGCTGTTCCAGCCGTGGGTCCAGGCAACGCCCGCAAGCTGCGGCCACAGCCGCTCGGCATAGCGCATGAGATAGGCGACGTCGGACGGCGAGCTGATCCAGCGCATCGGGCCGCGCCCGCCCATCAGCAGACGATTGTGCTGGTCGATCCGGTAATAGACCGTGATGTGGCCGCTCTCGTAGAGGACGGGGCGCGTCGGCATGATCGAACGGGCGACCGCGTCGGAGAGCGGCGCGGTGGCGGCGATCGAGGAGAACACCGGCACGATGGTGCGGCGGAGTGCGGGCCAGAGATCATCGGTGAAACCGTTGGTCGCGAGCAGCACCTTCTCGGCGTGCACGACCGCACGCGGCGTCTCGATGCGCCAGCGGCCGCCCTCGCGGCGCAGCGACAGCGCCGGCGTCTCGCCGTGCACCATGGCGCCGGCGGAGATCGCGGCGCGCGCGAGGCCACGGACGTAGCTCAGCGGATGCAGATCGCCGCCGCGGGCGTCCAGCATGGCGCAGAGATAGCGATCGGTCCCGGTCATCTCGCGCAATTGGTCGCGGTTCAGCAGCTTCACCGGCATGCCGCGGCGGATGCATTGCTGCGCGGTCTTGTCGATTGCGGCGGCGCTCGCCTCATTATAGGCCGCGCGCAGCGTGCCGTTCTGCCGCGCCTCGCAGGGAATCTGGTAGCGGCGGATCAGATCGTGGGTGAAGTTCGTGGTGCCGTAGGAGAACTCGATCATGCGGCGGCCGAGATCGGTGCCGAAATCGGCTTCGATCTGATCGGGATCGTGCTTCAGCCCGGGATTGGTGTGGCCGCCATTGTTGCCCGACGCGCCCCAGCCGGGCTCCTGCGCCTCGAGCACCAGCGCCTCGACACCCTGCTCCGCCAGATGCAGCGCGGTGGAGAGGCCGGTGAAGCCGCCGCCGATGATCGCGACCGAGACGTTCCTGTCCGCATCGAGCGGCGGCGTCGCGGTCGCCGCGACCGCGGTGTCGGCATAGAGCGAGGGTGGCAGCGGAAGGCGGGCAGGCGCGTTCATATCAAGACCGATCAGAGCGGATGCAGCACGCGGTGCAAGAAGTCCTGCGTGCGCGGATGCTGGGGTTGATTGAGGACGGCCTTGGCCTGTCCCTGCTCGACGATGACGCCACCGTCGATGAACAGCACGCGGTCGGCGACGTCGCGGGCAAAGCCCATCTCATGGGTGACGACGACCATGGTCATGCCGTCGTCGGCGAGCTTGCGCATCACGCCGAGAACGTCGCCGACGAGCTCCGGGTCGAGCGCCGAGGTCGGCTCGTCGAACAGGATCGCCTTGGGCTGCATCGCGAGCGCGCGCGCGATCGCGACGCGCTGCTGCTGGCCGCCGGAGAGCTGCGGCGGATGCGCGTCGGCCTTCTCGGCGAGGCCCACTTGCGCGAGCAGCGCGCGGCCACGCTCGAGCACTGGCGCACGCGCCTCCTTCTTCACATAGAGCGGCCCCTCGACGACGTTTTCCAGCACCGTGCGATGCGGAAACAGGTTGAAGCGCTGAAACACCATCGAGACCTGTGTGCGGACTTTCACGATCGACGGTGCATCGCGGTCGACCTTCAATCCTTCGACATTGATCTCGCCGCGGTCGTAGCTTTCCAGCCCGTTGATGCAACGCAGGATGGTCGACTTGCCGGAGCCGGAGGGACCGATGATGCAGACCACCTCGCCCTTCTCGACCTTCGCCGTGATGCCCTTGAGCACCTCGTTCTCGCCAAAGCTCTTGTGAACGTCGGTGAGCTCGATCATTTCTTGCCCGCCCGCTTCTCGAAGTGACGGACCAGCAGGATCAGCGGAATGCTCATGGTGAGATACATCAGCGCCACCAGCGTGAACACGTTGGTGTTCTTGAAGGTCGAGGACGCGATCAGCTTGCCTTGCAGCGCGAGCTCGGCGACCGTGATCGTGGAGGCTTGCGAGGAATCCTTCAGCATCATGATCATGACGTTGCCGTAAGGCGGCAGCACGATGCGCACCGCCTGCGGCAGCACCACGCGGCGCATCGTCAGCCACCAGCCCATGCCGATCGACTGCGCCGCCTCGATCTGGCCCTTGTCGATCGCCTCGATGCCGGCGCGAAAGTTTTCCGCCTGATAGGCCGAATAGGCGATGCCGAGTCCGAGGATTGCGGCCTGCAACGCGGAGAGCGTCACGCCGAGATCGGGCATCACGAAATAGAGGTAGAACAGCAGCACGATGATCGGGATACCCCGGATCACGTTGATCAGGCTGGCGCTGAGCATCGACAGGGCCTTGATGCCGGAGACCCGCATCATTGCCCAGACGAGGCCAAGCACGGTCGAGAGCAGCAGCGAGCCGATGGTGACGACGATCGTCAACGCGACGCCGCTCATCAGGATCGGGAAGAACTCGACGGCGTCGTGCCAAAAGCCTTTCATCGGGCAGCCTTCGATCGGCCTCTAGCCATCAGCCCTGTGCCTTCTGGCCCCATTTTTCGAGAATCTTGTCGATGGTGCCGTTGGCCTTCAGCTTGGCGAGCGAGGCGTTGATCTTGCCGAGCAGCGCGCTCTCGCCCTTGCGGACGCCGATGCCGACCGAGCCGACCGTGACCGGCTTGTAGCTGTCGACGAGCCGCACCTCGGGGAAGCCGCCCTGCTTCAGATTGTAGGCGAGGATCGGGTAGTCGGCGTAGCCGGCCTTGAGGCGGCCGGTGTTCACGTCGCGCAGGATGTCGGGAATGGTGTCGTAGGCCTTGACGTCGGCGAACAGGCCGGACTTCTTCAGCGCGTCGACGAAGGCGGTGCCGACCTGCGCGCCGACCGTCTCGCCCTTCAGGTCGTCCTGCGTGGCGTAAGCCTTCGTGTCACCCTTCGGCACGACGAGGCCTTCACCATAGGTGTAGATCGGGTCGGAGAAGTCGACGACCTCCTTGCGCGGCGCCGTGATGAACATCGCAGCCGCGATGATGTCGATCTTGCTCGAGGTCAGCGACGGAATCAGCGCCGAGAACGCCATCGGCTCGATCTGCACGTTGAGGCCGGCGTCCTTGCCGATCTCGGTGATGAGATCGACCATGATGCCCTGGATGGTGTTGGTCTTGGTGTCGAGGAAGGTGAAGGGAATGCCTGTCGGCGTCGAGCCGACCTTCAGCACCTGCTGCGCCGAAGCCGGCACGACCGCGGCCATCGCGAGCGCCGCGACTGCGGCCTGGACAAAACGCTTCAACGCCATCGCAATCCCCTTTGGATTCGGCCGGTGGCGGCGAGGCGCGCGGTGTCGGAACGAGAGACGTTGCGGGCCAAGCCGTTTCAGCCTATTTTCACCAATATGAAAATTTGGTCACACTTCCGCGGACGATGCAAGCGGTTTTCATGCACATGAAGGAAGCGGTTTGACGTGAGCGGTGGCAAAAGAATGCGCAAACCGGCCGCGGCAAAGCCGGCCGGGAAGGTGAAGGCCGAGGCGAGGGCCAAGGTGAAGGTCAAGGCCGTCACCAAGCCGGCGGAGCCTGCGATGGACGTCGCGGTCGGCCGCCGCATCCGCGATCTCAGGCGCGTCAGGCAACTCTCGCTTGAAACGGTGGCGGAGCGCACCTCGCTTTCGATCGGCTTCCTCAGCCAGATCGAGCGCGGCCTGTCGTCGCCGTCGCTGCGCGTGCTGGCGACGCTCTCCGACGTGCTGGGTGTCGGCATGGCCGCTTTGTTCGGTGCGAGCCCAAGTGCCGACGGTGCCTCCGACCAGGTGGTGACGCGCGGGCTTCAGCGGCCGGAACTAAAACTCTGGCGCAGCGGAATTTCGAAACAATTGCTGAGCGCTGCGGGCAGCGACAACCGGCTCAACCTGTTCCTGGTACATATCGATCCCGGCGGCTCCGCGGGCGACGAGCTCTACACCCATGACGGCGAAGAGGCCGGCCTCGTGCTCGAAGGCGAGATGATGCTGACGGTGGACAGCGAGACATGGTCGCTGAAGACGGGCGATAGTTTTCGGTTTGCAAGCCGGCGGCCGCACCGGTTTTCAAATCCGGCCGATGACGTGAAAGCAGTGGTGCTGTGGGTAAACTGCGTGACCGCGGCGGGGTAGGCTCTTCTCCCTCTCCCCGTTCTTACGGGGAGAGGGCTGGGGTGAGGGGCCCTCTCCACGCAAACGGTGCGAGCGAGACTCGCGAAGACTCCCCCTCACCCGGAATTTGCTACGCAAATTCCGGCCTCTCCCCGCAAGCGGGGAGAGGCGAAGTCAGCCGAACCGGTGATTATACCGGTCCACCGTCAGCGCGCTGACGTCGACCTCCGGCTTCTTGCCTGACAGCATGTCCGCGAGCACGCGGCCGGAGCCGCAGGACATGGTCCAGCCGAGCGTGCCGTGGCCGGTGTTGAGGTGGAGATTGGCGTATTGCGTCGGACCGATTACGGGCGGGCCGTCCGGCGTCATCGGACGCAGGCCGCTCCAGAAGGTCGCCTTGGCGAGATCGCCGCCGCGCGGGAACAGATCGGTCAAGGAGTGATCGAGCGTGGCGCGGCGCGCGTCGTAGAGCTTGGTCGAGAAGCCGGAGATTTCGGCGGTGCCGCCGACGCGGATGCGATTGCCCAATCGCGTGATCGCGACCTTGTAGCTCTCGTCCATCACGGTCGATTCCGGCGCGCCGGAGGCGTCCTTGATCGGCACCGTGATCGAATAACCCTTCACCGGATAGACCGGCAGTGAGATTCCGAGCGGCGCGACGAGCCGCGACGACCAGCTTCCGAGCGCGAGCACGTAGCTGTCTGCCTGCAACATTCCGGCGCTGGTCGCGACACCGCTGACGCGTGCGCCCTCCGTGATGATGCGGTCGATGCCGGTGTTGAACATGAATCGGACGCCGAGCGCTTCGGCGTGCTTGGCCAGCGCCTGCGTGAACATGTGGCAGTCGCCGGTCTCGTCCTGCGGCAGCCGAAGCCCGCCGGCGAACTTTTCCTTCACGCCGGCGAGCGCCGGCTCGACCGCGATGCAGCCCTCGCGGCTCAGCACCTCGAAAGGCACGCCATACTGCTTGAGCACGGCGATGTCCTCAGCCGTGCCGTCGAGCTGCGACTGGTAGCGGAACAGCTGGAGCGTGCCTTGCGCGCGCTCGTCATACTGAATGCCGATGTCGCGGCGCAGGTCGCGCAGGCAGTCGCGGCTGTATTCCGCGATCGGGATCATCCGGCTCTTGTTGACCGCGTAGCGCTCGCTCGTGCAGTTGCGCAGCATCTTGAGCAGCCAGACCCACATCGCGGGATCGAGCTTCGGCCGGACCACCAGCGGGCCGTGCTTCATCAAGAGCCATTTGATCGCCTTGACCGGCACGCCGGGGCCGGCCCAGGGCGAGGAATAGCCGGGCGAGACCTCGCCGGCATTGGCGAAAGAGGTCTCCAGCGCCGGCTCGGGTTGACGGTCGACGACCGTCACCTCATGACCGGCACGCGCGAGGTAGTAGGCAGAGGTGACACCGATGACACCGCTGCCGAGGATCAGAACTTTCACGCTTCGTCAAACTCCCGCGGCCTCACGCTCGCCGCTGCCAGGAAACAACTCGCAACGGCGAGAGCAATTATCAGGCCACCCGCTTGATGGCGTCGCCCAGGATCGACACGATGTCGTCGATGTGGCTCTTCTCGACGATGAGGGGCGGCGACAGTGCGAAGGAGTCGCCGCTCATGCGGAAGTACAGCCCGCGATTGAAGCAGTCGACCATGACGTCGTAGCCACGCGCACCGACCGTGCCGTCGCGCGACGACAGCTCGACCGCGCCCATCAGGCCGCAATTGCGGATGTCGACGACGTTGGGCAGGCCCTTCAGCGAATGCAGCGCATCGCGCCAGTAGTCCGCGATCGACGCACCGCGCGTGAGCAGGCCTTCGTCCTTGTAGATGTCGAGCGTCGCGATGCCGGCGGCGCAGGCGATCGGATGGGCCGAATAGGTGTAGCCGTGGAACAGCTCCATCTGGTTCTCCGGGCCGACCATCAGGCCGTCGTGCACCTTGCGGCTCGCGAACACCGCGCCGCAGGGCACGGTGCCGTTGGTGATGCCCTTCGCCGTCGTCATCAGGTCCGGCGTGACGCCGAAGAAGTTGGCGGCGAACGGCGTGCCGAGGCGGCCGAAACCGGTGATGACCTCGTCGAAGATCAAGAGGATGCCGTGCTTGTCGCAGATCTCGCGCAGGCGCTGGAGATAGCCCTTCGGCGGCGGCAGCACCGCGGTCGAGCCCGGCACCGGCTCGACGATGACGGCGGCGATCGTCTCAGCGCCGTGCAAGGCCACGAGGCGCTCGAGATCGTCGGCGAGCTCGGCGCCGTGATCGGGCTGGTCCTTGGCGAAGGCGTTGCGGGTGAGATCATGGGTGTGGCGGATGTGGTCGACGCCCGGCAGCAGGGTCGCGAAGGCGCGGCGGTTGGCGACCATGCCGCCGACCGAGGTGCCGCCGAAGCCGACGCCGTGATAGCCGCGCTCGCGGCCGATCAGGCGGGTGCGGCTCGACTGGCCGTTGGCGCGATGATAGGCGAGCGCGATCTTCAGCGCGGTGTCGACCGACTCGGAGCCGGAGTTGGTAAAGAAGATGCGATCGAGGCCCTTCGGCGCGATCTCGGCGAGCCGCTCGGCGAAGTCGAAGGCCAGCGGATGGCCCATCTGGAACGACGGTGCGAAGTCCAGCGTCATCAGCTGGCGCTCGACCGCTGCCGCAATCTGCTTGCGGCCGTGGCCGGCATTGACGCACCAGAGGCCGGCGGAGCCGTCGATCACCTTGCGGCCATCGACGGTGGTGTAGTGCATGCCCTCGGCCGAGGAGAACAGCCGCGGCGCCTTCTTGAACTGCCGGTTGGCCGTGAACGGCATCCAGAACGAATCGGTCTTGATGGTGTTCGGAATCTGATGAAGGGTCACGGGCCACGCTCCTTTGCTGACGGGATAGCAGAGCCACGTCTATAGAAGCGCAACAAGTCCTTTTCTGTATGCCGGCAACCCATTGATTTGATAGGGGCTGCCGGTCCATATTTGCGCGATCCGCAACACTTGCAACAGGGACCTGGGCATGAGCGTCGACATCGGTGGGCGGCTGCGATTCATCCGGACGCGCCAGAAGCTGTCGCAGCGGGAGCTCGCCAAGCGCGCTGGCGTCACCAATTCGACGATTTCGCTGATCGAATCCAACCAGATGAACCCCAGCGTCGGCGCGCTCAAGCGCATCCTCGACGGCATCCCGATGGGGCTCGCCGAGTTCTTCGCGCTGGAGCCGGAGACGCGGCGCAAGATCTTCTACCGCGCCGAAGAGCTGACCGAGGTCGGCAAGAAGCCGATCTCCTACCGCCAGATCGGCGACAATCTGTTCGGCCGCAGCTTGCAGATCCTGAAGGAGCGTTACGAGCCCGGCAGCGACACCGGACGCGTTCACCTGGTGCATGATGGCGAGGAAGGCGGCATCGTGATCTCCGGCAAGCTCGAGGTCACTGTCGAGGACGAGCGACGCATCCTCAATCCCGGCGATGCCTATTATTTCGAGAGCCGCCGCCCGCATCGCTTCCGCTGCGTCGGCGGCAAGCCGTGCGAGGTGATCTCGGCCTGCACGCCGCCGACGTTTTGAGCCGCGACAGCGTCGTGAACGCCATCCGGAATCTTACGGAGCCCCCGGAATCGTACGGTGCTTGAGGCACCTCAATTTCCGCACGGCGATCCTCTATATGTTGCGAACCGTAGCCGAGCAGCCTGGCGTAGAGGTGCTGAGGTTATGGCCCCGGACTCCTAGGCAATCCGGGGCCGCTTCGTAACAGGGCTCGCAATGAAGACCGCTCTCGCTGATGCAGAGGCCGCGCTCAACGAAGTTCAGCGCGACACCGACAAGCTCCGCTCGCGGGAGGTCCGCGAGGCCATCCAGAAATACATCGAGGCGCAGAGAGAGCAGATCAAGGCTCTCCGCAGGATGATGAATTGAAGGACCGCGACGGGACGAGAGAGCCCCGCCCCGCCTGAGGCCTCAGAGCTGCGTCAACAACTCCTCGATCCGGATCGGAAAGCGGCGAACGCGTACGCCGGTCGCGTGCCAGACGGCATTGGCGACCGCGCCGGCGCTGCCGGTGATGCCGATCTCGCCGACGCCCTTGATGCCGAGCGCATTGACGTGCGGATCGTGCTCCTCGACCGTGATCACGTCGAGCGGCGGCACGTCGGCATTCACGGGGATGTGGTACTCGCCGAGATTGGCGTTCATGATCCGGCCGCTGCGGCGGTCGGTGATCGCCTCCTCGTGCAGCGCGAACGACATGCCCCAGATCATGCCGCCGAACAGCTGGCTCCTGACCAGATGCGGATTGACGATGCGCCCGGCCGCGAAGGCGCCGACCATGCGCGTGACGCGGATCTGGCCGAGTTCGGGATCGACCTTCACCTCCGCGAACACCGCGCCGTGGGCGTGCATCGCATATTCTTCCATCGCCGCAGGGTTCGGCGCGCCCGTGCCGCGCGCCTCGACCTCGGCGAGGCCCGCGCGCGCGAGAATCTCGGCGTAGCTCTCGCCGCGGCTCTCGTCGTCGCGCCGGAACAGTTTTCCGTCACGCGCGGTGACGCCGGCGTTGCCGGCACCGAACAGCGGCGAACGCTCATCGTTCGTGGCGAGGTCGGCGAGTTTTGCAATCACGGCCGCGCCGGCGCTGTGGATCGCGGCACCCGCGGTCGCCGTGTGCGCCGAGCCGCCGGCGATGCCGGCGTCGGGCAAGTCGGAGGTACCCGCCTTGAACTCGACACGGTCGATATCGAGGCCGACGGCATCGGCCGCGATCTGGGCCAGCGCCGTCCAGGCGCCCTGCCCCATGTCATGCGCGCCGATCTCCATGGCGCCGCTACCGTCGCGGCGGATCGCCGCGCGGGCTTCCGCCTGGAACATCAGCGCCGGGAAGGTCGCGGTGCCCATGCCCCAGCCGACCAGAAGGCCGGCATCGTCGCGCATCTGCCGCGGCTGAAGCGAACGCTTGGCCCAGCCGAAGCGCGCCGCACCCTGCTCGTAGCAGGCACGCAGCGCCTTCGAGGAAAACGGTTTTCCCGTGATCGGCTCGACCTCGGCGTAGTTCTTCAAGCGGAAGGCGAGCGGATCGACGCCGCAGGCCCAGGCCATCTCGTCGATCGCACTTTCCAGCGCAATCGAGCCAGTCGCCTCGCCCGGTGCGCGCATGAACAGCGGCGTGCCGGTGTTGACGCGCACCGCATCGTGCGCGGTGCGGATCGCAGGCGCCGCATAGAGCGTGTGCGATGCATCGGCCGCGGGCTCGTAGAAATCGTCGAACGTGCTCGACACGGTCCTTGCGTGGTGATCGAGCGCGGTCAGGCGTCCGTCACCATCGGTGCCGATGCGCAGCCGCTGACGTGTCGGCGCGCGATGACCGACCGGGCCGTACATCTGCTCCCGGCGCAGCACGAGCTTGACCGGCTTGCCGACCAGCTTGGCAGCCATGATGCCGAGGGTCTGCGGCCCTGCCATCAGCCCCTTGGAGCCGAAGCCACCACCGAGGAACGGGCTGCGGATGTGAATCTTGTCGTGCCCGATGCCGAACAATTCGGCGATGCGCGCGAGCGACAGCATCAGGCCCTGGGTCGGCATATCGATCGAGAGATTGTCGCCGTCCCACGACGCGACGATCGCATGCGGCTCCATCGCGTTGTGATATTGCGGCGGCGTCTCGTAGACGGCTTCGATCCGCTTCTCCGCCGAAGCAAGGCCGGCCTCGACATCGCCGCGGTGAATTTCCGTCGGGTTGCCGACGCCGACGACGGGCGGCACGAAGCTTTCGCCGGCGTCGAGCCCGACGCGCGCGGGCAGCGTCTCGTAGCGCGGCGCCAGCAGCACCGCGCCTTCCGTCGCCGCCTCCAGCGTCTCGGCGATCACGACGGCGATCGGCTGGTTGGCGTAGCGGACCTCGTCACTCTGCAACACCTCCATCCGGAATACGAACGGATTGGTCTTGAGCTCGGGGTCGATCGCAAGCTGCGGCTTGTGGCTCGACGTCATGACATCGACCACGCCGGGATGGCGCTTGGCAGCAGTGACATCGAGCGAGGTCACACGGCCGCGTGCGATGCTGGAAACCGCCATCACGGCAAACAGCATGCCGGGCGGATGATTGTCGGCGGCGTAGGTCGCCTGCCCCTTGACCTTGAGGATGCCGTCGCGGCGGGTCAGCGGCTGGCCGATACTCGAGCCGTGCCGCAGATGGGCGGGCGCGCTGGTCAGGTTGAGCTCAGACATGGAGGGCTCCAGACGTCGAGGCAAAGGGAGAGGCCGGCAGCGCGGGGATACGCGCAGGCGTGCCGGTGGCGGCAAGGGTCAGCGCGCGCACGACGATGCGGCGCGCGAGCTCGATCTTGAAGGCATTGTCGCCGGACGGCTTTGCGTCGGTGAGCGCGCGCCAGGCGGCCTCCTGGAAGGCGTCCGCCGTCGGCGCGACGTCCTTGAGCACGTCTTCCGCCGCGCGGGCGCGCCACGGCTTTGCGGCGACGCCGCCGAGTGCAAGCCGCGCCTGCTTGATCTTGCCGTTCTCGATCCGCAACGCAGCGGCGGTCGAGACGACGGCGAAGGCGTAGGACGTGCGCTCGCGAACCTTGAGGTAGCGCGCATGCGCGGCGAAGCCGCGTGCCGCAGGCGGCAGACGCACCGCGACGATGAGGTCAGCGGGCTCGAGCGTGGCGTCGCGCTCCGGCGCATCGCCGGGCAAGCGATGCAATTCGTCGAGTGCGATTTCGCGCCGGCCGTTCCTGCCCTCGATCTCGACGACCGCATCGAGCGCGACCAGTGGAACACAGAAATCGGAAGGATGCGTGGCGATGCAGCTTTCGCTCCAGCCGAGAACGGCGTGGCTGCGATTCTCGCCCTGCCGCGCATCGCAGCCGCTGCCGGCCTCGCGCTTGTTGCAACGGCTGGCGGTGTCGTAGAAATACGCGCAGCGGGTCCGTTGCAGCAGATTGCCGCCGACGGTGGCAGCATTGCGCAGTTGCGCGGACGCGCCGGAGAGCAGCGCTTCCGCCACGGCCGGATAGGACCTTGCGAATTCGGCATCATGCGCAAGATCGGCATTGCTCACGAGCGCACCGATGCGCATTCCGCCGTCGGCAAGATGCTCGATCCGGTCGAGCCCTTCGAGATGAGTGACATCGACCAGGCGA
Organism: Bradyrhizobium sp. P5_C12; assembly: GCF_054049735.1. Lineage (NCBI taxonomy): Bacteria > Pseudomonadati > Pseudomonadota > Alphaproteobacteria > Hyphomicrobiales > Nitrobacteraceae > Bradyrhizobium > Bradyrhizobium sp. P5_C12. Next base: position 86,836 of record NZ_JBFULU010000027.1, read on the forward strand.
TCAGGCCGGCTGATATTCCCCTTCATCAGATCGAGCAGGTTGGTGCCGGCGGCGAGATAGACGGCGCCCGGCTGGGCGGCGGCGGCAACGGCTTCGGTGACCGTGGCCGGCCTGACATAATCGAACGGTTTCATGCGGAGCGCCTCTGATTGGATTCGTCCATGCCGGCCTGCGCCTCGAGCACGGCATCGACGATGCCGGCATAGGCGCCGCAGCGGCAGAGATTGCCGCTCATGCATTCGCGGATGCGCTCGGGATCGTTGCCGGCCTGCGCCTCTTGCATCATGCCGATCGCGCTCATGATCTGGCCGGGCGTGCAGAAGCCGCACTGGAATCCGTCATGGGCGATGAAGGCGGCCTGCACCGGGTGAAGCTGGTCGCCGCGCGCGACGCCTTCGATGGTGAGGATGTCGGCGCCGTCATGGCTGATGGCGAGCGCGAGGCAGGAATTGATCCGCCTGCCGTCGACGAGAATGGTGCAGGCGCCGCACTGGCCGCGGTCGCATCCTTTCTTGGTTCCGGTCAGGTCGAGGCGCTCACGCAGGAGATCGAGCAGCGTGACGCGCGGATCGTCGAGGACGAAGTCGCGCCGCGCACCGTTCACGGTGAGGCTGATGGAGTGGTTCATACAAGGCTCCGATCAGATATGGGCATGAGTGATCGCGTGGCGCGCCACCGCCGTGGCCGCCGTCGCGTCTGCGCCGCCCGAACGGGGATCCGGGCCAACGTCTCAGCGAAGATACGGAGGCACCCTCCGCTTAACAAGGGCCGCCGAAAAATATTTGGAATTCGTCAAAGCCCGTGCGCATACAACGCGATGCAGCCCTGCAGGGGTTCAATCTAACCAATTCGTGATCTACATTGCCGGCATGGACGACCACGCCGACCAGATCCGCAAACCCCGCGCCGACGCCGTGCGCAATCGCGAGCGCGTGCTCGAGGCTGCCAAGGTCGTGTTCAACGCAGGCGGTCCCGAGGCAAGCCTCGAAGCCGTCGCCAAACGCGCCGGCGTCGGCATCGGCACGCTCTACCGGCATTTTCCGACTCGCGAGGATTTGTTCGAGGCGGTGTACCGGCGCGAGGTCGAGCAGCTCGGCGAGCTCGCCGAGCAATTGAAGAACGCCAAGGACCCGGTCGGCGCCTTGCGGCGCTGGCTGCGCTCCAACGTCGAATTCGTTGCCACAAAAAAGGGCATGTCCGCGGCGCTGGCGCTGACGTTCCAGAGCTCGTCGGAACTCGCGGCGTTCTCGATGGACCGTCTGACCAAGGCGATCGGCTCGCTGCTCGACCGCGCGGTCGCCGCCGGCGAGATGCGCGGCGATATCAGCCCGGAGGATTTGCTCAGGGCGCTCGTCGGCATGTGCTACATGCACGACCAGCCCGGCTGGCAATCCTCGGTGCTGCGGATGCTCGACGTGTTCGTCGACGGGTTGCGGGTGCAGCCCGCAGGCAAGGCAAAGCCGCGCGCCGCCAAGCCGGCGAAACCGGCCGCGAAGCGGAAGCGATAGCGCGTCCCGCATGTCCCCAAAGTCGTGCTAAGGTCGGGACCGCCTGGATTTCAACGCGGAGCCTGTCATGCGCATCGCAGCCTTGCTCGTCGGTCTCAGTGTCGCCTTCAGCCCCATGTCGGCACGGGCCGACGATGTCGCGGCGGCGCAAGGCGTCATTCGTGCCCAGGAGCAGGCCTTCATCCGCGACGATTCGGCCGCCGCCTATTCCTACGCCGCGCCRACGATCAGGGAGATCTTCCCTGCGCCCGACATCTTCATGTCCATGGTGCAGAACGGCTACGCGCCGGTCTACCGGCACAAGAGCTTCGAGTTCGGCGACAGCAAGAGCGAAGGCAATTGGATCGCCCAGCGCGTCCACATCGTCGATGCCAATGGCGAGGCCTGGGAGGCGCTCTACACGCTCGAGCAGCAGAGCGACGGCAGCTACAAGATCACCGGCTGCTCGCTGTTGAAGGCGGGACAGGGGGTCTAGGTGGCGAAGCGCGGGACTGTCTTGACAGCATTCATCCGCGAACGGATCAGCAGCAATACGACGATAGCGATATTGAGCGCGTTCCACGCCACGCCGTTGGTGAATGCCGCGGCATAGGAGCCGGTGGCATCGAAGATGACGCCCGACACCCAGCCGCCAAAGGACATGCCGAACACGGAGGCGAAGATCACGATGCCGACGCGCGTTGCCGCTTGGCTCGCCGGCATCGCCTCGCGCACGATGATGGCGTAGCTCGGCACGATGCCGCCCTGGAACAGCCCGAACATCGCGGAGATCAGATAGAGCGAGGCGAGGCTGTCGAAGAACAGGTAGAACGCCAGTGCAAAGCCCTGCGCCAGCGAGCCGACCAGCAGCGTAGGGATGCCGCCGATCTTGTCGGCCAGATAGCCCGAACCGATGCGGCTGACGATGCCGCACGCCATCATCAGGGACAGCATCTCGGCGCCTCGCGCCACGCCATAGCCGAGATCGCCGCAATAGGCGACGATATGCACCTGCGGCATCGCCATCGCCACACAGCAGGCAATAGAGGCGATCGAGAGCAGTACCGTCAGCGTGTTGGTCGAGAGCTTGAGATCGACCCGGGGTGGCGCCGCGTTGGCGTGATTGCGGACCTTGTCGTTACCCATCTGCGCGCGCAGGACCAGCACCAGAATCGTCATGAGACCGACGCAGACGAGGCCGATGCCGATATGGGTGTAGCGCCAGCCGATGGTCTGCATGCCAAAACTCACCAGCGGCGGCCACATCGTGCCGGCGACGTAATTGCCGCTGGCGACGATGGTCACGGCAAGCCCGCGATAGCGCTCGAACCAGTGCGAGGCCTCCGCCATCAGCGGCGCAAAGGTCGCCGAGGTGCCGAGCCCGATCAGGAAATAGGCCGCAATGAACTGCCAAAGCTCAGTCGACAGCCCCGCCAGCACATTGGCGACACCGATAAAGCCGATGCTGATGGCCATCGCCGGCACGATGCCGAACCGGTCGGTGATCTTGCCGGCGATCACACCGCCAAGCCCGAAGCCGAACATCATCAGCGTGAAGGCCAGCGATACCGCGCCCCGCGTGGCGGCGAATTCGGCCTGAACCGCGGGAATCATGACCACGATCGCCCACATGCCGACGCCCCCGATCGAGCCGATCAGAAGCGCAATCACGAGCCGTACCCAAGCCTGACGGGAATCAGGGCTGGACGAGTCTGGTCTTTGTTCTGGATGATTTGATTCTGGATGATTTGGTGCGTGCACGGCCGGACCATGTTCGCTGATCGCCGCACGGTCAAGCATCGTGCCGCGATATTGGGCATGCGCGGTGCGCTGCGGTAAGAAAAGCTTGGCGGATGGGCGGTTTGCCATTAGTTTGCAATCTGCGTGTGCAACATTGCCGCGCGAACAGCATGTCGAGGCTACGTTGTTGCAATTGACGCGATCGATGCGGATCAGGGTGGGGCGGCTCATTGCCCTCGCCTATCTGTTCTGCGTCCTCGCGCCGGCTGCAGCCCTGGCCTGGGGCAGCGGTCCAGCGCCGTGCCTTGACGACGACGCGCTGCTCGCCGACCTCGTGCCGGCGCATCACCAGATGGCGGCGAGCCATATGCATGGCGATTCGTCGCATGACCACGCCGGCACGCACCCGCACCACCAGACCGCTGCGCAGGACGCACCCGCCCAGCATCATCATGACGGCAAGGGCAAGCCGGGCCCGTGCTGCGCGATGATGTGCGCGGTCGCGCTCCCTGCCGATCTGCCAAGCGTCGCCAAGCCGCTCCAGCCCATCTCCGCCTGCGCGCCCGAGATCGTGGCCAGCCTGCACAGCGAGGCGCCGCCCCTGCTCTACCGCCCCCCCATCGCCTGAGCTGATTCGACGATTTGAGGCCGCGCGCGTCTGCGCGCGTGCGCCTTTGGTCATCCGACAGATCAGGGATACATCATGCTTACGCTTCTCGGGGCGAGATCCGCCGCCGCATCTGCGGTGCGTGGACGACACTTTCGATTCAATTGGCCGCTGCTGGCCGCACTGGCGCTGTCCGGCTGCATGCCGGCAACCGCGCCGCAGGCCGGCGCCGATCCCGCCGATCCGGCAGCCAGAGTCGCACCCGTCGGCTATCGCTCGGTAATCGCGCCCTACACGAGCCTGCGGCCTGCAACGCCGGCACCATGGCGCGAGCGCAACGACACCGTGGCGCCGCAGCCCAAGCAAGACCGGTAGGAGCGCGCCATGGCACACCATCTCGCGCGAAGCCTGCTGCTCGTGGCTGCGCTCAACCTCTCCGGCTGCGCCGCTTTCTCGCCCGACAGCGGCATGACCGCGGTCTCGGACGTGACGCGCCAGGCCATCAACAAGGACGTCGCCTTTGTCCGGTCGGCCGAGGGTGCAGGGGCGGTCGACGGAGCCGTCCGCCGGCTGCTGTCGCGCACGCTGAACGCGGAGGCAGCCGTGCAGATCGCGCTGCTCGGCAACAAGGGACTTCAGGCGGCCTATAACGAGCTGGCGCTGGCCGAGACTGATCTCGTCGAACAAAGTCTGCCGCCCAATCCGGTCTTCTCGGTCTCGCGCATCAGCGGCAATGGCGCGAGCGAGATCGAACGCCAGGTGGTCGGCGACATCCTGGCGCTGGCCACCTTGCCGTTCCGCTCCGACATCGCGCGCGACCGTTTCCGGCAGGCGCAATTGCGGGCGGCGCTGGCGACATTGCGGCTCGCCGCCGACGTGCGCCGCGCCTATGTCCGCTGCGTCGCCGCCAACGAGATGGTGGTGCTGCTGACGGACGCGAAGTCGACGGCGGAATCGACGGCGCAGCTTGCGGTCAAGCTCGGCGAAACCGGCTCGATCAACAAGCTCGACCAGGCCCGCGAGCAGGTATTTTACGCGGAAACCACCGCCGATCTCGCCACCGCGCGGCAGACCGCGACGAGTGCGCGGGAAAAACTCGCGCGCCTGATGGGGCTGTGGGACGACGGTCTCGACTTCCGTCTGCCCAACCAGCTCCCGCCATTGCCGCGCCGGCCGCTGGCGCTGCCTTCGATCGAAGCCGACGCCATCGGCCACCGCATCGATTTGCAGATCGCGCGGCTCGAGCTGACGGCACTGGCCAAATCGCTCAACCTGACCGAGGCGACGCGCTTCGTGACGCTGCTCGATCTCGCCGGCATCTCCCGCCGCACCCAGGATCCGGAAGGCCCGCCGTTCCGCGAACGCGGTTTTGACGTGCAGTTCCAGATTCCGATCTTCGATGGCGGCGAGGTTCGCGTCCGGCAGGCGGCGGAGACCTACCAGCTTGCCTTCAATCGCCTGACGGAGCGCGCCGTCAACGTGCGCTCCGAAGCGCGCGATGCTTACCGCAGCTACCGATCGACCTACGACATCGCCAGCCACTACCAGCGCGAAATCCTGCCGCTGCGCAAGATCATCACCGAGGAGATGCAGCTCCGCTTCTCCAGCATGCAGGTCGACATTTTTGCGCTGCTGACCGAAGCGCGCCAACGCCTGGCGTCGCTACGGGGCGCGATCGACGCGAAGCAAAACTTCTTCCTCACGCAATCCGAGTTGCAGACCGTCGTCAATGGCGGCGGCTCGCCCACGGGCGGCGACAATACGACCACCATCGCCGCGGCAGCCCCTGCCGACGGCGGCCACTGACATGGAGGCCAACATGTTTTCCCGCCGAGGATTTCTGGGCACCGCCGCGCTCGTGAGCGCAAGTGCCATTCAAGGCCGCGTCCAGGCCGCGAGCATTCCGGAAGCCGCGCACATGGACAAGGCGACGATGCAGCCGCCGTTGCACCCGAGCAGCGGGCCGGACTATCGCCCCGTCGTCACGCTCAATGGCTGGACCCTGCCGTTCCGCATGAACGGCGACTGGAAGGAATTCCATCTCGTCGCCGAGCCGGTGGTGCGCGAGTTCGCCGAAGGCATGAAGGTGAATCTGTGGGGCTATAACGGCCAGTCGCCGGGCCCGACCATCGAGGCGGTCGAGGGCGACAAGGTCCGCATCTTCGTCACCAACAAGCTACCCGAATACACCACCGTGCACTGGCACGGCATGATCATTCCGAGCGGCATGGACGGCGTCGGCGGACTCAATCAGCCGCACATCGAGCCGGGCAAGACCTTCGTCTACGAGTTCGAGATGAAGAAGAGCGGGACCTTCATGTACCACCCGCATTCCGACGAGATGGTGCAGATGGCGATGGGCATGATGGGCATGGTCGTCGTGCATCCGCGCGACGCGAATTTCCGTCCCGTCGACCGCGACTTCGTCTTCGTGATGAGCACCTATCGCGTCGATCCCGGCACCTATCTGCCGCAGGTCAACGAGATGACCGACTTCAACATGTGGACCTGGAATTCGCGGGTGTTTCCCGGCATCGATCCCTTGCCGGTGCGGCTCGGCGACAAGGTGCGCGTGCGCATCGGCAATCTCAGCATGACCAACCATCCGATCCATCTGCACGGCCACAGCTTTGCGGTGACCTGCACCGACGGCGGCTGGATTCCCGAGAGCGCGCAATATCCGGAGACGACGACCGACGTGCCGGTCGGCGCTGTGCGCGTGTTCGACGTCGTCGCCGACAATCCCGGCGACTGGGCGTTCCACTGCCACAAGTCCCATCACACCATGAACGCGATGGGCCACGACATGCGCAACCTGATCGGCGTGTCGCGCAAGGATCTCGCGAAGGCCGTCGGCAAGCTTGCTCCCGATTCCATGGCGATGGGATCGACCGGCATGGCGATGGGCAACATGGAGATGCCCGCGCCCGACAACACGCTGCCGATGATGACCGGCACCGGCCAGTTCGGACCGATCGAGATGGGCGGCATGTTCACGGTGATGAAGATCCGCGAGGGGATGGCGCGTGACGATTATCGCGATCCCGGGCCGTACCAGTTCCCGCAAGGCACCGTCGCCTACGAGGTCGCCTCACCGGCGGCGGAGCCGGCGCGGCAGCCGGCGATGCAGAAGATGAAGATGTGAGCATTTCGATGAACCACCAACTGGAGACTACAATGAAGAAGACTGTCAAATTCGTCCTCGCGCTGGCCGTGCTCTCGATCGCGCCCGCCCTCGCGCACGAAAATCACGGCCACGAATCCTTCTCGGCCGGCGAGCCCGGCGATCCCAGGAAGCCGGCCCGCACCATCGAGATCGCGATGAGCGAGATGTCCTATGAGCCGTCCAGCATCACCGTCAAACGCGGCGAGCAGGTCCGCTTCGTGCTGCGCAATGTCGGCAAGGAGGACCACGAATTCCTGCTCGCCACCACGAAGGAGAATCTCGCGCATGCCGAGGTGATGAAGAAGCACCCGCACATGGAGCACGACGACCCGAACGGGGTCCGGCTCGCCCCGAGCAAGACGGCCGAGATCCTCTGGAAGTTCACGAAGGCCGGCACGTTCGAATTTTCCTGCCTGATCCCGGACCATCGCGACTACGGCATGGTCGGCCGCGTCACGGTGAAGTGAAGCAATGGAGAGAGCCATGAAATCGATCACCCGCATCGCCGCCGCGCTCGCGCTGACGCTCGGCCTGATCTTCGGTGCCGCCGCGGCGCAGGGCGCCTCGATCAGCGGCGAGGTCAAGAAGATCGACGAGAGCGCCGGCAAGATCACGCTCAAGCACGGGCCGGCCAAGAGCCTCGGCATGGATGAACCCATGACCATGGTCTACCGCGTCAAGGATCCCGCTTTGCTCAAACAGGTGAAGGTCGGCGACAAGGTCACCTTCGAAGCCGAAGAGGCGGCTTCGGGCTACACGGTGACGAAGATGGAGAAGGCGAAGTAGGGGCGCTTTGCCACCTACCCCGTCATTCCGGGATGGTCGGCAGGACCAAACCCGGAATCTCGAGATTCCGGGTTCGGTGCTTCGCACCGCCCCGGAATGACGACCCGGGAGGGCCGAAACACCCCGGTCTGACCTCCCGCCGCACCCTCCGTTAACCCTTTGCTAACCATACACCCGGCAAGAATTGCCGGGTGAAGTCGAGTGTCGTCAGCCGCGTAGAACGGGAGGTCCCCCGTGGACGCCAGTGCGGTGCCTCACTTTCGGAACGGCGGCCCCTCGGCCGCCGCGCAGACATTTGGGGCGCGCGGCCGGCAGTCGCGCGGGGAGGCAGCTACCATGGTCGACGTCACCGCGGGACAGGGCGTAGGCGGCACAAATGCCGGCTTCCCCACCCTCACCGAGATCGGCAACATCCTCAGGCGCGGCGACATCGCGCTGGCGCTCGGCGTCCTCACCATCCTGGTGGTGCTGATCCTGCCGCTGCCCGCGATCGTGCTGGACCTGTTCCTGGCGATCTCGATCACGCTCTCGATCCTGATCCTGATGACGTCGTTGTTCATCCAGGCGCCGCTGGAATTCTCGGCCTTCCCGACCATCCTGCTGATCTCGACCATGCTGCGCCTGTCGCTCAACATGGCCTCGACCCGCCTGATCCTGTCGCACGGGCACGAGGGCACGGATGCCGCCGGTCACGTCATCGAGGCCTTCGGCAGCTTCGTGATGGGCGGCAATTTCGTCATCGGCATCATCGTCTTCGCCATCCTGATCATCGTCAACTTCGTGGTCATCACCAAGGGTTCGGGCCGCATCGCCGAAGTCGCCGCGCGTTTCCACCTCGATGCCATGCCCGGCAAGCAGATGGCGATCGACGCCGATCTCTCCGCCGGCCTGATCGACGAGAAGGTCGCCAAGGAACGGCGCAAGGAGCTGGAGGACGAGAGCGGCTTCTTCGGCGCCATGGACGGTGCCTCCAAGTTCGTCCGCGGCGACGCCATCGCCGGCCTCCTGATCGTCTTCATCAACGTCGTGGGCGGCATGATCATCGGCGTCGCACAGCAGGGCCTGTCCTTTGCCGATGCCGGTCGCAGCTACACGCTGCTGACCGTCGGTGACGGCCTCGTCACCCAGGTACCGGCGCTGATCGTCTCGACCGCGGCCGGCCTGCTCGTCTCCAAGGCGGGCGTTTCGGGTGCGGCCGACAAGGCGCTGATGAAGCAGTTCTCCGGCTATCCGCAGGCGCTGGCGATGTCCTCAGCGGTCATGCTGGTGCTGGCGGCGCTGCCGGGCATTCCGACCCTCCCCTTCCTCGCGCTCGGCGCCGGCGCCGGCGCGCTGGCCTGGTCGGCGCGCAACCGCAACCGTGCGACCGCCAAGGCCGACGAAGTCGCCAAGGCCGCGCCCGCACCGGGAACGCCCGGCGCGGCGGGAGCCGCCGCATCCGAGGAGCCGATCTCGGCGGCGCTCAAGATCGACGACCTCAAGATCGAGCTCGGCTACGCGCTGCTGCCGCTCGTCAACGGCCCCGACGGCACCGACCGCCTCACCGAGCAGATCAAGGCGCTGCGCCGCTCGCTGGCGATCGAGATGGGCTTTGTGATGCCGTCGGTGCGCATCCTCGACAACGTCCAGCTCGAGGCCAACACCTACATCATCAAGATCAAGGAGGTCGACGCCGGCACCGGCAAGATCTGGCCAAACCAGTTCATGGTCATGGACCCCGGCGGCAGCCAAGTGCAGGTGCCCGGCATCCACACCACCGAGCCGACCTTCGGCCTGCCCGCGACCTGGGTTGACGCCAGCCTCAAGGAGGAGGCCTCGCTCAAGGGCTACACCGTCGTCGACGCCGCGACCGTGCTCTCCACCCACCTCACCGAGCTGCTCAAGGCCAACATGTCGGACCTGTTGTCCTATGGTGAAGTGCAGAAGCTGCTCAAGGAGCTGCCGAAGGAGCAGGGCGAGCTGGTCAAGGACATCGTGCCGGCGCAGGTCACCGTCTCCGGCATCCAGCGCGTGCTGCAGCATTTGCTCGCCGAACGCATCTCGATCCGCGACCTCTCGACCATTCTCGAAGGCATCGCGGATTCGCTGGCCTTCTCGCGCAATCCCGCGACGATGGTCGAGCACGTCCGGGCCCGGCTGGCGCGGCAGATCTGCGCGCAAAACACCTCGTACAACGGCTATCTGCCGCTGATCGCGCTGTCGGCGCGGTGGGAGCAGGCCTTTGCCGAATCCATCGTCGGCCAGGGCGAGGAGCGCAGCCTCGCCATGCAGCCCTCGAAACTGTCGGAGTTCATGACCGCGGTGCGCGAGGCGTTCGAGCGCGCCGCCCGCGAAGGCGAGGCGCCGGTGCTGGTCACGTCTGCGGCAATTCGTCCGTTCGTGCGCTCGCTGGTCGAGCGGTTCCGCGCCCAGACCACGGTGCTGTCGCAGGCTGAAATCCACCCTAGAGCGAGGTTGAAAACGGTCGGAAGCGTCTGATTTGCCTTAAGAAGCCGTGTGTTTTTCGGCCACAGGCAAATGGTTTTTGAGTTCCTGGCGCCTTGTCGACCAAATCCGGATGAGGCGCCTTACAAGCACATTACATCTTTGAAATAATTATAAAATCACACGATCAAGGGTCGCTTTTGATCGCGACTCTTCACGTCCTTTCACGCTCTTGTGATCGCCCCTTGGGAACRAATCCCCCCAATACTAGGTTGTTGGGCACCGGAAGCATGAACCTGCCTGAACAGGGCGGCGACTACTTCGGGTAGATGGCGGCAGGAGCCTTCCATGAACCACTCGATTTACAGCGCGGATCGCTCGACCCACCTGAAGATTGTGGTCGTTGCGCTCGTGGCCGGGATCGCGGTGGCGGGCTTCGGAATCAGCGCGCGCTCGGGTTCGGATGAAGGCTTGACCCAGACCGCACGCGTCATCAAAGCCGGCAAGCCGGTCGCTATCACCAGCTCGAACGCGTCCCTCGTTCGCTAAGGAGATCTGACGAGTTTTTTGAATTCACGCGGCTCTTTACCAGCCCCCCAAAGTCGCCACGTGGATATGTAGACGACCCCAACCCCAAGTCGACTACAGAAAGCGCCCGCCCCCCACGGGCGCTTTCTCATGTCTGGGGTTGGGTAGATGGTGGGACCGCATTCTCGGTGTCGTCCTGGCGAAAGCCAGGACCCATACCGCGAGGTCTCTCGAGAGGGCGAGGTTGCAATTCTGCACAACGAGTCTTCGCCAAACTACTTCCAGGGGTAATGGGTCCTGGCTTTCGCCAGGACGACGGCAGGGCATTCACCGCGCCCCATAGGTCGGCGGCGGCGCCTGCACCGTCGGCGCGGCCGCGGCGAACAACTCGGCCTTGCTGCCGGTCAGCGGCGGATAGATCCGCTTGCGGTTGATGGTCTGCTTGGTCGCCTTCGCGGCTGCCCCAGTGGTCCGCACCTCCCGATCCCATCCTTCCGTGTAGAGCGCGCCCCAATCGCCGAGATCGAGCACGGTCACATACCAGTCGATCCGCAGCGGCAGCATCGGCAGGCCGGCGAGATCGGCCACCACATTGTGGCCGGCGAAGCGGCCCATCGGGCGGGCGAACTGGCACGACATCACGGTGGGATGCAGTCCGTCGACCACGCTGGACGCAACGTCGCCGGCCGCGAACACGCCGGGCAGATCCGCAACACGCATGAACGGATCGACCAGCAGGCGCCCGAAGCGATCGCGCTCGCCCGGAAAACTCGCCGCGAGCGGGCTCGCGCGCATGCCGGCGCACCAGATCACTGTCTGCGTGTGGATGAACTCGCCCGAACTCAGGCGAATGCCGGCAGCCTCGACCGACACCACGCGGACGCCGAGCCGCGTCTCGACGTCGAGCGAGGACAGCGCCGTCTCGATCACCGGGCGCGCGTGCGCGCCGATGGTCGCGCCGACCGCGGGATTGGGATCGACCAGGATGATGCGGCGGCTGCCGGTGATGCCCGCACGCGCCAGCCTGTCGGGCATCTCGGCCGCGACCTCGATGCCGGTAAAGCCGGCGCCGACCACCACGACCGTCGAACGTCCGGGCGACGGCGCGCTGCGTCCGAGCGAGGCGAGATGGTCCTCAAGGCGGAGCGCCGCGACATAGGTGTCGACATCGAAGGCATGGTCGGCGAGGCCCGGAATGGCGGGACGCATCACCTCGCTGCCGAGCGCAAGCACGAGCCGGTCATAAGCCATCATCTCGTCGCCGGCACTCGTGACCAGCGATATTTCGCGCCGGACCGGATCGATCGCCTCGACCTCACCGAGGCCATGGCTCACTCCGATCGGATCGAGCAATTGCGGAAGCGGAAGCGCGACCTCGCCGAGATCGACCTCGTAATTGCGCACGCGGATGTTGTGATAGGGATTGCGGTCGACGAGGTGAATGTCGATGTCACCGGCTGCGCCGATCTCGTCGCGCTTGCGCGCGGCGCCGATGGCCGCCCACAGGCCTGCAAATCCGGCGCCGAGCACGACGATACGCGCCATGTCCGTTGACTGCGTTGTCTCGAGGGATCGATAAGCGATCGAGCTGTCTGCCCGCGGACAGGTATAGCTCATTTGGCCGGACGGACCAACTGCGGCAGCACCGATCGCAAGACGAAATCGCGAGCGGCTCAGGCCTCGCGCTGCTCCGACGGCGTCGCGCCAAAGCGCTTGCGGAAGGCGCGGTTGAAATAGGACAGGTCGGAGAAGCCCGACGAATGCGCGATGTCGCTGATCTTGCGCGCCCTGGCGCGGGGATCGCCAAGCAGCTTCCGCGCCAGCAGCAACCGCTGCTCCAGCACGAATTCGGTGAAGGTCGTGCCGGCCTGCTCGAACAGGCGCTGCGCCTGGCGCGGGCTCAGGCCGGAACGCGTGGCAACTTCGGACAGGCAGAGATCGTTGCGGCCGAGCGCGGCCATCACGTCGGCGCGCATGAGATCGAGACGCGCTGCCGCATGTCCGCGCCCGCGCGCCAGGCTTGCATGCTCGGCATCGGTGCCGAGCAGGAGGCCGACGAGATCGACCATGTGCTGCGCGGTCAGGCGCTGACCGACAGCGTCGAGATGTGGCGCGTGATTGGCGGCGAGCGCGTGATAGCGAAAAATGGTCTCGGCCACCGCACCGTCGGAGAGAACCTGCGCCAGCTTGTCCTCAGCGCGCGGATTGATGTCGAGCAGCGCGCGGCGCGGCATGCGGATGGTGGTGAAGCGATCCGCGTCGGTGTGTCCGACGGTGCCGGTGATGCTCATGTCGACGAGCACCATCTGCGCGGGTGCGAGCTCGACGGTATGGCCGTTCTGTCCGACGCGGACAATGCCCGCATGTGCAGCGAGCAGGACGAGATCGTCGCTGCCATCGGCAAGGTGGCTCTGCGTGCGCGAATATTGCGCGGAAGCGCCTTCGGGAATGGCGAGCGCGATATTGTCGACCACGCTGATCTGGAGCCGGCAGTCGATGCTGTCGCCATGGCTCGGCCCGATATCGAGGCCGCAGGAACCGAAGGCCCTGTCGCGCCAATGTTCGAAAGCCGGACCATGCGGCAGCCCCGCATATTGGTGAATGAAGATGCCCGGCGTCTTCGCTGCATCCATCTGACTTCTCGCCCCTCTCCGGCACCATGATCGGCGGTGTCGATTGCAAATTCCGGGCATTTGACGCCGCGAATTGCGGAGAGGTTCAAATCGGGGGCAGATTTGGCGAGACTTGTCGGGATGCGACGGCGGACTGGACCGTGGCGACAGGAGTGTGCGCCCTTGTAGCCCGGATGGAGCGAAGCGCAATCCGGGGTTCTCACCAAGTGGCACGAAGGTCCCGGATTGCGCTGCGCTCCATCCGGGCTACGACGCAGCCTACTTCTTCGGCGGCGCCTGCGGCTGCGACGGCGGCACGGTCTCGATCAGCTTGCCGGAAAACACCGGTGCCGAGGTCGGCTGGCCGCTCGGCGAACCGCCGGCCTGCTCGACGGTGACGGCGTAGGTCGCGCCGTTGACGACGTCGGCATCGTAGGCGCCGAGCACCGGACGCGCGGTGAAATCGCCGGCGCCGATCACGCCGAGCGAGCGCGGACGCGGCAGCTTGTCGGAGATCAGCCAGAGCTCGAAACTCTTGCCGGGCTCCGGCGTCGCGCCGACCTTGCGCACCGTGAAATTCCGCGTGGCACCGTCGATGGTGAGGATGAAGGCGGGGCCGCCGCCCTGCCCCTGCAACAGCGCGACATATTGCGCGGAGGCAGCAAGCGGCGTGGACGGAGCCTTCACCTCGACCGTCTGGATCCGCGGTGCCGGTCGCAGCGCACCCGGAAGCGCATCGGGCTGCAGGATCTGAAGCGACAGCGTCACCAGCAGCGCGGCCGCAAGCGCGCCGACGGCAGATGCGATCGAGCGCCAGCGCTTCACGCGGCCCTCGAGCCGGATCACATTGGTGTTGTCCACGACCGGCGCCGGCGGCGCGCGCGCGACGTCCGGATCGGGCGCATGGACCTGCGGCATGAAGATCGGCACGACGTCCGGAATGGCATCCGGTTCGGGCCGCTGCGGCTCCGCCGGCGACACCGCTTCCGATGAAGCGTCCTGCGAGGGGACCTCCGGCGAGGATGCTTCCGTGACAGGCGGAGGTAGCGGCGGCGAGGCTTCGGACAGCGCGGGCGGCTCCTGCGCGAAGGCCGTCCGCGCGAGCTCGGACCTGATGTTCTCCCACACGATCGGCCGCGGCTCGACCGAGCCCACCATCTGGTTGAGGACGCCGAGCCGGAATGCCCAGGCCTGCACGATGGCGGCGAACTCCTTGTCCACCGCCATCATGGTCTCGACCTGCGCGCGCTCACCGGCATCGAGTGTGCCGAGCGCATATTCCGCGGCGAGCGCGATATGGTCCTCCGTGTAGGCCATCAATTGCAGTCCAAAACCACCTTCATAGTCCGAGGCACTCCCGGATATCCAACATGCTGCGCCGAAGCCACGTCTTCACCGTATTGACGGGCGCGGCGAATTTCTCGGCCAGCTGGTCGCGGCTCCAGCCGTTGTAATAGGCGAGAAGCACGAGCCTCTGACGGTCCGGCTCGAGCCGGCCGATGCATTCCAGGAGCCGCTTCAACTCCTCGGACATTTCCCGGCGCGCCAGCGGATCGGGACTGTCGGCGGCGACTTCCATCGCCTGGGGCTCTTCCTCGATGGAGACTTCCGTCTTCTTGCGCACGATGTCGATGGCGCGGTTGCGCGCGATGGATGCCATCCACGTGATCGGAGATGACAGCGCCGGATTGAACTGGCCGGCGCTGTTCCAGATCTTGACATAGGTCTCCTGAATGACCTCCTCCGCGAGATCCTGTCGGCGCAAGATACGGAGCACGACGCCATAGAGTTTCGCGCGCGTGGCGATGTAAAGCCGCTCGAAGGCGGCCTGATCGCCCCTCGCCACCGCCTCGATCAGCCCGACCAGCTCTGCTGGCGTCAGCATTCAGCCCCCCAACGCGCGGCCCCGTCGCATCCGGCGCGGACCCTGGCACTCCGCTACCATAGCGCGTGGCAAAGCCCGCCTCCAAGGGGCGGGGCGCCACGCTGTGGACAGCAAAGACGAAAACCCGGACCTTGCGGGTCCGGGTTCGCAAATTCTCGGCGGTTTGGCCGTGGCTGCCTTAGGCGATGGCACCCATGCGGGCACGCATCAGGCCGATGCTGTCGAGATCGGCCTGCTCGCGGGCGCTTTCCTCGGCGCGTTCACGGGCCTGGTCGCGCTCGTCCAGGAGCTCGACCTTCTTGAGCTCCTCGAAGGCTTCGCCGAGCGCAGCCTTGGCTTCCTCGAGCTGGCCCTTCAGTTCGTCGGCCGAGCGGGTCAGGTTCTCGCGGCGCTGGATGGCGGCCTTGGCGTAGGTCGGATAGGCAAAATGCGAGGGATCGTTGATCCCGGCGCGGTCCTGCTCGGTCTGGATC
>NZ_JBFULU010000028.1:0-102085 GCF_054049735.1 Bradyrhizobium sp. P5_C12
GGCCATTACAAGAAGGCCCGCGCCGGCGCGCTGGCGTCGTTCACCGTCATCGGCAACGACAACGAGAGGCCCGAGGCCGCCGAACTCGAGATCTACACCTCGACGAGAAGGGTTGCCGAGGCTGCCGATGAGATCGAACAGATGCTGAAAGAGTCCGGCGTGCTGTTCGACGAGCGGGTGGATCTCGCCGCACATATTTGAGGCGCCGATTATCGCGCCACATCATCGGTGTCGTCCCGGCGAAGGCCCGGACCCATACCACGTGATCTTTCGGTGGGGATGAGGTGCGAGTCCCGGACTACTAATCTTCGCCAAACTACTTCCTGTGGTTATGCGTCCCGGCCTTCGCCGGGACGACGCCGGGGAGAGATCGCGCCCATTGCTTTGGCATTTGACGCCAGATGCCGTCCTCGCCGGCCCGCCCACCTCGCCTTGACATTTTGACAGGCGTCGGGGGCCTTCTCACGGCCCCGATTTTGAGGCTAATAGGACCCTGAAAGCTGCCCTTTGCGGGCGCATTTTGCTGCTGTCGGGTCAAAAGCAGCCAAAAACAGCCATTTCCAACAAGAAAGCCCATCATGAAACGCGTCGACGCCCACGGACTGAAGATCGCCCCCGTCCTGTTCGATTTCATCGCCAAGGAAGCGGCCCCGAAGACGGGAATCGCGCCCGACGCGTTCTGGGCCGGGCTCGCCGCCATCATCCGGGATCTCGGACCGAAGAACCGCGCGCTGCTCGCGGTCCGCGACACGCTGCAGACCAAGATCGACGACTGGCACCGCGCCAGCAAGGGCAAGCCGTTCGACATCAACGCCTATACCGCCTTCCTGAAGGAGATCGGCTATCTCCTGCCCGAGCCGGCGACGCAGACCGTCGAGACCGCCAATGTTGATGAAGAAATCGGCAAGATCTGCGGGCCGCAGCTCGTCGTGCCCCTCACCAACGCACGCTACGCGCTGAACGCGGCGAATGCGCGCTGGGGCTCGCTCTATGACGCCTTCTACGGCACCGACGCGATCCCGCATGATGCGGGCGACGCCGGCAAGGGCTACAACAAGGCACGCGGCGACAAGGTGATCGCCAAGGCCAAGGCGTTCCTCGATGCCGCCGTGCCGCTCGCGACCGGCAGCCACACCGACGTCACCGCCTATAGCGTGGTCGCCGGCCAGCTCGCGGTGAAGCTGAAGAGCGGCAACGCCACCGCGCTGAAGAACGCCGCGCAGTTCGCGGGCTTCCAGGGCGATGCCGCCGCGCCCTCCGCCGTGCTGCTCGTCAACAACGGCCTGCACGTCGAGGTCAGGATCGACCGCAGCAACATCATCGGCAAGGACGATCCGGCCGGCGTCGCCGATATGCTCATGGAGTCCGCGGTCTCGACCATCCTCGACATGGAGGACTCGGTCGCGGCGGTCGATGCCGAGGACAAGGTGCTGGTCTACCGCAACACGCTCGGCCTGATGAACGGCACGCTGTCGGCCGATTTCGAGAAGGGCGGCAAGACGCTGACGCGCGCGCTCAACAGTGACCGCAGCTACAAGACGCCGGACGGCAAGGGCGAGGTCAAGCTGCACGGCCGCAGCCTGCTGCTGATGCGCAATGTCGGCCATCACATGTTCACCGACGCGGTGCTGGACGAGAAGGGCGAGGAGATTCCGGAGGGCCTGCTCGACGCCGCCGTCTCGGGCCTGCTTGCGATCCATGACCTCAAAGGCAATTCCAAGGTCAGGAACAGCCGCACCGGATCTGCCTATATCGTCAAGCCGAAGATGCACGGCCCCGACGAGGTGTCGCTGACCTGCGAGATCTTCGACCGCGTCGAGAAGATGCTGGGGCTTGCCGAGAACACCATGAAGGTCGGCATCATGGACGAGGAGCGGCGCACCACCGTCAACCTCAAGGCCTGCATCCAGCGCGCCTCCAAGCGCATCATGTTCATCAACACCGGCTTCCTCGACCGCACCGGCGACGAGATCCACACCTCGATGGAAGCGGGGCCGATGATCCGCAAGAACGAGATGAAGGCGCAAGCCTGGATCAAGGCCTATGAGGACTGGAACGTCGACATGGGCCTGATCGACGGCCTGCCCGGCCACGCCCAGATCGGCAAGGGCATGTGGGCCGCGCCCGACAAGATGGCGGACATGCTTGCGCAGAAGCTTGCCCATCCGCAGGCCGGCGCCACCACCGCCTGGGTGCCGTCGCCGACCGCAGCGACGCTGCACGCGCTGCACTACCACCAGGTCAACGTGATCGCGCGGCAGCAGGAGCTTGCCAAGGGCGGCCCGCGCGCAAAGCTGTCCGACATCCTCACCATTCCGGTGTCGAAGTCGAACTGGGCGCCCGACGACGTCAAGCAGGAGATCGACAACAACTGCCAGGGCATTTTGGGTTATGTCGTGCGCTGGATCGACCAGGGCGTCGGCTGTTCCAAGGTGCCCGACATCCACGATGTCGGCCTGATGGAAGACCGCGCGACGTTGCGCATCTCCAGCCAGCATCTCGCCAACTGGCTGCACCAGGGCGTCATCACCGAAGCGCAGGTGATGGAATCCCTGAAGCGCATGGCCGTCGTCGTCGACAAGCAGAACGCGGGCGACGCGCTCTACAAGCCGATGGCGCCGTCCTTCGACGGCGTCGCCTTCAAGGCGGCCTGCGACCTCGTCTTCGAAGGCCGCACGCAGCCGAACGGCTACACCGAATACATCCTCACCGCCCGCCGCCGCGAGGCCAAGGCGGCGGGGTAATCCTGGTTCGACGAATGTCAAAAGTCCCGGCCTGCGCCGGGACTTTTTTGTTGGGCGCCTGTAGCCCGGATGGAGCCAACGGGTCGGCGCGAAGCGCCGCCCGATGACAGGCTCCGCGTAATCCAGGACCGGCGGTGCTTGGGGCAAGATCCCGGATTTCGCTTCGCTCCATCCGGGCTACGCCCGCGGCGGGCGAAACGTCGCGGCGCGAGGAGGAACGGCTGCGCGCCGCTCGCGTTGTCGGGCCATCAACCAACGGGAGATGGTCATGGACTGGAATCGGATCGAAGGAAACTGGAAGCAGTTCAAGGGTTCCGCCAAGGAGAAGTGGGGCAAGCTCACCGACGACGACCTCAACGTGATCGAGGGTCGCCGCGAACAGCTCGAAGGCCGGCTCCAGCAACGCTATGGCTTGGCCCGGGATCAGATCCGTCAGGATGTCGATGCCTGGCTCAAGTCGCTGCATTAGAGCTGGTCTCGTCACGAACGACAAAAGCCCCGGCTCTCGCCGGGGCTTTTTTGTTTTGGGATCCGTAGCCCGGATGGAGCCAACGGGTCGGCGCGAAGCGCCGCCCGATGACAGGCTCCGCGCAATCCGGGACAGACATGGCTTGGGGCAAGATCCCGGATTTCGCTTCGCTCCATCCGGGCTACGACCACGTGCCCCGCTAAAACACCGTGAGATATTTCAGCAGCGACACGACGCCAATGATGATCACGACGACGCGCGCGATCTGCTTGGCGCGGCCGTCCATCGGCAGCATGTTGATGAGATAAAGCACCAGAATGATGACGAGAAAGGTGACGAGTACGCCGACAAGCATCGCGAGGCCCCCTCAGGCAAATTGCTGACAGTGTCCTAACGCCTGTCTCGCGCGCTGGTTCCACACAGGCAACTCATTGCAACTTCTAGTAAATGCGTACTTCTACCAGCCTCCCGGCTGCCTAAAACTTTACCCTTTTCGTCTCAGATGCGGAAACCGTTTGCGGGTGCGCCGCCAGCGGCATGCGATTGCCGACCACGCCGCGCCCCTCCCTGTTTTCGTTGTTGCCTGGGGCGCCCTGACGACTTTTGAAATTTGCAATTGGGGGCTTCGATGCTGAATCGTCTGACCGTATCCGCGCTGCTGAAGGCGGTGATCGCGATCACGTCGGTCTGCGTGGTGATCGCGCTCTCGCTCACCGCCTACGAATCCTGGGACCGCCTCAAGACCGCCAGCCGCATCTCGCAGATCGCGGACGCCTCCGCGGACCTGTTCAAGGCGATGCACAATCTGCGCACCGACCGCTCGACCACGACGCGGCTGCTGAATGCGACCGAGCCGATGGACCCGGAGATCGAGAAATATCTGCGCGCGCTGCGCGACGCCCAGATGCCGGCGATGGCCCGTGCGCTCGACCTGCTGCCGACCATGGACTTCCCGCAATCGGGCACGCTGGTTCCGGAGCTCGCGCGCCTCTACAAGCTGCTGTCGGAAGAGCAGAAGCAGTTCTGGGAGGAGGTGGCGAAGCCGAAGGACCAGCGCCGTGCCGGCTTGCCGAAGGAATACATGGAGACGACGCAGGGCCTGCTCGAGACGCTCGACAAGCTCTCGAACGTCCTGGCCGCCACCGTCAACCACCAGGATGCCGTGATCGACCAGCTGCTGTCGATCAAGCAGAACGCCTGGCTGCTCCGCAACACCGCGGGCGAGGCCTCGCTGATCGTCTCGACCGGGCTTGCCGCCGGCAAGATCACGCCGGAAGGCCGCTACGCCTATACCCAATATGTCGGCGGCACGACCGCGATGTGGAAGGCGCTGGAACTGTCGACCTCGGGCATGCAGCTGCCGCCGGCGCTCACCTCCGCCATGGCGGCCATCAAGACCGCCTATTTCGAGCCGCAATATCTGGCCTTGCGTGACCGCCTTGCGGACACGCTGGTCAAGGGCGAGAAGCCCGAGATGACCGCGAACCAGTGGAGCCCGGTCACGGTAGGCCGCATGGCAAGCGCGGTCGCGGTGGCGGAAGCCGCCCTCGATGCCGCCAGGACGCATACGCTGGAGCAGCGCAGTGGCGCGCAGCGCGCGCTGATCGTGCAGCTCGCGCTGCTGACGCTCGCCATCGGCCTCGCCATTGGCGCCATCATGCTGGTCAGCCGCCGCGTCATCCAGCCCCTCAACACCATCCGTGACGCCATGCTGAAGGTCGCCGGCGGCGATCTCGGCGTCGACAGCGGCTATCTCGACCGGAAAGACGAGATCGGCGCGCTCGCCGGCGCGCTCGAGACCTTCAAGCAGCAGGCGACCGACAAGCTCAAGATCGAAGAGCACGAGCGCGAGCGCAATGCGGGCGCCATCGCGCGCCAGAGCGCGATCGAGGCCTATGTCGGCGAATTCGAGGGCGCGGTGCGCAAGACGCTGGGCGAATTGAGCGAAGCCTCAGGCGCGATGCGCAAGACCTCGGGCGATCTCTCCGCGGTGTCGCGGCAGACCAACGACCGTGTCCAGGTCGCCGGCAAGGCCTCGAACGACGCCTCCATGAGCGTCGACAGCGTCGCGGCCGCCGCAGAGGAGCTCAGCGCCTCGATCAACGACATCAGCCAGCAGGCCGCGCATGCCGCGGGCATCGCCGGCCGCGCCGTCACGCAAGCGAGCGAGACCGACGGCACCGTTCAGGGGCTGGCGAAGTCCGCAGGACGCATCGGCGAGGTGGTCGGCCTGATCAACACCATCGCACAGCAGACCAACCTGCTGGCGCTCAACGCCACCATCGAGGCAGCCCGCGCCGGCGAGGCCGGCCGCGGCTTCGCGGTGGTCGCCTCCGAGGTGAAGTCGCTGGCGAGCCAGACGGCGAAGGCCACGGAGGAAATCTCCGAGCAGATCGCCGACATCCAGAAGGTCGCCGGCGAGGCCATCGACGCGATCCAGACCATCGGCGGCATCATCGGCGAGGTCAACGAGGTCGCGACCGCGATTGCCGCCGCCGTCCAGGAGCAGGGTGCGGCAACCCAGGAGATCACCCGCAGTACGCAATATGCGGCGCAGGGCACCAGGAACGTCTCGGACAACATCACCGGCGTCAAGGCCGACGCGGACGCCGCAGCGGCGGCCGCGGAGAATGTGAAGCACGCCTCCGAGCTGCTGGAGACCCAGAGCCGCCAGCTCGGCCAGGAGGTCTCCGGCTTCCTCGGCAAGATCCGCGCGGCGTAGCCTCGGTTTATTGGCACGCGGCGAGCCACGCATCCCGATGTCGTCCTGGCGAAAGCCAGGACCCATTACCACCGCACTCTGCAATGGGCAGGCTGGTGGCCGTCAGCGTCGCACCACACTGGCACTCGGGGTAATGGGTCCTGGCCTTCGCCAGGACGACGTTGAGGAGCAGCACGCCTCAAACGCTGTCGGCAAGCGCGGCCCGATACCCGTCCCCGACCGTCCCGTAATTTTACGGCAGGGCCACTGTCTAAGTTTTTACTCTTTTCGGGCCAAATGCGCCGGGCGCCTGCCTCCGGCAAGCGCATATGCGCGCATCCCTTTGATTCTTCGAAGTTCGTGGGGGGCTGCCGTCTCGGGGCCACGAACTTCGAAAATGCCTACCGGGGTGTCCGATGCTGAACCGCTTGACCGTTTCTGCGCTGCTGAAGGCAGTGATCCTGTCCACCGCGCTCGTCGTCGTCATCGGATTCTCGATCAGTGCATGGAGCTCATGGGGCCGGCTGCAAGCCGCCAACCGGATCGTTGCGGTCTCGGCCGCATCGGCAGAAGTGTTCAAGGCGATGGCGAACATCCGTGCCGACCGCTCGACCAGCAGCCGCCAGCTCACCTCGGATGTCCAGGTGGACCAGGACATCGAAAAATATATCCGCGGAATCCGCGACATCCTGATGCCGGCGCTGGCGCGCGCCACCGAGATTCTTCCCTCCATCGACTTGCCGCAGGGCGAGACGATGGTGTCGGACCTCGGCCGGCTGAACAAGGTGTTGCTTGAGAAGCAGGCGGAATTCTGGACCGAAGTCGCCAAGCCCAAGGCTTCGCGCCGCGCAGCACTCGCCAAGGAATATACCGACGCCGAGGACGGGCTGATGGCGATCCTCGAAAAACTCTCGCCGATGCTCAGCGCGAGTGTCAATCATCAGGACCCGGTCATCGACCAGCTCCTGATGCTCAAGCAGATGGCCTGGCTCTTGCGCCTGAGCGCCGGCGAGTCCTCGCTGATCGTCGGCAATGCGCTCGGCACCGGCAAGATCACGCCTGAGCTTCAGCTCGCCTATACGAAGTTCGTCGGCGGCACCGATACGGCCTGGAATGCGATCGAGCTCGCCACGGTGGGCATGCAATTGCCGCCGGCGCTCGCTGCGGCCATGGCGAACGCCAAGGCCGTCTATTTCGACCCACAATACGCCACCACGCGCGACGGCATCATCGCCGCGGTCGCCAAGGGCGAGAAACCGTCAATGACCGCCAACCAGTGGAGCCCTTATTCGGTCGGCCGCATGGCGAGCGCGATCAAGCTCGCCGACGCCGCGCTCGACGCGGCCAAGGATCACTCCGCGACCCAGCGCGCGACAGCAGTGCAGTCGCTGATCGTCAATACGGCGCTGCTCGCCGCCGCGATCCTCCTGACCGGCGCGGCGATGATGGCCGTCAGCCGCCGCGTGATCACGCCGCTGCACCGGATCCGCGACGCCATGCTGAAGGTCGCCGGCGGCGATCTCGGCGTCGACAGCGGCTATCTCGACCGCCACGACGAGATCGGCTCGCTCGCCGGCGCGCTGGAGACCTTCAAGCAGCAGGCCACCGACAAGCTGAAGATCGAAGCCCAGGAGCGCGAACGCAACGCCGGCGCCGCCGCGCGCCAGCGCGCGATCGAGACCTATGTCGGCGAGTTCGAGGGCGTCGTGCGCCGGTCGCTCGGCGAATTGAGCGATGCCTCGAGCGAGATGCGGAAAACCTCGGGCGACCTTTCGGCCGTGTCGCGCCAGACCAACGAACGCGTCGAGGTCGCGGGCAAGGCCTCAAACGACGCCTCGATGAGCGTCGACAGCGTCGCCGCCGCCGCCGAGGAGCTCAGCGCCTCGATCAACGACATCAGCCAGCAGGCCGCGCATGCCGCGGGCATCGCCAGCCGCGCCGTCAACCAGGCGCGCGAGACCGACGGCACCGTCCAGGGGCTGGCGCAGTCCGCAGGACGCATCGGCGAGGTGGTCGGCCTGATCAACACCATCGCGGCACAGACCAACCTGCTCGCGCTCAACGCCACGATCGAGGCGGCGCGTGCCGGCGAAGCTGGCCGCGGCTTCGCCGTGGTCGCCTCCGAGGTGAAGTCGCTCGCCAGCCAGACCGCGAAGGCCACCGAGGAAATCTCCGGCCAGATCGCCGACATCCAGAAGGTCGCCGGCGACGCCATCAACGCGATCCAGGCGATCGGCGGCATCATCGGCGAGGTCAACGAGGTCGCCACCGCGATCGCCGCCGCCGTCCAGGAGCAGGGCGCGGCGACCCAGGAGATCACCCGCAGCACGCAATATGCGGCGCAGGGCACCAAGAACGTCTCGGACAACATCACCGGCGTCAAGGCCGACGCCGACACCGCGGCCGGCGCGGCGGAGAACGTCAAGCAGGCCTCCGAGCTGCTGGAGACCCAGAGCCAGCAGCTCGGCCGGCAGGTCAGCGACTTCCTCGGCAGGATCCGCGCGGCATAAGGCACGCTGGCGCTACACCCTCGCTGTCGTCCCGGCGAAGGCCGGGACGACGGCGGTGATTGGGGCACCGGCCTCGCATCATTCTCGTCCTGGGGAAGATGCGAAGCGACGCGCCCCTACTCCTTGGCCACCACCGGCACCTGGCGGAATCTTGCGCGCACCGATTCCGGCAGTGGCGAGAAGTTCATCGCGACGCCGCCGCGATCGTTGGCATTGCGGTTGGCGATAACGAGGCCGCCCGCGCTGGCGACGATGTCGCCCCTGCGCAAGGTGGGATCGTCCTCGGCCTTCACGGGCGCGAGCCCGACCGTATCCTTGCCGTTGCAGGTGCAGCCCGCGACGATCTCGTTGCGGTAGCGGAACGCGTTCGGCAGGTCGGAATAGGACTTTCCGGTCTCCGTCGCCGCATTGTCGATATTGCTGCCATAAACCAGCGACGTTTCGGCGGCCGGACAGAAGCTCTTGCAGGATTGCGCCTTGCTCTCGCTGTCGGCGCCTTGGGCCGGGAAATAGCGGCCGTCGCAGCCCCGCACGCAATAGGCCAGTCCGCCGCCATAGGCGATGCGGCCACGCGGCGCATCGTAGCGGGGCATGTCGTCGCCCGGAAACGGCGTCCGGATCTGCGGCGGCCGTGCTCCGAACGCGCCGAACAGCGCCGAGAAGAAATCCTGCGCATGCGCCGGCGGCGTCAGTACGAGGCCGAGGGAAGCGACGGCGAACAATGCCGCCGCGCCACCGGCCAGCCTGTTGATCGAGCGGATACCCATGTGACCTCTTAGTTGACCGACGACGTCGGGATGTTCAGCGCCTGACGGCCGGTCGGCAGCGTCGTCACCGCCGGGCGCTTGCGCACGGGATCGCCGTCCCTGGCCATCAACGGGGCGTTCTTAGGCAGCACGACCACCTTGGCGCCGACATTGACGCGGTTGAAAAGGTCGGTGACATCCGCATTGGTCAGGCGGATACAGCCGGAGGAGACGAACTTGCCGATCGTGGTGGGATCGTTGGTGCCGTGGATGCGGTACTCGCTCGAACCGAGATACATCGCCCGGGCGCCTAGCGGATTGCCGGGACCGCCGGCCACGAAGCGCGGCAGATAAGGCTGGCGCGCGATCATCTCGGCCGGCGGATGCCAGTCCGGCCACTCCGCCTTGCGCGTCACGCTTTGCACGCCGGCCCAGGTGAAGCCCTGACGGCCGACGCCGACGCCATAGCGGATGGCACGGCCCTGGCCGAGCACGTAGTAGAGATAGGTATTGGCGGTATCGATGACGATCGTGCCGGCCGGCTCGTTTCGATCGAAGCTCACGATCTGCCGGCGCAGGCGATCGGGAAGCGCGGCGTCCTCGTCGGCCGTTTGCGCGTCCGCAGGGGCGTAGGCCCGGTCCTGTGGAAAGCCGTGCAGCTGCAACGGCGCGTAGCCGAGCGTCTGGGCGTGTGCCGCGAACGGCATCGTCAGCAGCGCTGTCGCAACGGCAAAGCCAGTGAAAGTGCGCGGCGAAAGCCGGCGATGGACAGAGAACCTGGTCATGTGCTGCCCCATTGGATGTGTGCATCCGGGTGATGCGCGTCCGATAAACGCGGCAGGACCGACTCAAGTTCCACGGCGACGTGCGGCTGCGAAGTCACAGTCAAGCGAGCCATTCTTCACGAAGCCGCGATGGAACCGCAGCGGGCCCCCGACGTTCTCCCCTGGTCAACGGGCGCCCGGATGGAAGCTTCCGTGCGGGAGAGAGATTGTGCGCGTCCTTCCCAGTGAACGTCTGACTTCCGACAACAGCGAAAGCACGCCGCTCCCCGACAGCAAGACTGACCTGCCGCCGGTGATCCGCCGCGCCGAATTTGTCGCCTTCGCGCTCGCTGGCCTGCTCCTGATCTCCGTGGTCGCAGTGCTCTATGTCGGCAAGCCATTCTTCCTGCCCGTCGTGATGGCGTTCGTCACCGGCACCATGCTGTCGCCCGCCGCGGGCTTCCTGGAACGCCGGCGGGTGCCGCGCGCGGTCGGCGCGGTGCTGATCGTGATCGCGGTGACGGCGGTGGTCGCCTTCGTGGTCGCGCTGATCGCCTCGCCGTTGATGGAATGGAGCTCACGCCTTCCCGAGCTCGGTGCGAAGCTGAAGGACAAGCTGCATTTGTTCGATCGGCCGCTCGCCTTGTGGCAGGAGCTGCAAATCATGGTCGGCGGTCCGGAGGCGCTGCCGAGCCTGCAACTGCCGAAATTCGAATGGGTCCAGCCGACGCTGGAATTCCTGTCGCCGACATTCACCGAATTCCTGCTGTTCTTCGCCACCCTGATCCTGTTCATCGCGAGCTGGCGCGATCTCAGGCGCGGCCTGATCATGACCTTCGGCGACCGCGACGCGCGGCTGCGGATGCTGCGGATCCTCAACGAGATCGAGGTCCATCTCGGCAATTACCTGCTGACGGTGACCGTCATCAATGTGGGCGTCGGCATTGTCACAGGGCTGATCTGTGCGCTGACCGGCATGCCAAATCCAGCCGGACTCGGCGCGCTCGCGGCCGCGCTCAACTTCATCCCGATCATCGGGCCGGTCGCGATGTTCGCCGTGCTGGTCGTGGTGGGGCTCGTCGCCTTCCCGACCCTGGGCGGCGGATTGATGGCGGCGCTCGCCTTCGGCGGCATCACCTTCCTGGAGGGGCACTTCGTGACCCCGACCATCATCGGCCGCAGGCTGGAGTTGAATGCGCTGGCCGTCTTCATCGCCCTCGCCTTCTGGACCTGGCTGTGGGGGCCGATGGGCGCCTTCCTCGCCTCTCCGCTGCTGATCGTTGCGCTGATCCTCAAGGAGCATCTCGCGCCGGCGGATTCGCCGCAGCTGCCGCAAGGATGAGGGGTTTCGATGACGGAACTTCCGTCACAACGAAACGTTTTCCGCTCATCTCACCGCCAACAGTTCGGAGCTTGTGATGTCAACAACCGACGGCGACACCAGGATGAGAGACTGGACCGACAAAGCCACCAGGGAACGCCTCGAGAAGGATGTAGCAGCCGTGAAAAGCGATATCGCCGCCCTCACAGAACAGATCACCGATGCCCTCAATACGTTTGCCAACGCGACGGGCAAGCAGGCCCGGCGTGGTTACAAGCAAGCCCGCGAGAACGTGGATTCGACGCTCGACGACATGTCGGAGCGCGGCAGCGCCATGATGGGCGCGGCGCAGGATGCTTACGGGTCGATCGAGGAAACGCTGGAAGATGCCATCACGCAGCGGCCGCTTGCGACCGTCGGCATCGCGCTCGGCATCGGCTTCCTGATCGGCGTGGCGTGGCGCCGCTGAGATGCGCGGGGGATCGTGAGATGATGGCGGCGCTCCGGCGCCGCCGCTGTCGGCTTGTGGGGATTTGAGGAGCAAGTCCATGTTTCAACGCATCATCGACGGCATCAGCGCATCGACGGGCACGACAGTCCGGCTGACGTCGCTCGCGGCCGGCGCCGCATTCGCGCTCTTCATCACCACCAGCTTCCTCTGCGCCGCCGCCTTCATATCGGTTCTGGAGACATATGGACCCGTGCAGGCCTGCCTCGCGGGCGCCGGCATCTTCTTCCTGCTCACGCTCGCCGCGGCGGGCACCTATTGGGGCTACAAGCGGGAGGCGCGGAAGCGCGCCCGGATCGCCGCCGAGCGCGCCGCGAAGTCGGCGGCCACGAGCATGCTCTCCGACCCCGTGCTGATCGCGACGGGGCTCCAGATTGTTCGTGCCATCGGGATCAAGCGGCTGCTGCCGATCCTGGCGATCGGCGGCGTCGCGCTCGGGATCATGGCGAGCCGTGCCGGTGCCCCCGACGAGGCTTCGGCCGAACCGGCCGAGTAAATCATCCCCGGCTGCGGCTGACGCAGATCGCGGCCACCGCGAGCGGAGTGGCCAGAGCGATCCAGGACAATGGCAGCCAGACCCCCGTCTGGCCGAGCAGTGCCGAAAGCAGGCCGAAAATGCTGAAGGCCGCGAGCAACGCCGGCCAGCGCCAGATCAGGGCAATCGAACGGCGGCCAGTCATTCGGCGCCGCCCGGCGAAGCCAGCGGCATGACCGCGGCCGGTTGTTCTTGCGTCTTCGCGACCGGCGATCGCGCGAACCAGAGATAGAGTCCGCTGCCGAGAATGAAAATGGTGACGAGGTCGAGCACCACCCAGATGATCTTCAGCGGCATGCCGCCGTAATCGCCGAAATGCAGCGGGCGCGACAGCTCCAGCGCGCGCAGATACCAGGGCATGGTGACCGCGGACACCAGCGCACCGCTTCTGGCATCGACCAGCACGGGACTGAACAGGCGCGAGGTCAGCGGCTGCTTGCCCTTGGTCCAGACCACGTAGTGAAACGGCGATCCGAAGGGGGCGCCCGGATAGACCACGCTGGTCGTGATCATGTCCGGAAACGCCGCCTTCACGGTGTCGTACGCAGCTTGCGGCGAGGACAGTTCGGACGTCTGCGGCACCGGCTTGCCTTGCAGCGGCGCCAGCATGGCGCGCACGTCGGTCTGCTGCCACAGCGCGAACAGCGGCGTCGAAAGCTCGTTGATCACGCCGGTGGCGCCGACCACCAGCGCCCAACCGAGCGTGGCGACGCCGAGCAGGTTGTGCAGGTCGAGCCATTTCAGCCGCCGCGAACGGCTCGCGCGCACCGTGCCGAAATCGAGCTTGCGCATGAACGGCCCGTAGATCGCGATCCCGGAGACGATTGCCGCGATGAACAGCAGCGCCATCGCGCCGAGGAACAGCTCGCCCGCGAGCCCTGCGAACAAATCGCGATGCAGGGACAGCATCAGTTGCAGGAAGGTGAGGCCGTCCTCGCCGAACGGTTTCGTCTGTTTCAGCACGTCACCGGTATGGGCATCGAACCGGATCGAGTGCAGCGACCTGCGGTTGGCCTTGAATGCCTCCCATGAGCTCGCCATGAACATCATGATCTTGGGCTCGTCGTCATCGACGAACACCGAGATGACGGTCTCGCCCGGATACATCTTCCGCCCGGCCTCGACGATTCGGTCGAGGCTGACATTGGGCGTGCTCTCCGGCACCTGCGCATAGGGCAAGGCGTCGTCGAGCAAATTGTCGATCTCGTCGCGCAACACCAGCGGCAGGCCGGTGATGCAGATCAGGAGCAGGAACAGCGTGCAGATCAGGCTCGACCATTTGTGCACGAACAGCCAGCGTCGAAGCGCGGCCTTCCGCTCGTACGCACGTCCGTCGAAGGTGGCCTGCTCGCCCATGCCCCTCCCCTACCAACGGTAGCGCAGCGTCGCAATCACGTTGCGGCGCAGGCCGTAATAGCAGCCGATGTCCTGACAGAGCGTCACGTAGGTTTTGTCGAAGATATTGGTGGCGTTGACCTGTGCCGAATACCCCTTGAACAGCGGCCCCAACGCGGAGAAGTCGTAGTGAAGCGCTGCATCGAACAGCGTGACGTCCGGGACATAGAACGTGTTCGCGGTATTGCCGGCCGTCTCGCCGACATAGCGCACGCCGCCGGAGAGGCCAAAGCCGTCGAGCGGCCCGCCATGGAAGGTGTAATCGACCCAGGCTGATGCCGAATTCATCGGAGCGATGACCGGATGCTTGCCGAGCTGGCTCGGAGTGTTGGTCCGCGTCACGATGTTGTCGAGATAGGTGTAGGACGCCAACACCGTCAGCTCGGGACTGATCTCGGTCTTGGCCTCCAGCTCGATGCCCCGCGAACGGATCTCGCCGGTCTGAACGCGGGAGCCGGGGGGATGCGACGGATCCGTATCCGGCGTCAGCACGTTCTGCTGGATCAGGTTGAACGCGGCGAGCGTATAGAGCGATTTCGCGTTGGGCTGGTACTTGATGCCCGCCTCCTCCTGCTGGCCGGTCGTCGGCGCAAACGAGCGGAGAAGAGCATCCGTGCCGGCGGTCGGCTGAAATGACTCGGTGTACTGGATGTAGGGCGCAATCCCGTTGTCGAACTTGTAGAGCAGTGCGCCGCGCTTGGTAACCGCCGTATCGGATTTCGGTGCGATCGCGGTGCCGCTCCCGTAGGTCAGGGTCTCGGTGCGGGACTGCGCCAGATCGTGGCGGATGCCGAGCAGCGCGACCCAGCGGTCGAACTTGATCTGGTCCTGTGCATAGACGCCGAGCTGCTCGATCTTCTGCCGAACATTCGACGTGTAGGGCACCGGACCGAACGGCACGCCGTAGACCGGATTGAACGCGTTGATCGTCGGCGCAACCGAGAGCATGCCGTTGAGCCGCTTGTCCGTGGCGTTGGTATAGTCGAGGCCGGCAAGCACCGTGTGCTCGAACGGACCGGCGTTGAATTTGGCTTCGGCCTGGTTGTCGACGTTGAACGAGCGGATAACCTCCTGTGTGGTGAAGGCGCTGCGGCTCAGCTTGGTCGGATCGAGCTGACCGCCGCCGGGCGACACCACCGCAAAATCGGTGCTGACGTCCATGTAGCGCAGGTTCTGCCGGACCTTGACGTTGTTGTTGAAGCTGTGTTCGAGCAGGTAGCCGACCGTACCGAGGGTCCGGTCCGTCTTGTCGAAGTTCGGCTCGCCGGAATAGAAGCTCGTCGGGATGTAGCTACCCTTGTAGGGCGTGATGGTGCCGATACCGTTGGGCAGCAGCTGATTGTAGAAGCCGGCCTTGGGATCACGCTGATAGGTTCCGAGCACGGTCAGCGTGGTGTTGTTATCCGGCCGCCAAGTCAGCGACGGCGCGATCGAGATGCGCTGGTAATCGGCATGATCGACCTGACTGCCCACGTCGAAGCCAGACGCCGTGAAGCGGTAGAGAAACTCCTTGTTCTTGTCGATCGGACCGGAGAGGTCGACGCCCGCTTGCGCGCGGCCATAACTACCGGTCGAGACGAACATCTCGTGATAGGGCTCGAGCGTCGGACGTTTGCTGACGAGATCGACGATACCGCCGGGCGACGACTGACCGTAGAGGACCGAGGCCGGGCCGTGCAAGATCTCGRCGCGCTCGAGGTTGAAGGGCTCGATGATTGGATAGGCGAATACGCCGAAATTGAGCAGCCGCAATGAGTCCAGATACTGGTYGGCCAGGAAGCCCCGAATGTAGACGTTGTCGAAGCGCGCGTCGGCGCCCAGATTCTCAGTCCGCACGCCCGACGTGTAACGCACCGCCTGCGCGATGCTCTGCGCACCCTGGGCCTGGATCTGGTCCTGCGTCACGACGGAGATCGCGGCCGGCGTCTCGATCAGCGCCGCGTCGGTCTTGGTGCCGGTGCCGCTGCGGGTGGCGACCATGCCGTCGACATGGCCGAAGGCCGACTCCTTGTGGCTGGCCCCGGCTCCCGCCGTGGCGGCGACCGCGGCGCCTGCAGGCGCATTGGAGCGTGCCGTTGCTCGCGACCGCGCCGCGCTGCGGCTGCGCGCGGGTGATGCACTGGCGCGCCTCGGCGCCTCGCCACCCTGAACCACGATCGGGCTGAGCTGGGTCGCGGCCCCGGCCCCGGGCGACCCCGCCGTCGCTGATTGTGCCGCCGCCCCTCCCGTACCAATGACCAAAACGACCGAGCTGACGGCCCCCATCAGCCGCCAGCGCCGCACTTCCCAGACGCCCACCACAACTTCCCCAACTTCCAACGGCCGCACGTTGCTGCTGCCGGATCAGGGATTACCGCAGCGGTTCGGCGCTGCGGGGTAGAAGACCTACAGACTGGAGGTTTTCCATTTCCAGACTCCAGAAGCGCTGCAAGCGGAAACAAGGCCATGCAGGGTGGGCGAAGGCGCGCCGCCGTCTCCTTTCCGAAAGTTGCGTTGCGGGTCGGATCAACCGACCTCCAGAAATTCGACGGCCTGCCCGGCGCAATTTTTCGTCGGCCGAGACAGATCAGGGCCCATTCACGCAAACGCTACTCGGATAGGCGGGCGGTTGCCGCTAAAAGCGGCGCCCCTGATTCCAAAAGTCATTTTCCGCGATGAAACCGTCCGTCAAGGCGAACCTCGCCGCATTCCATCACGACGCCAGGCTGTATTTGACGCTCGGCATCGCCAACTGGTCGGTTTTCGTCGACCACATCCCGAACAACGTCGTCAACCTGCTGACGCTGCGAAACTTCGGCTTCAGCGGCGCTGCCGACCTGTTCGTGTTCGTGGTGGGTTATGGCGTTGCCATCATCCACGGCAGGATGGCGCTGGAGCGCGGTTACGTGGTCGCGGCGACGCGCATATTTCGCCGCGTCTGGCGGCTCTACGCCGCCTATGTCGTGCT
This sequence comes from Bradyrhizobium sp. P5_C12, assembly GCF_054049735.1. Taxonomy (NCBI): domain Bacteria; kingdom Pseudomonadati; phylum Pseudomonadota; class Alphaproteobacteria; order Hyphomicrobiales; family Nitrobacteraceae; genus Bradyrhizobium; species Bradyrhizobium sp. P5_C12. The sequence goes on from NZ_JBFULU010000028.1 coordinate 16,641, forward strand.
GTTCGTGATCTATATCGACACCATCGCCTATGTGGCCTCGCAATCGATGGCGCCGGAGATCATCCACGAATACAACATCTCGGGCATCCTCGAGCACCCGCTGCGCATCCTGGTCCGCGGACTGGTGCTCCAGGAAGAGCCGCTGAACCTCGATCTCCTGCAACTGATGATCCCGCTGATGGCGTTCTTTCCGTTTGCGCTGTGGGGGTTGTTGCGGGGTCCGAACCTGACGTTGGCAGCATCCGTCGCCCTGTACTTTGCCGCGCGCTGGTTCGAGTGGAATTTCCGGGTCTATCCGGATCAGGAATGGACCTTCAACCCGTTCTGCTGGCAGATGCTGATGGTGCTGGGCGGCTGGTTCGCGGTGACCGGCGCGTCGGGCCGCGCGCTGCACGGCATGTCCTGGCTGCGCGTGCTCGCGGGCGCCTATCTCGTGTTCGCGATGGCGATCACGCTGATGCGCCACGCGCCGGCGCTTTCCGTCTACCTGCCTGACGTCATCCTCAACAGCATCGCGCCGACCGACAAGGAAAACCTCGCGCCCTATCGCGTGGTCCACTTCCTCGCGCTCGCCTTCCTTGCGACCCACCTCATTCCGGCCGATCATCCCGGCCTGCAATGGAGACCGCTTCAGGCCGTGATCGCATGCGGCGAGGAATGGCTCGCCGTGTTCTGCGCCGCCGTGTTCCTGTCGTTCGCCGGCCATCTCATCCTGATCACCGGACCCAACCTGGTGGTGATGCAGATCGTCGTGAGCCTCGTCGGCTTCGCGGCGATGACCGCGGTCGCTTATTACATCTCCTGGTCGAAGCGGCAGGACCTGCCCGCGGCCTTGCGGCAGCAGGGCTAAGGCGCGACGACATCGGGATGAACCGTCGGGTCCGGTTCGTGCTCTGACCGCCCGGACGCCTCGATTCCGCTAGGCCGAGGGCTGCGGCTGCGCTATGCCGGGCCAAGGTGGTGTCTGCGCGAGGAGACCGGGCGTGGTGATGGCGAAAGGCGAGGGTGAAGGGGCCGACAGCGCGCCGCGGCGCGGCCGGCCGCGGTCGATCGAGACCACCCACGCCATTCTCGAAAGCGCCTACGCGCTGATGGCCGCCACCGGCCTCGCCGCGACCACGATCGACGCAGTCGCGCGCCACTCCAACGTCTCCAAGATGACGATCTACAAATGGTGGCCGTCGCGGGAAGCGCTGCTGATCGACGCCTTTCTCCACCATGCCGCGCAGATGCTGCCGCTGCCGCCGGCGAGTTCCGGCACGCCCGCGGCGCGCGCGCGTCGTCATGCTGCGGCCTATGCCGACGCGCTCCAGGGCGAGTTCGGCAAAGTGCAACTCGCCGTCATCTCCGAGTGCATCTCCAGGACCGGCTCGGCGGAGCTGTTCTATGCACGCTATCTGCAATTGCGCCGCGACGCGCTGGTGGAGATGATCGCGGCGGGCCAAGAGGACGGCAGCATCCTGGCCGAGGGTCCGCCCGAGGATCTCTACGACGCGATCTATGGCAGCCTGTTCTACCGCTACGTCTTCGGCATCGCGCCGATCACGCCTGGCTACGCGCGCAATCTGGTCGACCTCGTGCTGCGGCCGAAGGGCTAGATCAGGCGCTGAAAATGCCCGCCGTCCGCCGCCGACTCGAGGTCCATGCCTTGGCGACAAGAATGCGCGGACATCTCACGTCTTTCCCCACAGGAGCATCAGTCTCATCATGATCAAACGCATCTTGCCATACGAAGGATTGCTCCACGAAGTGGTCGAGCATGGCGGCGTGCTTTACATCGGCGGAATCGTCGCCGAGGACACGAGCCTCGACATGTCGGGTCAGGCAAACGATGTGCTTGGCCAATTGTCGCGTCTGCTGAAGACTCTTGGATCCGACCCGGCCAGCGTGTTGCAGGTGACCATCTTCGTCACGAATCTTGGCGAAAAGGCTGCGTTCAATGCGGCTTGGAAAGCGCACTTTGCCGAAGCCCATCTGCCGGCACGCGCCGTCGTCGGCGTGGCCGATCTCGGTTCAGGCGTCAAGCTCGAGATGACCGCGATCGCTGCCCGACTGACCTCGAGTTGAAGTGCGCGAGGCTTACCGCACCGGCTTCACCGGCTGCGAAAGCTTCTCGGTGCGATCGCGCTCGGTCATGTCGACGACCGTCTCCATCGGCGCGGTCAGCTCGTAGACATAGGAGGCCTCGGTGAAGAACCGCTTGGCGGTGCCGCCGAGCGCTTCGGGCGCGACGCGGTCGAGCAGGATCAGGCCGAAATCGGAATCGGGGCGGCGCGTCGCCTCGCTGGTGTTGAACTCCTCCCAGCGGAATTGGAAGACCTCGTCGCCCGCCTCACCCGTCACCGTCCAGTTCGCGGTGATGTGCGGATGCTTGCCCACCAGCGACAGGCCCTCGTCGGAGTGCGAGGCGAGTTCGAAGAACAGCAGCGACAGGCTCTGCGCGGCGCGCGCGCTGACCGCGATGTCCGGGCCGCTGACGGCGATGCGGTCGGCATGCGGAATGGCGCGCGCCTCGAACAGGCCCTTCAGCTTGACGCCCTGCCACTGGCTCTCGCTGAGTAGCGAGACCACGTTGGACATGGCGTGGATGCGGCCGATCAGGAGCTCGCGGGCGACGTCGATGTCGGAGCCATGGCGCAGCGTCCGCGTCACGATCGACTGGATCACGGCCAGGATGTTCTTGACCCGGTGATTGAGCTCGTCGATCACCGCCGTCAGCCGCCGCTCGAAGCCGATCCGCACCTGGATTTCGCGGCTGAGCCGCAAATTGTTGTAGGCGACGTAGCCGAACAGGCCGCACACCATGGCGGTGATGGCGAAGCCGATCGCGGCCACGATGATCGCGGTCTGCTCCGCGCGCCGCGCCGAATTGGTCTTCGCGTAGTAGCCGAGCTGCCAGTCGCGGCCGCCGAAGCTCACGGTTCGCGTCGCCGACGGCACCGGCCCGTCGGGCTGGGCCATGCGCGCGGAGACCACGCCCTGGTCGTTGGCGACCAGTTCGCCACCTTCCCTGCGCGGATCCTTGAGCGCGACCGAGAACAGCGACATGTCGTCATTGGTCAACATGAGCGAAGCGAGCTCATAGGAAAACGTGACGAAGCCGGCCGGCTCCACCGCGCCCTCGGGAATGACGGGAGCGGCCACGATGACGCCGATCGGCCCGTTCGGGCGCAGCAGAGGAACCGGATCGGAGGCAACCGATCTCTTCTCCAGCCTGGCGCGGGTCAGCATCGCGCTGCGAACCGGATCCTGGTCGTAGCTGCGGCCGGGCAGCGCCTTGGTTTCGTCGCTGCGGGGCTCGAGATCCATCAGCACGTCGATCGGCTGGGTGACGCTCGCCGGATCGATCGGCCTGTCGTCGTAGGCGCGGATTCGCGGATTCGGGAAGCCGGCGCCCGCGATGGCGGCCTGCGCTGCCGCCAGCTCGTTCGGCTTCAGCCGGGCGACCCAGCCGGCCACCACGAAATCGGTCTTGAAGGCGTAGATCGCCGAGCGCAGCGGCTCCAGCATGTTCGGCTTGATCACCGACGGCGCACGGAACAGGCCGGAGGCGACACGCGCGAGCAGTTCGCGCTCGGTCAGCCGGTCCTGGACCAGGCTCGCATGAACGTCGATCGCGCGCGCCAGCGCGATTCGGTCGAGCGCCAGCTCCTGGTCGTGGACGCGATAGGCCGCAAGCCCGGAGAGCAGGGCTCCGAGCAGAGCAATGAAGCCGATGATAAAACCCAGCCGGACCACGCGATTACTCAGGCGAAAGCAGGAGGTCGGCAATAAGCACGGAGCATATGAATGCCGCTCGAACGGCTATGTGCCGTAACAGAGTGGACCCCAGTGACGGAGATAATGAAGGAGGAGGCATCAGTACGCAACTTGGGTCGCCTGAAAAGCTTAATCCGCCCGGCCGATCGTCCGGCCGGGATGGACTGGCCCCGGGTACCGGAGGTAGTCAATCGCCGTGTCCGAAATTTGTTCCGCGGTTACCGCGCTGCCACAGGCGTTAACGGCGGCGCCCCCTGCGCCATGTCGTCGCGCTGGTCAGCTCGCCCGTTGCAATCCGCCCTTGGCCTCAATGAAGCCGACGATGCGGTCGAGCCCCTCGCTCTTCTTCAGGTTGGTCATGACAAAGGGGCGCGCGCCGCGCATGCGCTTGGCATCGGTTTCCATCTTCTCCAGGGAGGCGCCGACATGAGGCGCGAGGTCGATCTTGTTGATGACCAGAAGGTCGGACCGGGTGATGCCGGGGCCGCCCTTGGACGGGATCTTGTCGCCCGCGGCCACGTCGATGACGTAGATGGTGAGGTCGGCCAGCTCCGGGGAAAAAGTGGCAGCCAGATTGTCGCCGCCGGATTCGATCAGCACGAGGTCGAGCCCGGGAAATTTCGCGCGCATGTCCGCCACCGCGGCCAGGTTCATCGAGGCGTCCTCGCGGATCGCGGTGTGCGGGCAACCGCCGGTCTCGACCCCGGCGATGCGGTCAGGCGTCAGCGAGCCCGAGCGCACCAGGAATTCGGCATCCCATTTGGTGTAGATGTCGTTGGTGATCGCGGCGATGTCATAACGCTCGCGCATGGTCTTGCAGAGCAGGTCCATCAGCGCGGTCTTGCCCGACCCGACCGGGCCGCCAATGCCCACACGCAAGGGGCCGTGAGACGTAGCCATTGATTCTTTCCTATCGTCGTCCTGGCGAAAGCCAGGACCCATTACCACTGAACCCGGTTGTCGCGGCAAGCTGTGGCCACGGCCATCCATAACCACAAGCATTCGTGGTTATGGGTCCTGGCTTTCGCCAGGACGACGGCGGAGTGTGCCGCCTCGCACTCATGACCGGAACAGCCGCGTGTATTGCGTCTCGTGCCGCAGGCTGGCGAGATCGGCGCGGAACGTCGCGCTGCCGAGATCGTCCAGTGACGCAATCAGCGCACGATTGGCGGTTGCGGCGACGGCGGCTTCCATCGTCACCAGAACGCGCTGGCTGTCGGTCTGGCCGAGCGGAATGAGCCGGCTTGCCGCCGAGATCCAGTTCGAGACCACCGCGTGCAAGAAGGCGTGCAAGGTCGCAGCCAGCGGCACGCCGTGCATCGCGGCGACCACGCCGACGGCGACGGGATAAATCAGCGGCGTGCGGCACGCCGCGACCATGGCATCCAGCCCGTCGGCATCCCACGCCGCCCGCGCGATCTCGATGAAGGCGCGTCCCTGCGAGGCCGTCTCGAGCTGCCGCTCGCGCGACGGCACGAAGGCCGCGGCAAGCTCCGCGATGTCGCGCAAAGCGGCATCCTCGCCTGCCTCGGCGGCCCGATAGGCATGGACCAGAAACGTCGCATCGCAAAAGCCCGAGCCGTCAACCAGCATCGCATCGAGCCAGTCGGCGAGCGTCGCGGTGTCGACGATGTCGCCGGCCTCGACTGCCCATTCGATGCCGCTCGAGTAGGAGAAGCCGCCGACAGGGAACGCCGGCGACAGCCAGGTCATGAGCCGGTACAGCGCCGCCGCCTCACCCTCGGTGAGGCGACGGGCGTCGACCGGCTCATTTGCGGTCATGAGCATGGCTGTGGCCGTGATCATGGTCGGGGTGGTCGCAATGCTCATCATGGTGGTGGTCGTGCCCGTGATGGTCATGCGCGGCGTGATCATGATGGTGGTGATCATGGCCGTGATGATCATGGTGATCGTGACCATGATCGTGATGCCCGTGATCATGGGCATGGTCGTCATGGCCGTGGGCGTGACCGGCATCGGCGTAGGCGCCGCCTTCGGGATCGAACGGCGCCTCGATCTCGATCACGCGCGCGCCGAGTCCCTTCACCATCGCCTCGATGACGTGATCCCGGCGGATGCGCAGGCCCTTGGCCATGATCTGCGTCGGCAGATGGCGGTTGCCGAGATGCCAGCCGACGCGGATCAGGTGGTGCGGATCGTGGCCGCGGATCTCCAGGAGCGGCTCGGGCGCCGCGACCACTTCGACCAGCCGGCCATCTTCCAGCACCAGCGCATCACCGCCGCGCAACGCGACGGCGTTTTCCAGGTCGAGCAGAAACTCGAGGCCCCGCGTCCCCGTCATCGCCATGCGGCGGCGGTGCCGATCGTCGAAATCGAGCACGACCGTATCCACTGGTGCTTCCGTGAAGCGGTGCTGTCCCCTGACCTGTGTCGCCCGGATCATGCTGCTGTCGTCCTGTTACCGTGTCTCGACCTTCTCGGGCGTGATCACTTCGATCTTCGGCGGCGCCGTGAAGCACTTTACCGCCACGCGGCCGAACGTCTTCATGTGCTCCTGGCCGCGATGCGGCACCAGCGCCTCGGCATTCTCCCACTGCTCGACGAACACCATCTTGGTCGGATCGGTGACGCTCTCATGCAGGTCATAGGCGATATTGCCGGGCTCTTTCCGCGTCTCCTTGATGCAGGCGGTGGCGGCTGCAATGAATTCGGCGCGCGTCTCGGGCTTGATGGTCAGGGTGGCAACGACGTAGATCACGAGAAATCCTCCCGGCTTTTCTTCTGAGGCAAGATACCGGGCGGGACCTTAGACCATGCGGGATCGAACGCAAAACCGGAAAAAGCCGCCCCCGGACCTGCGCTCGGGACATAATCTCGGGACATGCGTTGAGGCGCTATTTCAGTACATGAAATATCGCTGCGCCATCGGCAGCACCTCGGCCGGCGCGCAGGTGAGCAACTCTCCGTCGGCGCGCACCTCGTAGGTCTCCGGATCGACCTCGATGTTGGGCGTGGCGTCGTTGTGGATCATGCTCTTTTTCGAGATCTTGCCGCGGGTGTTCTGGACGGCATAGAGCTTCTTGTCGATGCCGAGCTTGCGGGCCAGGCCGCCGGTGACCGCAGCCTTCGATGTGAACACGACGGAGGACGCGGTGCGCGCCTTGCCGAAGGCGGCGAACATCGGCTGGTAGTGCACCGGCTGCGGCGTCGGGATCGAGGCGTTGGGATCGCCCATGGGAGCTGCGACGATCGAGCCGCCCTTGATGATGCAGTCCGGCTTGACGCCGAAGAAGGCCGGCGACCACAGCACGAGGTCGGCGAGCTTGCCCTTCTCGACCGAGCCGATCAGCTTCGACACGCCATGGGCGATCGCGGGATTGATCGTGTACTTGGCGATGTAGCGCTTGACGCGGAAATTGTCGTTGTCCTTGCCCTTGTCCTGCGGCAGCGACCCGCGCTGCTTCTTCATCTTGTCGGCGGTCTGCCAGGTGCGGATGATCACTTCGCCCAGACGGCCCATGGCCTGGGAGTCCGAGGACATCATCGAGAGCGCACCGAGATCATGCAAAATGTCCTCGGCCGCGATGGTCTCTTTCCGGATGCGGCTCTCGGCGAACGCCAGGTCCTCCGCGATCGAGGGATCGAGATGGTGGCACACCATCAGCATGTCGAGATGCTCGTCGATGGTGTTGCGGGTGAAGGGCCGCGTCGGGTTGGTCGATGACGGCAGCACGTTCTTCAGGCCCGCGACCTTGATGATGTCGGGGGCATGGCCGCCGCCGGCGCCTTCGGTGTGGAAGGCGTGGATGGTGCGGCCCTTGAAGGCCTTGATGGTGTCCTCGACGAAGCCGGATTCGTTCAACGTGTCGGAATGAAGCATGACCTGGACGTCGTAATCGTCGGCGACCGACAGGCAATTGTCGATCGCGGCCGGCGTCGTGCCCCAGTCCTCGTGCAGCTTCAGCGCGCAGGCGCCGCCCTTGATCATCTCGACCAGGGCCGCGGGCCGCGAGGCGTTGCCCTTGCCGGAGATGCCGAGATTGACCGGGAAGGCGTCGAACGACTGGATCATCCGCCCCATGTGCCATGGGCCCGGCGTGCAGGTGGTGGCAAAGGTGCCGTGCGACGGACCGGTGCCGCCGCCGAGCATCGAGGTGACGCCCGCCATCAGCGCGTGCTCGATCTGCTGCGGGCAGATGAAATGGATGTGGCTGTCGAAGCCGCCGGCGGTGAGGATCTTGCCTTCGCCCGCGATCACATCGGTGCCGGGGCCGATGATGATGGTGACGCCCGGCTGGATGTCGGGATTGCCGGCCTTGCCGATCGCGGAGATCATGCCCTCCTTGATCGCGACGTCGGCCTTTACGATGCCCCAGTGATCGACGATCAGCGCGTTGGTGATGACGGTGTCGGCCGCGCCCTGCCGGTTGGTGACCTGCGACTGTCCCATGCCGTCGCGGATCACCTTGCCGCCTCCGAACTTCACCTCCTCGCCATAGGTGGTGAAATCCTTCTCGACCTCGATGATGAGATCGGTGTCGGCCAGCCGCACCTTGTCGCCGGTGGTCGGGCCGAACATGTCGGCATAGACGGAACGTTTGATTTTGACGGACATCACAAGCCCCGTTTGCGTTTGAATGTTTGGCCAGCGCTCACAGCGATGCCCTCGCCGTTCGCACCATGTTGTCGAATGTCGTGTCGAGCCACTGATTGCCGCCGCGACAGCCGGCGACCACCTGCTCGGCCCAGCCGGTGTAGTCGACCAAATCGTCACGCTCGTCGGCGGTCGGGTCGGCATGAATGCGCGCACCGATATTGCTGACCTTGTCAGCGATCTTGATCAGCTTGGCGCCGGTCGATTTTTTTGGCGCATCGACCACCTGCCGGCGACGCCGTTCAGCCTTGGGCAGGCTCATGTCGTCGGTGCATTCGACCACGAGGGAAGCGACGCGGTCCGAGAACTTTTGTGCAAGCTCTTCACGTGTGGTCTCGGTGTCCTCAATCGTATCATGCAGCCACCCAGCCGCCACGAGTTCGGCATCGGCACCGTCGGTCGCAGCCGCGAGCAGGTTCGCAACCTCGGCGAGATGGTTGATGTAAGGCTCGTTCCCCCGCCCCTTGCGCGCCATCCCGTTATGCCGGCGCGCGGCCAGCTCGGCGGCTTCGGAGACGAGGCGGATCGGAGACATCACCGGAGAACTCCTGATCAATGAAGCGCCGGCAGCAGGCCGCGCATCTTGAACAATTCCTGGAGCTTCAATTGTGCAAGTTGATGTCCGGCCTTGCGACGCCGCTCAATCCCTGCGGCCGAAAAATCGCGAAAAGCTCCGGAATCCTGGGACTCCAGGGAAAGGCCGGCCTCCTTCATGATATTGGCATCGGCCAGGTCGATGTTGGTGATCGCGCCCAGTGTCTTGAAACGCTGCGCGCGCAAAACCCGCCCGACGAGTTGCGGATCCCGTGCCTCTTCGGGGACAGCCGCGTAGAGCGCCTCGACGGTCTGCAACAGTTCATTGATGACCGCTGCGTTTGCGCCGTCCTGACGAAGCCGATTGCCGTAGCGCAGCTCACTCAGGCGATCGTTGGCCTCGATCATATTCTTCGGCGCAGCACGCTTGCTTCGAAAAAGGTTCATGACGACCAGAATGCGATCGACATCGTCCGATCCGGAAAACGCATCGATGGCATCGCCGAGTGGCGTATTGTCGACGATGCCGCCGTCCCAGAAATTCGCGCCGCCGATCGGCGTCGCCGGAAAACCGGGCGGAAGGCTGCCGCTTGCCAGGACGTGCTGAGGCCCGATCTCGGTTCGCGGCTCGTCCTTGTGCGGATGGTTCCGAAAGCGCATCAACTCGCCGGATGACACATCGACCGCGGTGACGACAAAGGCGGTCGGACTTTTGTTCAGCGCAGCGAAATCCACGTGTTTCTTCAGCGTCCCGAGCATCGGCCCGGTATCGTAGAAATTGGTCCAGCCGAACACATTCCAGTAATCGTAACGGGGCTTGTAGAAGCCGTGCACGCCAAACAAAGCGAGGTCCCGGTTGGCGATGCCCCACCAGTAGTTTCGCGGTTCCAGGGAAAGCTCGGACCACAGGGATTGCAGGCGCGTTCTCGCATCGGCCCGGTCCGTGGCGCCGACCACGCAGGCCGCATTGATCGCGCCAATGGATACGCCGGTGACCGCGACCAGCGTCACGGTCCTGCCCGGAGCATCGATGGCATCCATCAATTCCAGCAGCGCCTCGATCGCCCCGAACTCATAGGCTCCAAGCGCGCCACCGCCCTGGAGCACGAGTCCAATCTCGACCTTGTCCTTGGCAACCGTATCCATGGCAGGCCTGCCTTACAGCTTCCCCATCACGTCACCGCGAAAGCCGTAGATGGTCTTCTTGCCGGCCACCGCCACGAGCTGGACGTCGCGGGTCTGGCCGGGTTCGAAGCGGACGGCGGTGCCGGCGGCGATGTCGAGGCGCATGCCGCGCGCCTTCTTGCGCTCGAACTTCAGCGCCGGATTGGTCTCGAAGAAATGGTAGTGCGAGCCGACCTGGATCGGACGGTCGCCGGTGTTGGCGACCGTCAGCGTCACGGTCTTGCGGCCGGCATTGAGCTCGATTTCGCCGTCCTGGATGAAGAGTTCACCGGGGATCATGTCTGTCTTCCTCCGTCATTCCGGGGCTCGCGGAGCGAGAACCCGGAATCTCGATCAACAATCTCTGGATTCAGGGTTCGCCCTGCGGGCGCCCCGGAATGACGAATTTGAATCACCTGATCGGCTCGTGCACGGTGACGAGCTTGGTGCCGTCCGGAAACGTCGCCTCGACCTGGATGTCGTGGATCATCTCGGGGATGCCGGGCATCACCTGGTCGCGGGTCAGAACCTGCGCGCCCGCCTGCATCAGCTCGGCAACGGTGCGGCCGTCGCGCGCGCCTTCGAGAATGAAATCGGAGATGATCGCGATCGCCTCCGGATGGTTGAGCTTGACGCCGCGATCGAGCCTGCGCCGCGCCACGATGGCCGCCATCGAGATCAGAAGCTTGTCCTTTTCGCGAGGAGACAGGTTCATGCGAAATCTCTTCCATTCACATCATCAATTCAGCCACAGCCGCGGCAGGGCCGCGCCGGTGCGCGCCAGCACGGCCATCATGTCGGCGCGCAAGGCGGCCGCATCTTGGGCACAGAACCGCGCCATTGCAAAGCCATTCCAGGCGGATATCCCGACCTCGCCGGCGAAGGATTCCGAGGCCTCGCGAATCCGCTCGACCAGCGCCTCGTCGCCGGGAACGATCAGGGCCGTGCCGATCGCCGCGCCGCCCTTGGCGACCGCGGCACGCGCGAGCTTGGCGCCGACATTGCCGTCGAGCCTGACGGTCTCGGCAAAGACCAGCTTGCCGCCACGGGAGAGCCGCCAGCGGTCGACGAACTCGCCCTGCTGCATCCGCTCGCCCATGGCGGCGCGGCCGAACACCACGATCTCGCACAGCAGGAGCGAGGCCGTTTCATCGAGCTCGATATCGAAGCGGCGTTGCACCCGCGCCCGGTCGAACAGGATCGTCTCCTGCGGCAGCCATGCGAGATGCGCGCCTGCGCCGACCTTCAGCGCGATGCTGAGCTGCGCCGCGGGACCCGGCGCGCGGTAGACCTTTTCCGCAGCCGCCGTGGTCAGCGTCAGGCGGGCGCGTTCGGCCACCGCGATCTCGACGTCGAAACGATCTCCGCCGGCGACACCGCCGGCCGTGTTGACGAACATGCCGGACAGACCTTCGTCCTCCGGCGAGGGAAAGCGCACGCGCAGGGAGCCCGATTCATGCAGGGCGCCGCGTCGTGTCACGCCGTCGCGGGCGTGGACGTCGAACCGCACCGCGCCGCGGGCACGGTTGGCCTCGAATACAGACGATGTGGCTGATAGCTCGCTGCGCATCCGTCTCCCCGGCCGGTCGCGGCAGAAATCCGGCCTACAGCGCCATCTGGCGGCTGATTTCGCTCGCGTCGAGATTGGTGCGGTCGCAGGAGAATTTCACCGCGCCGCGATCCATCACCGCAAAACTGTCGCCGAGTTCGCAGGCAAAGTCGAGATATTGCTCGACCAGCACGATGGCGATATTGCCGAGGTTGCGCAGGTACGAGATCGCCCGGCCGATGTCCTTGATGATCGAGGGCTGGATGCCCTCGGTCGGCTCGTCGAGCAGCAGCAGCTTTGGCCGCATCACCAGCGCACGCCCGATCGCAAGCTGCTGCTGCTGGCCGCCGGAGAGGTCGCCGCCGCGGCGGCCGAGCATGGATTGCAGCACCGGGAACAGCGAGAAGACATCGTCCGGAATGTGCTTGTCCTCGCGCTTGAGCGGGCCGAAGCCGGTCTTGAGGTTCTCCTCGACCGTCAGCAGCGGAAAGATCTCGCGGCCCTGCGGCACGAAGCCGATGCCCTTGCGCGCCCGCTCATAGGGCTTCAGGGCGGTGATGTCATCGCCGTCGAACACGATCGCGCCGGACGAGATCGGATACTGCCCGACCATGGCGCGCAGCAGCGAGGTCTTGCCGACGCCGTTGCGGCCGAGCACGCAGGTCACCTTGCCGGGCTCGGCCGCGATCGAGACGCCGCGCAACGCCTGCGCCGCGCCGTAGAACAGGTTGATGTTCTTGACCTCGAGCATGGTTCAGCGCCCCAAATACACTTCGATGACCCGGTCGTTGGACGAGACCTGGTCGATGGTGCCTTCCGCAAGCACGGTGCCTTCGTGCAGGCAGGTGACCTTGACGCCGAGTTCGCGCACGAACGTCATGTCGTGCTCGACCACCATCACGGTGTGGGTCTTGTTGATTTCCTTGAGCAGCTCGGCCGTGAGATGCGTCTCGACGTCGGTCATGCCGGCGACGGGCTCGTCGACCAGAAGCAGCTTTGGATCCTGCGCCAGCAGCATGCCGATCTCGAGCCACTGCTTCTGGCCGTGGCTGAGGCTGCCGGCGAGGCGGTTGCGCGACTCGGTGAGGCGGATCGTCTCCAGCACCTTGTCGATGCGCTCCGACTCCGCCTTGCTGCCGCGCCAGAACAGCGTGCCCCTGACGCTGTGATCGACATTGAGCGCGAGCAGCAGATTGTCCTGCACGGTCTGGCTCTCGAACACCGTCGGCTTCTGGAATTTGCGGCCGATGCCGAGCTCGGCGATCCGGGTCTCGTCCAGTCGCGTGAGATCGGTGACGCCGTCGAACAGCACCGTGCCCTCGTCCGGCTTGGTCTTGCCGGTGATGATGTCCATCATCGTGGTCTTGCCGGCGCCGTTCGGGCCGATGATGGCGCGCATCTCGCCGGGCGCGAGCGTCAGCGAGAGGTTGTTGATGGCGTGGAAGCCGTCGAACGAGACGTGCACGCCGTCGAGATAGAGCATCGCGGAGGTCGCGCGGGTGTCCATGACGTTCATTTGCGCCTACTCCGCCATCTTGGGTTCGCTGACGCCGTCTTCGGCCGCGGCGCTCACGGTCGTCTCGGCAAGGCCCTTTTCCTGCGACGAAGCCCACCAGGCATTGAAGGTGCCGACGATGCCCTTGGGCAGCAGCAGCGTCACCAGGATGAACAGCGCGCCCAGCATGAACAGCCAGTACGGCGCCAGCATGCCCGAGGTGAAGAACGTCTTGGCGTAGTTGACGACGACGGCGCCGAGCGCCGCCCCCACCAGCGTGCCGCGGCCGCCGACCGCGACCCAGATCACCGCCTCGATCGAATTGCCCGGCGCGAATTCGCTCGGGTTGATGATGCCGACCTGCGGCACATAGAGCGCGCCGGCGACGCCGGCCATGCAGGCCGAGAGTGTGAACACGAACAGCTTGTAGGATTCGACGCGGTAACCGAGGAACCGGCTGCGTGATTCCGCGTCGCGGATTGCGATCAGCACCTTGCCGAGCTTGGAGGACACGACAGAGCGGCAGATCAGGAAGGCGACAATCAGCGCCAGGCAGCTCAGCGCGAACAGTGCCGCGCGGGTGCCTTCGGCTTGCACGTTGAAACCCAGAATGTCCTTGAAATCGGTCAGGCCGTTATTGCCGCCGAAGCCGAAATCGTTGCGGAAGAAGGCGAGCAGCAGCGCATAGGTCATCGCCTGCGTGATGATCGACAGATAGACGCCGGTGACGCGGGAGCGGAAGGCGAGCCAGCCGAAGCAAAAGGCGAGCAGGCCGGGGACGAACAGCACCATCAACGCCGCAAACCAGAACATGTCGAAGCCGTACCAGTACCAGGGCAGCTTGGAATAGTTCAGGAACACCATGAAATCCGGCAGGACCGGATTGCCGTAGACGCCGCGGGTGCCGATCTGCCGCATCAGATACATGCCCATGGCGTAGCCGCCGAGCGCGAAGAACGCACCGTGGCCGAGCGAGAGGATGCCGCAATAGCCCCAGATCAGGTCGATCGAGAGCGCGAGGATGGCGTAGCAGACATATTTGCCCCACAGCGCGACCAGATAGGTCGGCACCTGAAAGAAGGAGCCCGTGGGCAGCAGCAGATTGGAGAGCGGAATCAGCACGCCCAGCGCGGCCACGACCAGCAGAAATATGGTCGCGCCGCGGTCCAGCGATCGCGTGAGCATATGCGGCGTCATGCTTCCACCGCCCGTCCCTTGAGCGCGAACAGGCCGCGCGGGCGCTTTTGAATGAACAGGATGATCAGCACCAGGATGGCGATCTTGCCGAGCACGGCGCCGGCGACCGGCTCCAGGAACTTGTTGGCGATGCCGAGCGTGAAGGCGCCCACGAGGGTTCCCCATAGATTACCCACACCGCCGAACACCACGACCATGAAGCTGTCGATGATGTAGCTCTGGCCGAGATTGGGGCTGACATTGTCGATCTGCGACAGCGCCACGCCGGCGATGCCGGCAATGCCCGAGCCGAGGCCGAAGGTCAGCGCATCGACGCGCGAGGTGGCGATGCCCATCGAGGCTGCCATGCGGCGGTTCTGCGTCACCGCGCGCATCTCGAGCCCGAGCGCGGTATAGCGCAGCATCGCGAGCAGGATCGCGAACACCGCGAGCGTGAAGCAGAGGATCCAGAGCCGGTTGTAGGTGATGGTGATCTGGCCGAGCTCGAAGGCGCCGCTCATCCAGGAGGGGTTGCCGACCTCGCGGTTGGTCGGGCCGAACATGGTGCGCACCGCCTGCTGGAGCACCAGCGACAGGCCCCAGGTCGCGAGCAGCGTCTCCAGCGGACGGCCATAGAGGAAGCGGATGATGCTGCGCTCGATCAGGACGCCGATCGCGCCGGCGACGAGGAAGGCGAGCGGCACCGCGATCAGCAGCGAATAGTCGAACAGGCCGGGATAGCGGGTGCGGATCACCTCCTGCACCACGAAGGTGGTGTAGGCGCCGATCATCACCATCTCGCCATGGGCCATGTTGATGACGCCCATGACGCCGAAGGTGATGGCGAGCCCGATCGCGGCGAGCAGCAGCACCGAGCCGAGCGAGAGGCCGTACCAGGCATTCTGCACCGTGGACCAGACCGCGAGCGAAGACTGGATCGAGCCGATCGCGCTCGCCGCCGCCTTGGTCACCGAGGCCGGCTGGTCGCCCATGCCGGTGAGCAGCGCCAAGGCCTCCTGGTCGCCGCGCGCCTTGAGGGTGGCGACCGCCTCGAGCTTCTCGACCTCGGTGGCGTCGGACTTGAACAGCAGGATCGCCGCACGGGCGTCGCCCAGCGCGGCCTTGACGGATCGGTTGGTTTCCTTGGCGAGCGCGCCGTCGACGGCTTCGAGCGCCGTCTCCTCATGCGACTTGAAGACGGATTGCGCGGCCTGGAGGCGCGCTCCGAGATCCGGCGACTGCAGCGTCAGGCTGCCGACCGCGGCGTCGACGCTGCGGCGCAGGCGGTTGTTGAGGCGGACCGCGCTCGCGCTGTCGGGAACGCTGGCGACCGGCTGGCCGGTCGCGGCATCGATCGACTTGCCGTCGGTGCCGGTGACGTAGACCTTCTTGCTGTCCGGATCGGCCATCAGGCGGCCGTCCTGGAGCGCGCTGATGATGGGGTAGGCCAGCGGATTGCCGCTGCTCGCGACCACGCCGATCGCCTCTTCGGTGTCGGAATAATCATCGTTGGCGAATTTGGCGACCGCATCCTCGAACGGACCGGCAAAGGCCGGCAGTGCGAACGCGATCAGAAGCAACGAGAGCAGGAGCGAACAGAGACGGGCGGACAAATTGGCTGGCACTGTGAATGACCCCGGCAGAAATGGTGGAGAAGGCGGCGGGATCGCCGCCTTCTCCGGTCGCGTACGCTGGACAGTCAGACCCGGATCAGGAGCCCGAACCGAGGCACTTGTTGGTCTTGGTGTTGAAGTTGCCGCACTTCTTGCCGACCCAGTCGCCGACCAGGTCCTTGGAGCCTTCCAGCTCCTTCGACCAGGCATCGCCGGCAACGAGACCGGGCGTCTTCCAGACCACGTCGAACTGACCGTTCGCCTTGATCTCGCCGATGAACACCGGCTTGGTGATGTGGTGGTTCGGGAGCATCTTGGAGGTGCCGCCGGTCAGGTTCTTGGCTTCGATGCCCGGGAGAGCGTCGATGACCTTGTCGGGATCGGTCGACTTCACCTTCTCGACCGCCTTGACCCACATGTCGAAGCCGATCACGTGCGCTTCCATCGGATCGTTGGTCACGCGCTTCGGATTCTTGGTGTAGGCCTGCCACGCCTTGATGAACTTCTCGTTCTCCGGCGACTTGATCGACTGGAAGTAGTTCCAGGCCGCGAGATGGCCGAGCAGCGGCTTGGTGTCGATGCCGGCGAGCTCTTCCTCACCCACCGAGAACGCGACCACCGGGATGTCCTTGGCCTTGATGCCCTGGTTGCCGAGCTCCTTGTAGAAGGGAACGTTGGCGTCGCCGTTGATGGTCGAGACCACCGCGGTCTTCTTGCCGGCCGAGCCGAACTTCTTGATGTCGGCCACGATCGTCTGCCAGTCGGAATGACCGAACGGCGTGTAGTTGATCATGATGTCTTCCTGGGCGACACCCTTCGACTTCAGATAGGCTTCCAGGATCTTGTTGGTGGTGCGCGGATAGACGTAGTCGGTGCCCGCGAGCACCCAGCGCTTCACTTTCTCGTCCTTCATCAAATAGTCGACGGCGGGGATCGCCTGCTGGTTCGGCGCAGCACCCGTGTAGAACACGTTGCGCTCGCTCTCCTCGCCCTCGTACTGCACGGGGTAGAACAGGATGTTGTTCAGCTCCTTGAACACCGGGAGCACCGACTTGCGCGACACCGAGGTCCAGCAGCCGAACACGACCGAGACCTTGTCCTTGGTGATCAGCTCGCGCGCCTTTTCCGCGAACAGCGGCCAGTTGGAGGCGGGATCGACGACGACGGCCTCGAGCTTCTTGCCGAGCACGCCGCCCTTCTTGTTCTGCTCGTCGATCAGGAAGAGGATCGTGTCCTTCAGCGTGGTTTCGCTGATGGCCATGGTGCCGGAGAGGGAGTGCAGCACACCGACCTTGATGGTGTCGTCGGCAGCCTTCGCGCCAGTCAATGAAGCCAGACCGAGCATCAGTCCGGCGGTCGCGGCGAGCACGCCGCGGCGGCTAAATGACGCCGCTATATCGTGAGTGGATTTGGTAAGCATGATTGTATCATCTCCCTGACGCAGACGTGAAAAGACGCTGCGAAACGGCCCCACGGCCGCCTGCGATTAACGGAATCGCAAGAACCATGCCATGGACCTGTCACTAATTAAGCCATTGATATGACTTATTAAATTGGCGAAAATCAAAGTTTCGCCACGGTCCAATCGCCCAAACAATGGGCAAATAAAATGTATGCTAATGCGGCATACAGGTTATTTTTTGAGCAAAATGACACTTCTGTCTAAATTTCCGGCATAACTATTTTTGCACCGCAACCGGTTCTCGGGACGCGCCTGCCTTGAAAGCGCCTCGCCAATGTTCCATATGGTCGTCGAGACCTCTTGCGAATCAAGTGGTCGTTGCGAGCCGCGTGTTCTTAAGCCCGTCTGGGCCTCTGGCTTGCCCCATCTCACCAAGCCATCCGACACCCCAAACACGCAGGTGTCTATTCGACACCCGTATTGCGCGTGCCCCGCTGATTGCGCCGGGCGCCCGCTTTCGACATGGAAAGAACCCAACTTTTGACTTCCTTTCAGGACTTCGGCCTCGCCGAACCCATCGCGCGCGCCCTCGCCGAAGAGAACTACCTCACCCCCACCCCCATCCAGGCCCAGACCATCCCGATAGCGCTGACCGGCCGCGACGTGGTCGGTATCGCCCAGACCGGGACCGGCAAGACCGCGTCCTTCGCGCTGCCGATCCTGCACCGCCTGCTGGAGAACCGTATCAAGCCGCAGCCCAAGACCTGCCGGGTGCTGGTGCTCTCGCCCACCCGCGAGCTGTCCGGCCAGATCCTGGACAGCTTCAACGCCTATGGCCGCCACGTCCGCCTGGGCTCGACCCTCGCCATTGGCGGCGTGCCGATGGGTCGCCAGGTCCGCGCGCTGATGCCGGGCGTCGATGTTCTGGTGGCCACCCCCGGCCGCCTGCTCGACCTCGTGCAGAGCAACGGCCTGAAGCTTTCGAGCGTCGAGTTCCTCGTGCTCGACGAGGCCGACCGCATGCTCGACATGGGCTTCATCAACGACATCCGTAAAATCGTCGCCAAGCTGCCGATCAAGCGGCAGACGCTGTTCTTCTCGGCCACGATGCCGAAAGACATCGCCGAACTCGCCGACGCGATGCTGCGTGACCCCGCCCGCGTCGCGGTGACCCCGGTCTCCTCGACGGCCGAGCGGATCAACCAGCGCATCCTTCAGGTCGACTTCGCGGCGAAGCCCGCCGTTCTGACCAAGCTCCTGAAGAACGAGCCGATCAACCGCGCGCTGGTTTTCACCCGTACCAAGCACGGCGCCGACAAGGTGGTGAAGACGCTCGAGAGGGCCGGCATCGCCGCCAGCGCCATCCATGGCAACAAGTCGCAGAACCATCGCGAGCGGACGCTGGCGCTGTTCCGCTCCGGTGAAATCCGCACGCTGGTCGCCACCGACATCGCCGCCCGCGGCATCGATGTCGACGGCATCACCCACGTCATCAATTTCGACATACCGAATGTGCCCGAGACCTATGTCCACCGCATCGGCCGCACCGCGCGCGCCGGCGCCGAAGGCACCGCGATCTCGCTGGTCGCAGGCGGCGAGGAACTCGGCTATCTCCGCGACATCGAGCGGCTGATCAAGGTGACGCTGCCGCGGGAAGATAACCGCACGGACGCCGGCCGCAGCGATGCGGGCGCGCCCCCGTCACAGCAACGGCAGGGCCGCCAGGGCCGCCCGGGCCAGCGCCCGCAAGGCGCAAGGCATGGTGAGGGAAGGCATGGCGAGGGAAGGCATGCTGAGGGACGTCAGGGTGAAGGACGGCGTGCTGACGAAAGGCGTGCTGACGGACGGCATGGCGCCGCCAAGCAGGGCGACGGCAGGCCCGGCGAAGGTCGGCACGGTGAAGGAAGGCACGTTGACGGACGGCCTGGCGGCAGCCAGAAGGTCTCGAAGGGTTCTCGCCGCCGCCGGTCCGGTGGTAAGATGCACTCTTCGCCAACCGACCGACCTGAGCAGCGTTCCGCGCATAGCGCCAGCAAGCCTGATGGGATACAAGGCGTGGCCTTTTTGCGCCGCGAGAGTCGGCCGATGGGCCAACCGACCCGCAAACCCTATTCGAATTAGCCGACCATCGACCTGGAGAAATTCATGGCTAAGGAAGAGCTGATCCAGTTCGAAGGACTGGTCACTGAAATCCTCCCCGACGCGCGCTACCGTGTGCAGCTCGACGCCGGGCACGAGATTGTTGCCTACACCGCCGGCAAGATGAAGAAGAACCGCATCAAGACGCTGGCGGGCGACCGCGTGACGGTGGAGATGTCGCCCTACGACCTCGAGAAGGGCCGGCTGATTTTCCGCCACAAGGACGAACGTCCCTCGACGCCCGGCGGCCCGCCGCGGGGCGGGGCGCGCGGCGGCCAGTTCCGTCGCCGCTAAACGGCCCGTTCGCGCGCGAGCGCGGAATTAAAATTCCGACCTGTATGCTGATCCGCCGTGAGCCATCACGGCGGATCAAAAAACCGTGCATGTCAGGATTGTTTTGGGGCCTTATTTCCAATAAAATCAGCTAATCGATTTTCGGCCGGACGACATTAGCATCCACCGGTACAGCCGGTTCAGACACGCTGACGACCCTTCCAGAAATTCGATCTAACCTGCCCGCGCGAGCGGGCTCTTACACTGTGTGATCTGAGAAGGAACTACCCCCGTGAGCATGGGAACCGTGAAGTGGTTTAACGCGACCAAGGGCTTTGGCTTCATCCAGCCCGACGACGGCGGACAGGACGTGTTCGTGCATATCAGCGCCGTCGAGCGCGCCGGCCTCGGTACGCTGCGCGAAGGCCAGAAGATCTCGTACGAGATCGTGGCCGATCGCCGGTCCGGCAAGTCGGCAGCCGACAATCTCCGCTCCGCCGGCTGAGCCGGCCTGGCCTTCGGCCAGCATCGAGCGAACACGCCAAAGGAAAAGGCCGTGCGTCATGCACGGCCTTTTTTCATAGGCGAAGGACGGTTTGCGCCGTCCGCGTCGTTGGTCTTGTTAATTGGTCTTGGCGGCCCCGCCGCCGCTGGCAGTGTTGCTCAGCGAGCCGGCCTGGCTCATCGTGTTGTTGAAGTAGGTGTCGCTGTCGCCGAGCGTCACGCGGCGCTGGCAGATCGGCATGCAGCTGTAGGATTCGCGCTCGATACCGCGATAGACGGTGACGAGCCGGTCGCTCGGACCTTCGACCTGGATCTGGCGATCGACCAGTATCTCGCCGCCCCTGTCGAGCGCGATGAAATTGGTGGCGCCATAACCCTTCCCGGTCACGACGATCATGCCGCCGGGCTGGAGCGTGACGTCGGCGATCAGGGGATTTCCGACCACGATGGTCGCCACCTTGCCGGGCAGCCGCACCAGCTTGGCCTGGTCGACATTGACGGCGATGGCATCGGCGGTGGGTTCGGCAAGGCCGGCGGCCGGCGAAGCCAGCACCGCAGCCGCAACCAGAAGACAGACGCGCGCATGACGGCGCAGCAACTCTTTACGCATACTCTTACCCCGGGACGTCACAAACCGGCAGAAACGATTCTGAAAGCGGAGCCGGCGCCCGACACGGCTAACCTGCCCTCAATTCATGAACGTTCCGCAAATTCGCCGACTATTGTTTGAACGGACCGGCGTTTTGCCGGCCCCCGTCCTACTGGCGGAACGGATAGGCCAGCTGGCCCGCGATCTCCTTCGGCATGGTCGCTTCGTCCTTGCCGTAATCCTGCGGGAGTTCACCCGCCGGCATGCGGAAGGTGCCGAACAGCACGTCCCAGATCGGGAACGTTCCGGCGAAATTGGTATCGCCGCCCTCCTCGAGCGAGGTGTGGTGCCAGCGGTGGAACACCGGCGTCGCCAGCAGATATTTGAACGGGCCGAAGGTCCAGTTCAGGTTGGCGTGCACGAAGGCCGAATGGAAGGTGGTGAACGGGCCGACCCAGATCATGACGTTCGGCGAAATGCCGGCCATCAGCAGCACGACGTCGACGCCGATGGTGCCGAGCATGAGATTGACGGGATGGAAGCGGGCCGCGGAAATCCAGCCCAGCTCCTCCGAGGAATGATGGATCGCGTGGTACTTCCAGAACCCGCCGCCGTGAAACAGCCGGTGCAGCCAGTACAGCATGAAATCGGACAGCACCAGGAACAGCGCACCCTGCACCCAGAGCGGCAACTGCGACAGCGGGCCGTGGCCATTGTCGTAGAAGGCGATGAGCTCGTCGGCATCGTGGATGTTGAAGACCACGCCCGCGCCGACGATCAAGAGCCCGATCCGCATGGTACGGGCGAATACGGGGACGAAGAACCAGTAGCAGATGTCGGTCACGATCTCCCGCTTGCGCCACCACGGCGCGCCGGGATTGCAGGCCCAGAAATGTTCGAGAACGGTGAAGACTACCGCGAGTGCGAAGGTGATCGGGATTACCTTCGCGATGGTCTCGCCGAGCATCAGGGCGACTTGCATGGGTAGGCTCGACATAGTCGCCTCTCTTCCGAAGTCCTGGTCCGCTCTAGGCCTACTCCGCGAAATTTAAGGGAGGATGAAGTTGGCGGCGCGCATGCAGCGCAGTTCGACCAGGCGTGAATTTTCAATGGCGCTCTTAAGGTGAAATTCACTCTGGCCAAAAGCATCGCGCAGGCGCCGGCTTTAACCGTCTGAATTAACTCTACCGAAAGAGCTCGGCTTTCATGGTCATGGCGTCAATGCAGCGCCGATGAGGCGACCCCACCCCAGATGGAGTTTAGTTCATGAAGAACCTGATCGCGCGTTTTGCGAAGGATGAATCCGGCGCCACCGCCATCGAATACGGTCTGATCGCCGCCGGCATCGCGCTGGCCATCATCACCGTCGTCAACAATCTCGGCACCACGCTGAACGCCAAGTTCGGTTCGATCAGCTCGTCGCTGAAGTAAGCGACCGACGCACGACGGCAAACGCCCCGGATCTCCGGGGCCTTTGTTTTTTTCGGACACGGCGAGTTCCAGTGGCGTTGCGTAAATTCAGAACCGATGCCGCGTTTGCGGCGGGCCAGGCGGAAGCGGCGCGGACCGAGGCGCCGACCTATTGGGTCTGCCTTGCGCTGCTGCTTGCGATGGTCGCGCTCGCCGCGCGCATTGCCAGCCTCTGGTGAGAGCGCCCTCGGCGGCTTCCGACCCCAGGGTCGCCATTGCCGTTGTCGGTTTGTTTAGCACTGCCGGCTAGCATGCGGCGACGCCCCGATCCGGCGACACACCCAGGCCTCAAGACGCAGCCCATGATCCTCGACCTCGCGCGCCTTCTGCTCTTCCCGGCCCTGATGGCGTTTGCCGCCGCGAGCGATCTCTTCACGATGACGATCTCGAACCGCGTCTCRCTGGTGTTGGTCGCGGGCTTCTTCGCGCTCGCCATTGCCGGTGGCATGGCACCTTACGACATGCTGAGCCATGTCGGCGCCGGCGCGCTCGTCCTGGTCGTGGCCTTCGCCTGCTTTGCGATGGGCTGGGTCGGCGGCGGCGATGCGAAGGTCGCGGCCTCCGTCGGGCTCTGGTTCGGCTTCGCACAGTTGATGAACTTCCTGCTCTACGCCTCGCTGTTCGGCGGTGCGCTGACGCTGTTCCTGCTCCAGTTCCGGCAATGGCCGCTGCCCTACGGGCTCGCGGGCCAGGCCTGGCTCGCGCGGCTGCACGCCAAGGAGAGCGGCATCCCCTACGGCATCGCGCTCGCGCTGAGCGCGCTGATGGTCTACCCGGAGACCGAATGGGTGAAAGCGATCGACCTCGCTCACCTCGCACTGCGCTGAACGCTGCGGGATAACCCGGCGTTAAGCTGATTTAGATACGCCTCATTAACCATGCTTTGACGAATAGCTGGTCAACTGCCGATTACGGCGGCGGAACCGTCGCGGCGTTTAGTTGGAAAGTGAGCGTATGAATAGGGCCCGCATTGTCGTCCTGACGGTCGCCATCTGCGCCGGCGGCGTCGCCGCGTATCTGGCGAGCGGCTCGGACAATTCTGCGCCGCCTCCGGCGGCTCCTGTCGCGCAGCTTCCAACCGTCGACGTGCTGGTGGCCAAGAACGACATCGGCCTCGGCCAGACCGTGAAGCCGGACGACGTGCAGTGGCAGACCTGGCCGTCCGCGACCGCCAGCGCCACCTTCATCCGCCGCAACGAGCGTCCCGAGGGCGTGACCCAGGTCACCGGCTCGATCGCGCGCGCCCCCTTCATCCAGGGCGAGCCGATCCGCGACCAGAAGCTGGTCAAGGCGGAGGGCTCCGGCTTCATGGCCGCGATCCTGCCGAGCGGCATGCGCGCCGTCTCCACCGAAATCTCTCCCGAGACCGGCGCCGGCGGCTTCATCCTGCCCAACGACCGTGTCGACGTGCTTCTGACCCGCCGTCTCAAGAACCCGGACCAGAGCGCCGGCGCCCCGGACATCGTCACGTCCGAGATCATCCTGGTCAATATCCGCGTGCTGGCCATCGACCAGGCGCCGAGGGAGAAGGACGGTCAGAACGCGGTGGTCGGCAAGACCGTCACCCTCGAACTCAATCCCGCGCAGACCGCGACCCTTTCCGCCGCCCGCCAGAGCGGCACGCTGTCACTGGCGCTGCGCAGCATTGCCGACGTCAAGATGAGCGACAACACGCTGGACGAGTCGCAAAAGCCGCGCGGAGACGGCATCTCGGTCATTCGCTACGGCATCCCAAGCCAGACGGCGAAGGTACGATGAGGACAGTCGATATGAAATGCGGGGCCAATTTGCCGACGATGCGGACCTCCATGGTCCGCGCCCTGTCGTTTTCGGCCGCACTCGCGCTAGCTCTCAATCCGGCGCTGGCTCCGGTCATCGCCGCCGACTACCGCCCCGTGGCGCCGGCCGCGGCCGACGGCCAGATGAACGCGCGCTTCCTCTCGCTCGGCATCGGCAAGTCGATCGTGATCGACCTGCCGCGCGACATCAAGGACGTGCTGGTCGCGGACCCCAAGATCGCCAATGCGGTGGTCCGCTCGTCACAGCGCGCCTACATCATCGGCGCCTCGGTCGGCCAGACCAACATCGTGTTCTTCGATTCCGCCGGCCAGCAGATCGCGGCCTATGACATCGCGGTCAAGCGCGATCTCAACGGCGTGCGGGCGGCGCTGAAGCAGGTCCTGCCCAATTCCGACATCCAGATCGACGGCCTCGGCGACGGCGTCGTCCTGACCGGCTCGGCGGCGAACCCGCTGGAAGCGCAGCAGGCCAACGATCTCGCCGCGCGGCTCGCCGGCGGCGCCGACAAGGTGCTGAACTCCATCGTGGTCCGCGGCCGCGACCAGGTCATGCTGAAGGTGACGGTCGCCGAAGTCGCGCGCAGTATCGTCAAGCAGCTCGGCATCGACCTCTCCGCCAACTTCAGCTACGGCACGTCGGTGGTGAGCTTCACCAATTCCAACCCGTTCACCGCTCTTGGCAAGAATCTGGTGGACGGCAACAGCCTGACCACGAAGTTCGGCGCGGCGCCGTCGGTGCAGGCGACGCTGCGGGCGATGGAGACCGCCGGCGTGATCCGGACGCTGGCCGAGCCGAACCTGACCGCGATCTCGGGCGAGTCGGCGACTTTCATCGCCGGCGGCGAATTCCCGGTACCGGCGGGCTATGCGTGCGATCCCACGACTCATGTCTGTACCACCCAGATCAGCTTCAAGAAGTTCGGCATCTCGCTCAACTTCACGCCCGTGGTGCTGAGCGAAGGCAAGATCAGCCTGCGGGTGATGACGGAAGTATCGGAATTGTCCAACGAAAATGCGATCACGCTGTCGCAGGCCGTGACATCGAGCTCGGTGAACTCGCTGACCGTGCCCTCGATCAAGACCCGCCGCGCGGAGACCTCGCTGGAAATTCCATCCGGCGGCGCGATGGCGATGGCGGGCCTGATCCAGCAGCAGACCAAGCAGGCGGTCAGCGGGTTGCCGGGCCTGACGCAGCTCCCGGTCCTCGGCGCGCTGTTCCGCAGCCGCGATTTCGTCAACAACACGACCGAGCTGGTCGTGATCGTGACGCCCTATATCGTGCGCGCGGTGGCGCAGAAGGACCTGTCGCGTCCGGATGACGGCTTCGCGGCGTCCTCGGATCCGCAGGCCGAGCTGATCGGCAACATCAACCGCATCTATGGCGTGCCCGGCAGAACCGAGCCGGCACGCAACTACCGCGGCACCTACGGCTTCATCACCGACTGAGGCGGAACGGGGACTTCGCTATGACCACAAGACCACCCCAGATTCGCAAACGCGCCATCGGCTTCGGTGGCGCGCTCGTCGGTATCGCGCTTGCGCTCGGCGGCTGCCAGCATGACGAAGTGGTCACCGGCTCGATTCCCGACGACTACAAGCAGCGTCACCCGATCGCGATCGAGGAGCAGAACCGCTCGATCGTCGTCTTCGTCGGCCACGCCCGCGGCGGGTTGACCGCCGCCCAGCGCGCCGACGTGATGGGCGTGGCGTCGGCCTGGCTGCACGAAGGCACCGGCGCCATCCATATCGACGTACCGTCCGGCACGCCCAACGCGCGTCCGGTGGCGGATACGATGCGTGAGATCCAGGCGATGCTGGTAGCGGCCGGCGTTCCGCCGCGCGGCATCATGGCTCGCCCTTATCAGCCCGAAGACAAGCGCTTCCTGCCGCCGATCCGTCTGACCTATTCCAGGATCGCCGCGGTCGCGGGCCCCTGCGGTCTGTGGCCGGAGGACATCGGCCCCTCGATGAAGAACAAGAGCTGGTTCGAGAACAAGGAATACTACAATTACGGTTGCGCCTATCAGCGCAACCTCGCGGCGATGGTCGACAATCCGTCGGACCTCGAGCAGCCGCGGCCTGAGACACCTTCCTACACGATACGGCGCACCGCCGCCTTCGAGAAGTATCGCAAGGGGATTCCGACGGCGGTGCCCTATCCCGAAGCCGACAAGGCCAAACTCAGCGATACCGGCAAATGATCAGCTACGCTCGCCAGACTCCGGAAGAGCAGCCGGAAACCTCGCCTCCGCCGGCCGAGGAGCATATCGCGCCCGCGCCGCGCGTCTCGGTCCAGGCCTTCTGCGAAACCGTGGAGACCGCCGCCGCCGTGCAGTCGGCCGGCGAGGATCGCCGTCTCGGCAAGGCCCATCTGAAGATCCAGATGGGCGGCATGGCGGCTGCGATCGAAGCCTATCGCTCGGCGCCCACGCCGAACGTGATCGTGCTCGAAAGCGACGGACGCAACGACCTCCTGACCGGCCTGGACCACCTCGCCACCGTCTGCGACGCCGGCACCCGCGTGGTCGTGATCGGCCGCATCAACGACGTCATGCTCTACCGCGAGCTGGTGCGTCGCGGCGTCAGCGACTACGTGCTCTCACCGGTCGGCGCGATCGACGTCGTGCGCTCGATCTGCAACCTGTTCTCGGCGCCGGAAGCCAAGGCGGTCGGCCGCATCATCGCCGTGGTCGGCGCCAAGGGCGGCGTCGGTTCTTCCACCGTGTCCCACAACGTCGCCTGGGCGATCGCGCGCGACCTCGCGATGGACGCGGTGGTCGCCGATCTCGATCTTGCCTTCGGCACAGCCGGGCTCGACTACAATCAGGATCCGCCGCAGGGCATCGCCGACGCGGTGTTCTCGCCCGACCGCGTCGATACCGCCTTCATCGACCGCCTGCTGTCGAAGTGCACCGACCATTTGAGCCTGCTGGCGGCACCGGCGACGCTCGACCGGGTCTATGATTTCGGCAGCGACGCCTTCGATTCCGTGTTCGACACGCTGCGCTCGACCATGCCTTGCATCGTGCTCGACATTCCCCACCAATGGTCGGGCTGGACCAAGCGCGCCTTGATCGGGGCCGACGACATCCTGATCGTGGCGGCGCCCGATCTCGCCAATCTGCGCAACACCAAGAACCTGTTCGATCTCCTGAAGGCTTCGCGCCCCAACGACCGGCCGCCGCTCTACTGCCTGAACCAGGTCGGTGTCCCGAAGCGGCCGGAGATCGCCGCGACCGAATTCGCCAAGGCGATCGAGAGCCAGCCGGTCGTCTCGATCCCGTTCGAGCCGCAGATCTTCGGTTCGGCGGCCAACAACGGTCAGATGATCGCGGAGATCTCGGCCAACCACAAATCGATCGAGATGTTCCTTCAGATCGCCCAGCGCCTCACCGGCCGCAGCGAGACCAAGAAGCAAAAGTCGTCCTTCCTTTCACCCCTGATTGAGAAGTTGCGGGGAAAATAAGCCGCCGCATGGAGTTGTTAAGTGTTCGGTAAGCGTAGCGGAACAGACACCGACCCTCGGGCCCCGAAGCCCGGCGCAGCGTCGCCAGAGCCTGCCCCGGCTCCGGCGCCCGCGGTGTCGCGCGCGCCGCCCCCGCCGACCGTCGCCTCGCCGCCGCTCGCCCCCACTAGGCCCGCGCCGGCCCCGGCCATGGAGAGCCGGCGCTCGGACAATTACTACGAGGTCAAGGCGACCATCTTCGGTGCGCTGATCGAGGCAATCGACCTCGCCCAGCTCGCCAAGTTGGACTCCGAGTCGGCGCGCGAGGAAATCCGCGACATCGTCAACGAGATCATCGCGATCAAGAACATCGTGATGTCGATCGCCGAGCAGGAAGAGCTGCTCGACGACATCTGCAACGACGTTCTCGGTTACGGCCCGCTCGAGCCGCTGCTGTCGCGCGACGATATCGCCGACATCATGGTCAACGGCGCCAACACCGTCTACATCGAGGTCGCCGGCAAGATCCAGCGCACGGGCATCCGCTTCCGCGACAACCAGCAGCTCCTCAACATCTGCCAGCGCATCGTCAGCCAGGTCGGCCGGCGCGTCGACGAATCCTCGCCGATCTGCGACGCGCGCCTCGCCGACGGCTCCCGCGTCAACGCCATCGTGCCGCCGCTGTCGATCGACGGGCCGACGCTCACCATCCGCAAATTCAAGAAGGACAAGCTGACGCTGGATCAGCTGGTCAAGTTCGGCGCGATCTCGCCGGAGGGCGCGGAAATCCTCCAGATCATCGGCCGCGTCCGCTGCAACGTGCTGATCTCCGGCGGCACCGGCTCGGGCAAGACCACGCTGCTCAACTGCCTGACCAACTATATCGAGCACGACGAGCGCGTCATCACCTGCGAGGACGCCGCCGAGCTGCAACTGCAGCAGCCGCACGTGGTGCGACTCGAGACCCGCCCGCCCAACATCGAGGGCGAAGGCCAGGTCACCATGCGCGAGCTGGTGCGCAACTGCCTGCGTATGCGCCCCGAACGCATCATCGTCGGCGAAGTCCGCGGACCCGAGGCGTTCGACCTGCTCCAGGCCATGAACACCGGCCATGACGGCTCGATGGGCACGCTGCACGCCAACAATCCGCGCGAGGCCCTGTCGCGCTGCGAATCCATGATCACCATGGGCGGCTTTTCCCTTCCGTCGCGAACAATTCGCGAGATGATCTGCGCTTCGATCGACGTCATCGTCCAGGCCGCGCGTCTGCGCGACGGCTCGCGCCGCATCACCCACATCACCGAGGTGATGGGCATGGAAGGCGACACCATCATCACCCAGGACATCTTCCTCTACGACATGGTCGGCGAGGACGCCAACGGCAAGATCATCGGCCGGCACCGCTCGACCGGCATCGGCCGCCCGAAGTTCTGGGAGCGCGCCCGCTATTACGGCGACGAGAAGCGCCTTGCCGCCGCGCTCGA
The DNA here is from genome assembly GCF_054049735.1 of Bradyrhizobium sp. P5_C12. Taxonomy (NCBI): domain Bacteria; kingdom Pseudomonadati; phylum Pseudomonadota; class Alphaproteobacteria; order Hyphomicrobiales; family Nitrobacteraceae; genus Bradyrhizobium; species Bradyrhizobium sp. P5_C12. Next base: position 45,651 of record NZ_JBFULU010000028.1, read on the forward strand.
CGCCGCGGAAGTGGCGCCGAAGACGTGAGCAGGACAGCACAGTCATGAACATTCAGGTCCTCGCCCTCGCCTTCCTCGCCACCGCCGCCGTCGGCGGCATCGCCTGGGTCTTCCTTTATCCGCTCCTGTCCGGCGAGCGAAAGGCGGAAAGCCGTCGCGCCTCGATCTCGCGCGCCGATGCGCCCGCGGCCAAGCAGACCGAGAAGAGCCAGCGAACGCGCCGCGAGCAGGTCGAGACGTCGCTCAAGGATCTCGAGGCGCGACGCCAGCAGGAGAAGAGCGTTCCGCTCAACGTGCGCCTGTCGCAGGCAGGGCTCGACTGGGCGCCGCAGAAATTCTGGATCGTGTCCGCCGTCGTGGCGGGCGTGCTGTTCGCGGTCGCCCTGTTCGTCGGGGGCGGCATGCTCGGCGCCGCCGGCCTCGCCTTTGCCGGCGGCTTCGGCCTGCCGCGGTGGGCGCTGAGCTTCCTGAAGAAGCGACGCGAAACCAAGTTCCTGACCGCGCTGCCCGACGCGGTCGACGTGATCGTCCGCGGCATCAAGGCGGGCCTGCCGCTGTTCGAATCGATCAAGGTCGTCGCCGCCGACGCGCCGGAGCCGCTGCGCAGCGAGTTCCTGGCCATCATCGAGACGCAGGCGATCGGCATGCCGCTCGGCGAGGCCTGCTCGCGCCTCTACGACCGCATGCCGCTGCCGGAAGCCAACTTCTTCGGCATCGTCATCTCGATCCAGCAGAAGTCCGGCGGCAACCTCTCCGAAGCGCTCGGCAACCTCTCAAAGGTGCTGCGCGATCGCAAGAAGATGAGGGAAAAGATCCAGGCGATGTCGATGGAAGCCAAGGCCTCGGCCGCCATCATCGGCTCGCTGCCGCCGATCGTGATGTTCCTGGTCTATCTCACGACCCCGCACTACATCTCGCTTTTGTGGACCCATCCTACCGGTCAGCTCATGCTGGTCGGCTGCGTCGTCTGGATGTCGGTCGGCATCATGGTGATGAAGAAGATGATCAACTTCGATTTCTGACGGTGCCGTATGGTCGAATTTCTCGTTGCGAAACTGCATGACGTCCGCTTCATGACCATGATGCTGGCGGCCATCGCCGCCAGCGCCACCGTGTATACGCTGGTGATGCCGCTGTTTGCCGGCGAAGGCCTCTCCAAGCGCATGAAGGCGGTGGCAAGCGAGCGCGAACGCATCCGGCAACGCGAGCGCGAGCGCCTCAACAAGAACGAAAAGGTCACGCTGCGCCAGACGCCGAAGCAGCTGGTCTCCCGGGTCGTCGAGGACTTCAACCTCACAAAATGGCTCGCGCAGGAAGCTGCGCGCGACAAGCTCATCATGGCGGGCTATCGCGGACAGGCGCCCTACATCACCTTCCTGTTTGCCCGCATGGTGGCCCCGCTCGTGCTGTTCGTCGGCTCGGTCGTGTACGTGTTCGCGATCGCGCACATGGAGAAATCGATGCCGATCAAGATCGGCATCTGCGTCGGCGCCGCCTATCTCGGCCTCCAGGCGCCGATGTTGTTCCTCAAGAACGCGATCTCCAAGCGCCAGCTCTCGATCAAGCGCGCTTTCCCCGACGCGCTCGACCTGCTCCTGATCTGCATCGAATCCGGCATGTCGGTCGAGATGGCGTTCCGGAAAGTGGCCACCGAGATCGTGGGCCAGTCGATCGCGCTGTCGGAAGAGTTCACGCTGACCACGGCCGAGCTGTCCTATTTGCAGGATCGCAAGGTTGCCTATGAGAATCTGGCCCGCCGCACCGGGCTCGAGGGCGTCAAATCGGTTTGTCTTGCGCTTCAGCAGGCGGAACGCTACGGCACGCCGCTCGGCCATTCCTTGCGCGTCATGGCGCAGGAAAACCGCGACATGCGCATGAACGAGGCCGAGAAGAAGGCCGCCGCGCTGCCGCCGAAGCTGACCGTGCCGATGATTCTGTTCTTCCTGCCGGTGCTGTTCGTCGTCATTCTCGGACCGACCGGCATCAAGATCAGCGAGATGCAGTGAAGCAAGCCACGGACCGCACTCGGTCCGCCGCGCGGCTCCAAGCCTGGAAGAATCCGGTCTGATCAGTCGGGCTGGCTGAGCGAGGCGACCGGCGTCCGCTTCGGTGCGCCGCGCGGAGCGTCGTTGCGGTTCAGCATGTCCTTGAGATAGGCGACATTGGCCGCCGCCTGATCCGGCGGCAGGTCCGCCTTCACGATGGTCTCGGCTTCCGCAAAGCGCCCCTGAAGGCCGACGACGAGGCCGAGATTCTGCCGCACCCGGGCGCTCGCACGCGGCGAGGCATAGGCCTGCCGCAGCGCCTCTTCGGCCTTCGGCAGGTCCTTCGACAGCATGTAGGACAGGCCGAGATTGGAAAGCACGCCGGGATCGCCCGGCGCGATCTTCAGCGCGCTCGCATAATAGGAGCGCGCCTCGCCGTGACGGCCCATCTGGTCGAGCGCGGTGCCCTGCACCGAGAGCAGGCGCCAGTCCGGATTGTCGGGCGAATGCGCTTTCGCAAGCACGTCGAAGGCCTGCTGGAAATTGCCATTGTCGGCGAGCGCACGGCCGTATTGGGCGAGCAACGCCTTGTTGCCTGGGTTGGCGATGGTCGCCTGCTCGAGCACCGCGGCGGCCTGGGCGCGCTGACCGTTTGCGCGCAACGCCTGGCCATAGGCAAGCGCGGCGTCGGCGTCCTTGGGATTGGCGCGATAGCGCTCGCCATAGGCTTCGATGGCGCGCGCGGGATCGGCGGGGGTGGCGGCGTCCGCGCGCGGCCCGACCGAGCCGGTGACGTCAGAGAGCTTTGACATCGCCGCGCAGCCGCCAAGGCCCATGGCCACCATCGCGACCAGCGAGGTGGAGGCAAGAAGCCGGGCAAGACTGAACCGTTGACGCATGACGCTTTGACTCTCGAGCCGATTGATCGAGCCGAATGCGCCAGCAATAGACTGTTAACCCTAACGGCCGGTTAATGTCAGCCTGCCTGCCCCTCACGGTGGCGTCTGCGGCGGCACCTCCCCGCCGAGGCCGAGATCGAGGCCAAGCGCCTTCACCCGCTCATTCAGGTCCCGCAGCAATTGCAGCTTCTGTTGCGTCTGCCCCTGAACATCGATGCCCGCGCRCGGCGTCCTCGGCAATTCTCGCAAGAGGTCCTCACGATTGATCAGACGCTTCGCCCGCAGCTCGCCGAGCGCGGCGCGATCGAGGCCGAGCACATCGGCGGATTGCTCGGTCAATCGGTTCAGCAACAGCCTTACCGCGGCCACCGCCGCGACGTCATGCGTGCGCTCCGACTTCGCGAGCTTGCCGTCGATATCCGCCCACGCCTGCGAGCTGACGAGACAGGCGTAGAGCGTGTTCGCCCAGTCTTGCTTGCCGTCAGCGTAGAAGGCCCGGCGCGTCAACAGCAGGCGCGCCAGCGCCGCGACCTGATCGCGCTTGAGCGTCGCACATGAGCCGATCTCGATCGCCGACTGCAAGGCGGGATCGCGGGAAAAATCCCGCCCTGCCGGAAGCCTGATGACACCGCCCGGCAGGTTCGAGTCGAGCGGCCCGAACGCACCGGTGTTGCGCGGCCGCGAATACCGGGCGATCGCGAACCGGTACTCGGAACGGCCGGCGTCAGACATCGGGCCGAAATGGATGATGTTGAAGCCGGCGTCGTCGCCGGCCTGCCCGGTCGAGGACGGACAGCAGAGCACGTAGATCGTGCGCCAGAACACCTCACCGCCCTCGCTCGAGGTCGCACGCGGATCGGGGATCGAATAGCGGGTCAATCCCTCGACGTGCCGGTGCCCGTGCAGAACCAGATTGACGTTGAGCGAAGTGGCCGCCTCGAGAAAGGTCGCGGGCGCAGCGAGATACATCAGCGGCTCGTCCGGGACGCCGAGAAACCGCTTCCCTTCGCCGGTTGCCTGCGGCAGCGGATGATGGTGCATCGCCAGCACGCGCACCAGATTTTCCACCGGCTCGGCGTAGTCGGCGCGTCCGGACGAGCCAAGGCTGCCCGCGAGCTCGACGCTGAGCCGGGCGGAATCTGCGACCATGGCATTGTAGGCGCTCTGATCGATAGTGCCGCCCGCGAGCGCCGTGAGGCTCGCGCTGTTGGAATCCAGCAGCACCAGATCGAGGCCGGCCTGGCGATAGTAGACGCTCTTCGAGGTTCGCGGCAGATGCAGATAATCGTAGGCATCGTGGCGGCCGACGCGCTGGCTCGGCCGCTTGACATCGTGGTTGCCGGCGATCGCCTGGATATCGGTGAACAGGCCGGTCTGCCGGAACGAGGCGATGACCGCGAGCGCTTCGTCGAGCGCGCGCGGCGTCGGATCGTTCACGAGGTCGCCCGTGATCAGCAGAATGCGGTCGGGAATGTCCGCGAAGTCAGCCATCTTCTCGCGGATTGCGGCACCGAGTGCCTCGATCGTCGCAAGCAGCCGGCCTGACCCGTCCAGGTGCAGGTCGGAAATATGCGCAATGACGAATGATCTATCCATTTTGCGCCGCTCATCGCAAATGCTGCGCCGCCGAAACGATAAGAGATAAGAGAAATGCCTTCGACGAACGGGTTCGGGCCGGTTCAACCCAGCTATCGACGGCATATGCCGCCGTCTTCTTGCGCTCGAGACCTGCAGAACCGCACGGCACAATCTAAAATATCGGTCGATAATGCCACAACCGCAGCGCTAGTAAAGCCCTGCGGCTGCGCTCTCGTGAACGGCAGTTCTCAACTGAGATACGGGAGCGTCCGAAGATGGTTTCGCCGGGCCGGTCAATATTCGATGGCGAGGCGCTTGCGGATTTCATCGACGCGCTTGTCCAGCGCATCGAACCGCGCGTGGACGGAGCGGTCGTGGAGATAGAAGACGTAACCGCCGGCAAGGAATGCGAAGATCCAGTGATGATGCTCGACATAACCAAAAATCGCCTCGACGGCCTGGCCGATGAATGTGACCACGCTCCACACAAATTCCATTGCAGTTTCCTCCCGGCAGGCTTCGTCTTCGCCCGCCGGTCATCTCCTGCACAGTTTTCCCAGTCGATCCGGCGGCCGTTGCCGGAACCTAGCATGGGCCCCTTGCGGCGAGTAGCGGGTCGCTGAACGGTGACAGCAAAGCCGATTGCAGCCGCGGCGAAACTCTGCGAAGTCTCGTCCGTTCGCATGACCTGCTTGATCTGACGATCCGGACCCGCCAATGCCTTCCGTCTTCGAGACGTCCTCCACCGCCATCCCGATCACCTTCGTCACCAAATCGAGCTGGGACGCCGTGCGCGAAACGCTGCCGCCGGCGCAGCGCCAGTTCGCCACCGCCAGCGCCTTTGCCGCCAAGCCGGGCGGCTACCTGGCGCTGCCCGCGCCCGACGGTGCGATCGCGCAGATCTTGTTCGGGATCGAGGATGACGGCGCCAGATCGCGCGACCTGTTCCGGCCGGGCGTCCTGCCGGGCCTGTTGCCGCCGGGCACCTATCGCTTTGCCAATGCACCGCACGACGCGCGACTGGCGGCGCTCGCCTTCGCGCTCGGCAGCTACCGCTTCGCCCGCTATCGCAAGGCGGACCGCCCCGAGGTCCGGCTGGTGCCGCCGGACGGCATCGACGCAGCCGAGGTCAGCCGCATGGCGGATGCCGCGATGCTCGCACGCGACCTCATCAACACGCCGGCGAACGACATGGGTCCGGAAGAGCTGGCCACAGCCGCGCAAGGACTCGCCGCCGAATTCGGGGCAAGCTTTGCCTGCATCGTCGGCGAAGACCTGAAGGCGCAGAATTTCCCGCTGATCCATGCGGTCGGCATGGCCTCGGACCGCGCCCCGCGCCTGATCGACATCGGTTGGGGCGATCCCTCGCATCCCAAGGTGACGCTGGTCGGCAAGGGCGTCTGCTTCGACACCGGCGGGCTCGATCTGAAGCCCTCGAGCGGCATGCTGATCATGAAGAAGGACATGGGTGGCGCCGCCAATGTGCTGGCGCTGGCGCGCATGGTGATGGATGCGAAGCTGAAGGTCCGGCTGCGCGTGCTGATCCCGGCGGTGGAGAATGCCGTCTCCGGCAACGCCTTCCGCCCGCTCGACATCTTTACCTCGCGCAAAGGCGTCACCGTCGAGATCGGCAACACCGACGCGGAGGGGCGGCTGGTGCTTGCGGACGCGCTGGCGCTGGCCGACGAGGAGAAGCCGGACCTGCTGATCGATCTGGGCACGCTGACCGGCGCCGCCCGCGTTGCGCTGGGGCCGGATTTACCGCCCTTTTACACCAATGATGAGACGCTTGCCGCCGACGTCGCGCGCTGCGCGATGAAGGAGAACGATCCGTTGTGGCGCATGCCGCTGTGGCCGGCTTACGATGCGTGGCTGGACTCCAAGACGGCCACCATCACCAATGCGCCCTCCGGCGGGTTTGCGGGCTCGATCACCTGCGCGCTGTTCCTGCAACGCTTCGTCGAGCAGGCCAGGAGCTGGCTGCATGTCGACATCTACGGCTGGACGCCATCGGCAAAACCCGCGCGGCCCGAAGGCGGCGAGTGCCAGGCCGCACGCGCCCTCTACACATTGCTGAGCGAGCGCTATGCATGATCCAGGACACGATCCAAGGCTGACGCCGGCGCGGGGCGACCTCGCCGCGAAATATCTCGAAGGCAAGGTGCAGGCGGATCGCTTCGTCACCGGCGAGGAATTCGAATTGGTCGAGCCGATCGCGCCGGTGCGGGAGCAGCCGTCCTCGAGCGCGATGCTGATGACCGAGGCGCTACGCGGCGAGCGCGTGACGGTTTACGACCGCAACGGCGAAGGCTGGGCCTGGGGCCAGTTGGCCAGCGACGGCTATGTCGGCTGGCTTCCGGACGCAGGCCTGACGCGCCCCTCGGCCGCGCCGACACACATGGTCAGCGCGCTCCGCACCTTTGCCTTCCCCGGCCCCTCGATCAAGCTGCCGCCGGCTGACACGCTCGTGCTGGGATCCAGGCTGGCAGTGGCGCGCGAGGACGGCAGCTTCGCCGTGACGCATGACGGCATGTATCTGCCGAAGACGCATCTCGCGCCGCTCGATCACCGCGCGCCGGACTTCGTCGCGGTCGCCGAGCGCTTCGTCGGCACGCCCTATCTCTGGGGCGGCAAGAGCAGTCTTGGCATCGATTGCTCGGGCCTGGTCCAAGTGTCGCTGACCGCCGCGGGCGTCGGGTGCCCGCGCGACAGCGACATGCAGCAGGCGGGACTGGGCCGCGCGCTGGAGCCGCGTGAGCGAAGCAGCTTGCGGCGCGGCGATCTGATCTTCTGGAAAGGCCACGTCGCCATCGTCCGCGACGCCGACACCATGGTCCACGCCAACGCGCATCACATGGCAACCGTAATCGAGCCGATCGAACCGGCGCTTGCGCGGATCAAGGCGGCCGGCAGCGAGGTCGCTGCGGTCAAGCGGCTGTAGCCCCATGCTGTCATTCCGGGGCGCGCGCATTACCCGCTGCATCACCCAGCACGATCATTGCGCGAAATCGTGCCGTATTTCGTCGAGAATATCCGCTCAACTTCGTGACGCATGGTGTCGTGACATTCGCACGCCGCYGCGGCGAGCCGGGTTCGATCGATCTCGATGTGGCCGCGGCGATCAGACCTGATCGCCCCGGACGCGCGCAGATTGCGCATCAGAAGCGTCACTGTCGATCGTCGCACACCTAGAATCTGCGAGAGCGCCTCCTGGGTGAGCGGGAGGACGTCGTCGTCGGTCCGATCGCAAATTTGGAGCAGCCAGCGTGCCATCCGGGCTTGCACCGGATGCACGGCGTTGCAGGCTCCGCCGCGCTGGAGCTGGACCAGCATCGCCCTGATGTGAATCTGGATCGCGTGCCGGATCGCGGAGCTTCGGTTATATGCGGCGAGAAATCGCGGCGCCGGGATGCGCGAGGCGACGCCCGCCGCACGGACGATCCCGGTAAGGGCCGAAGCTGACGGTCCGAGCACAGAAAGGGTACCGAGCGCTCCCTCGCGACCGACGACGGCGGTCGCAACGGTCCGGCCGTCCGCCAGGTCGATCATCAGCGAGATGGCACCGCTATGAGGGAACAAGACGCAATCGACCTCGTCGCCTTCCCGCGAGATCACCGCGTCCTCATGCAGCGCGACCGTCTCGAGCCCAGGCGCCAGCAGATCCAGATCCGCAGGCGGCAGCGCTGCCAAAAGGCGATTACCAATTGCACCGACGCGCGTCATTGCGTGTGACCCGCCGCGAAGCATCCGTCTTCCTCATTCCCAGCAGCACGAAACGGCGGCTTTAGCATGAGACTGGATCTGTCTTCGCTGCGCGCACAAAGGTCGCGTCAACCAACAAAACGCCCTCGCTCTCAACAGCAAAACTGCGAGGCGTAATTTCCGCTCGCGTTCAATCGGGAAATAGATGCAATCCCAGTTCGGAATTAACAATTGCAAAACAGGTATGGGTAACACCGTACAGCCTGGCGCCGCGAGAGTTCCGTTCATGGCTCCTTGGATCCGCCGGTTCCCATAGAGGCGTCCCGCAAGTTTATCGGCACGCACATGCCACGAATGATGGTAGATTCTCGTAAATCTCGTTCCTGCTGCGACGGCGCTCTGCCGCTTAGGGTCTGGCAGACCTACGTCGCCACCGATCCATTGCCCGCCGTCTCCAGCCGGAACGCCGCCGCGAACAGCGCGCGCGTGTAGTCGGTCTTCGGGTTCTTGAAGAGCTCGGCCGCCTGGCCTTCCTCGACCACCTTGCCGCCGCGCATCACGATGAGATGGCTGGCGAGCGAGGCGACGACGCGCAGATCGTGCGAGATAAACATGTAGGTGAGCTCGCGCTTGCGCTGGAGCTCGCGCAGGAGATCGACCATCTGTGCCTGGATCAGCATGTCGAGCGCGCTGGTCGGCTCGTCCAGCACGACGAAATCCGGCTCCAGCACCACCGCGCGCGCGATGCTGATGCGCTGGCGCTGGCCGCCCGAGAACTCGTGCGGATAGCGATAACGGGTGTCCGGCTTCAGCCCGACATCCTCGATCGCCTTGACGACGCGCGCCTCACGCTCCTCGCGCGACAGTTTTGGCTGATGCACGGAGAGGCCCTCCGCGATGATGTCGGCGACCGACATGCGCGGGCTCAGCGAGCCGAACGGATCCTGGAACACGATCTGCATGTCGCGCCGGAACGGACGCATCTCCTTGAAGCGCAGGCCCTGGATGTCCTTCCCCAGGAACACGATGCGCCCGTTCGACGAGATCAGCCGCAGCAGCGCCAGCCCCAGCGTGGTCTTGCCGGAACCGGATTCGCCGACGACGCCGAGCGTCTCGCCCTTGCGCACGGCGACGCTGACACCGTCGACGGCCTTGATGTGGCCGACCGTCTTGCGCATCAGCCCGCGCCTGATCGGAAACCACACTTTCAGATCATTGGCCGACATCACCAATGGCGCATCCGGCTGCGGCGGCGCCGGATCGGGCTTCGGCTCCGCGGCGAGCAGGTCGCGCGTATAGGGATGCTTCGGGCTGGTGAAGACCTGCTCGACCGGCCCCTGCTCGACGATCTCGCCGCCCTTCATGACACAGACGGTATCGGCGATGCGGCGCACGATGCCGAGGTCGTGGGTGATGAAGAGCAGGCTCATGCCGAGCCGGGCGCGGATTTCGGCGAGCAGCGTCAGGATCTGCGCCTGCACGGTGACGTCGAGCGCGGTGGTAGGCTCGTCCGCGATCAACAGATCCGGCTCGTTGGCGAGCGCCATCGCGATCATCACGCGCTGGCGCTGGCCGCCGGACAGCTGGTGCGGGTAGCTGTTCAGTCGCGTCTCGGGCTCGGGAATACCGACCTGCGTCAGCAATTCCAGCGTCCGCTTGCGCACCTCTGCATTGCTGGTCGGATTGTGCAGCTGGATGATCTCGCCGATCTGCGCCTCGATCGTGTGCAGCGGATTGAGCGAGGTCATCGGCTCCTGGAAGATGATGGAGATGTCGCTGCCGCGAATCCCGCGCATCTGCTGTTCGGACTGGTCGATCAGCTCGCGCCCCTTGAAACGGATGCTCCCCGAGGGATGCGAGGCGTTCGGATAGGGCAGCAGCTTCAGGATCGAGAGCGCGCTGACCGACTTCCCGGACCCGGATTCACCGACCAGCGCCACGCACTCGCCGCGCTTGATCTGGAACGAGACCTTGTCGACCGCAAGCGTCGTGGCGCCGCCCTGGTGGAAGGCCACCGAGAGGTCGCGCACGCTGAGCAGGGGCTGGTTGATCGCGTCCATCTGCTACCTGAAGGTTTTGCGCGGATCGAAGGCGTCGCGCACCGCTTCGCCGATGAAGATCAGAAGCGACAGCATGATCGCGACCGAGAAGAAACCGGAGAAGCCGAGCCAGGGCGCCTGCACGTTGGACTTGCCCTGCGACAGCAACTCGCCGAGCGACGGCGAGCCGGGCGGCAACCCGAAGCCGAGGAAGTCGAGGGCCGTGAGCGTCATGACCGACGAGGAGACGATGAACGGCAGGAACGTCATCGTCGCGACCATCGCGTTCGGCAGCAAATGCTTGAACATGATCACCGCGTTCGACACGCCGAGCGCCCGCGCCGCCTGGATGTACTCGAAATTGCGCCCGCGCAAAAATTCCGCGCGCACGAGTCCGACCAGCGACACCCAGGAAAACAACAGCAGGATGCCAAGAAGCACGAAGAATCCCGGCACGAGCACCGACGACAGGATCAGCAGCAGATAGAGCGAAGGGATCGCGGTCCAGATCTCGATGAAACGTTGGAAGAACAGGTCGATCCAGCCGCCGAAATAGCCCTGCACCGCGCCCGCCGCGATGCCGATGATCGAGGAGATAATGGTCAAGCAGAGGCCGAACAGCACCGAGATGCGGAAGCCGTAGATCAGCCGCGCCACCACGTCGCGGCCCTGATCGTCGGTACCGAGCCAGTTGTATTCGAGGTCGCGGCAGCTCTTGAGGCCCTTCTTCTCGACCACGGGCTTGCACTGCGCCTCCGTCAACATCCAGGTTGGCGGCGACGGCGCCGGCGTCGGCAGATCGAGATTGTGGGTGTCGTAGGAGTAGCGGATCAGCGGCCAGACGATGCTGCCGCCCTTCTCCTTGATCAGCTTCTGCAAATAGGGATCGCGATAGTCGGCCGCGGTTTCGAAGTCGCCGCCGAAGGTCGTCTCGGAATAGGTGACGAAGGCCGGCCAGTAGAGATGGCCGTCATACTTGATCAGGAACGGCCGATCGTTGGCGATCAGCTCGGCGAACAGCGACACCACGAACAGGATCATGAAGATCCAGAACGACCAGTAGCCGCGCCGGTTCGCCTTGAAATTCTGCCAGCGGCGCCTGTTCAGCGGCGATGGCACGAACGGCTTGCGCGCGACCGGCACGGCRTCGCCGGGCGGCGACTTCATGGTGGTTTCGATCGGGGTGGGGGCGGTCAGCGTCATCAGACCTCCCGCGCCTCGAAATCGATCCGCGGATCGATCCACATGTAGGTCAAGTCGGAGATCAGGTTGATCACGAGGCCGACGAGCGAAAAGATGAAGAGCGTGCCGAACACCACGGGGTAGTCGCGGTTGAGCACGCTCTCGAAACTGAGCAACCCCAGCCCATCCAGCGAGAAGATGGTCTCGATCAGAAGCGAGCCCGAGAAGAAGGCGTGGATGAAGGTGCTTGGAAAGCCCGCGATGACGATCAGCATCGCGTTGCGGAAGACGTGGCCATAGAGCACGCGATTTTCGCTGCAGCCCTTCGCGCGCGCGGTCATCACGTATTGCTTGCGAATCTCGTCCAGAAACGAGTTCTTGGTCAGGAACGTCATGGTGGTGAAGGCGCCGAGCCCCATGGCGATCAGCGGCAGCGTCAAATGCCAGAAGTAATCGATGATCTTCCAGTACCAGGGAAATTGCGACCAGCCGTCCGACGTCAGCCCACGTAGCGGGAACCAGTTGAAGAACGAGCCTCCGGCAAACAGGATGATCAGGAGGATCGCGAACAGGAAGCCGGGTATGGCATAGCCGAGCACGAGTATGCTCGATGTCCAGGTGTCGAAACGCGTGCCGTCCTTGACCGCCTTGCGGATGCCGAGCGGAATCGAGATCAGATAGGTCAGGAGCGTCAGCCAGATGCCGAGCGAGATCGAGACCGGCAGCTTCTCCCTGATCAACTGGATCACGCTGACGTCGCGGAAATAGCTCTTGCCGAAATCGAAGCGCGCGAAATTCCACACCATCAGCGCGAAGCGTTCCGGCGCCGGCTTGTCGAAGCCGAACTGTACCTCCAACTTCTTGATGAAGTCGGGGTCGAGCCCCTGCGCACCACGATATTTCGAGTTGATGGCGTCGCCGCCGGCGCCAAGCTGTCCCGGCGCGCGCTGCGCGAAGTCGCCACCGCCCGAGATGCGCGAGCTGCCGCCGGTATCGGCGCCCGAGAGCTGCGCGATCACGCGCTCGACCGGACCGCCGGGTGCGAATTGCACGACGACGAAGGACACGAAGAGGATCCCGAGCAGGGTCGGGATCATCAGCAGGATGCGGCGGGCGATATAGGCGCTCATGGCTATTTCGCCTGCTCGAGCTTGGCCGCCTTGGCGCTATCATGCCACCAGATTTCGGGAGCGCCGACGCCGTTGGCATAACGTGGCAGCTTCTGCGGATGAGCGAACTGGTCCCAATAAGCGAGCCGGTGCGTCTTGTTGTACCATTGCGGCACCCAATAGCGGCCGGCACGGAACAGCCGATCGAAGGCGCGGCAGGCGACCGTCAGATCCTCACGGTTGTCGGCCGCCATGATCTTCTCGATCATGGCGTCGATAGCCGGGCTGGCGACGCCCGCGAGATTGTAGGAGCCCTTGGTTGCCGCGACCTGCGACGAGAAGAACGAACGCATCGCGTCGCCCGGCGTCGCCGACATGCTGAAACGCTGGATCGTCATGTCGAAGTCGAAATCTTCCTGACGCGCCTTGTACTGCACGGCATCGACGAGACGCACGCTCGCTTCGATGCCGAGCGTGGCCAGGTTCTTGATGTAGGGCGCGTGGTGCGGCTGGAACGAAGGCTCGTCCAGCAGGAACTCGATCCTGAACACCTCACCGTTCGGCAGCACTCGCTTGCCATCCTTGATGGGCACGCCGGCCTCGGTCAACAATTGCTGCGCCTTGCGCAACAGGCTGCGATCCTGCCCGGAACCGTCCGACACCGGAGGCGTAAACGGTGCGGCGAATACTTCGTCAGGCACCTGACCGCGAAACGGCTCCAGCAGCTTCAGCTCTTCCGGCGACGGAGGCCCGTTGCTCGCCATGAGGTCCGAGTTCTGGAACGGCGACACCGTACGGGCATAGGCGCCGTACATGATGGTCTTGTTGGTCCATTCGAAGTCGAAGGCATTGATCAGGGCCTCACGCACGCGCGGATCCCTAAACTTGTCGCGCCGCGTGTTGATGAACCAGCCTTGCGCGCCCGATGGTGTATCGTCGGGGACCACCTCCATCTTGACGCGCCCGTCCTTCACCGCAGGAAAGTCGTAGCGGGTCGCCCATATGCGGGAGGTGAACTCCTCCCGGTAGAGATAGTTCTTGCCGGTGAAGCCCTCGAAGGCGACATCGCGATCGCGATAGAATTCGTAGCGAACGACGTCGAAATTGTAGCTGCCGCGGCAGGCCGGCAGGTCGGCAGCCCACCAGTCCTTCACGCGTTCGTATTCGACGTAGCGATTGACCTCGAACTTTCCGACCTTGTACGGACCGGAGCCCAGCGGGATATCCAGAGAGGTTTCGTCGAACGGACGAGACGCGTAGTAGGCCTTCGAAAAGATCGGAAGGCTCGCGACATAGAGCGGCACGTCGCGCGCCCGCCCCTTGGCAAAGGTGACAACGAGCGTCGCATCATCGACAGCTTCCGCGCTGACCATGTCGCGCATCTGCACGACGATCAGCGGATGTCCCTTGGCCTTCAGCGCCGTCAGCGAAAACGCCGCGTCCTGGGCGGTGAGCTTCGTGCCGTCATGAAATTTCGCCTCAGGCCGCATCGTGAAGCGATACACCAGCCTGTCCGGCGATATCTGCACGGACTTGGCGGCAAGCCCGTACATCGCGTCCGGCTCGTCGTTCGCGCGCACCATCAGCGGCGCAAACGTCATGTCCATGCCCTGCGCGCCATCGCCTTTCATGATGAAGGCATTGAGCGAGTTGAAGGTCTGGTAGGACTGGTTGTAGGCGCGCACCGACGGAATGAGCGAGAACGAGCCGCCCTTCGGGGCATCGACATTCACGTAGTCGAAGTGATGGAAATCGGCGGGATATTTGAGATCGCCGAACGCCGAAATGCCATGGGCCTCGGCCGCCATCTCCGAGGCCTGCACGCCGCGGAGCCAGGCGGCGCCGAGCGCGCCACCGACACCTAAGGCCAGCACGTGCCGGCGTGAGGGCTGCGCCATGCGAAAAATGTCCTTCACGATTTCTTTGCGATCCGCGCCGCCTTGTCCGCGTCATACCACCAGATGAACGGGAAGCCCGACTGGCCGTATTTGGGCAACTCCGACGGCCGGCCGAAGCGGTCCCAGCGCGCGGTGCGCACCTTCGAGTAGGTCCACTGCGGCACGACGTAGTGATTCCAGAGCAGCACCCGGTCCAGCGCCTTGGTGGCGGCAACGAGATCGTCGCGGTCGGTGGCGTAGATCACCCGCTCGATCAGCTTGTCGATCGCAGGATTCTTGATGCCGGCAACATTGCGCGAACCGGCGATGTCGGCCGTCTTGGACGACCAGAACTCGCGCTGTTCGTTGCCCGGAGACTGCGACTCGCCCCACGAGTTGGTGACGATGTCGAAATCCCAGTCGCGAAGCCGGTTCTCGTATTGCGTCGGATCGACCGTCCGCACGCTGACCGCAATACCGAGGCGCTCGAGCGACGGCTTGTAGAACAGCACGATCCGCTCGAAGCTCGGATCCGCGCTCAGGAGTTCGAAGGCGAGCTGGGTCCCGGTCTTGACGTCGATCAGCTTGCGGTCGCGCACCTCGTAGCCGGCCTCCTTCAGCAGGCGCAGCGCTTCGCGCAAATTGTCGCGCACCGCTTCCGGGCTGCCGCCGACCGGGTTGGTGTAAGCCGTCGTGAAGACCTCGGGCGGCACATCCGCGCGCACGGTTTCGAGGATTTCCAGCTCCTTGCCCTGCGGCAGGCCGGTCGCCATCAATTCGTCGATGCCGTCGAAATAGCTGCTGATGCGCTTGTACTGGCCAAAAAAGATCTGCTTGTTCATTTCCTCGAAGTCGAACGCGTAGTTCAGCGCGCGGCGGACGCGGGGATCCTTGAACTTGGCGCGGCGCAGGTTCGGCACGAAGGCCTGCATGACGCCCGAGCTGCGGTTGGCGAACTCCTCCAGGATCACGCGCTTCTCGGCCACGGCCGGGAAATCGTAGGCGGTCGCCCAGCTCTTGGCGCTGTTCTCGGTGCGCCAGTCGACCTGGTCGGCCTTGAACGCCTCGATCGCAACGGTCGCGTCCCGGAAATATTCGTAGCGCAGCTCGTCGAAATTGTTGCGGCCGACATTGGCGGCGAAGTCGCGCCCCCAATAGTCCTTCACGCGCTCGAGACTGATGGTGCGGCCGGCGACGAACTCCTTGATCCGGTAGGGGCCCGAGCCCAGCGGCACCTCGAGCGTGGTGGCGGAGACGTCGCGCTTGCGACCTTGCGCGTCGGTGCCCTCCCACCAGTGTTTGGGCAGGATGGTGAGCTGTCCCACGATCTGCGGCAGCTCGCGATTGCCCGGCGCGTCGAACACGAACTTGACCTCGCGGTCGCCGACCTTCTCGGCCCGGACCACGTGGCTGTAATAGGCCGAGTACATCGGGTGGTGCTTCTTGAAGGCGTCGAGCGAGAAGATGACGTCATCGGCGGTGACCGGCTTGCCGTCATGCCATTTGGCTTCGGCGCGCAGGCGATAGGTCACGAAGGAGAAATCGGCGGGATGGCTCACGGCCTCCGCGAGCGCGCCATACTCGGTCGAGACTTCGTCCAGCGAGGGCGTCAGCAGGGATTCATAGATGAACGCGACGGCCCCCGCGATCGCGCCCTTCACACCAGCGACGACGATGTTGAAATTGTCGAACGTGCCGACGGCAATCTGGCGCGCGACCCCGCCCTTGGGGGCTTCCGGATTGACGTAATCGAACCGCTTGAAGCTGGCGGGGTATTTGACGTTCCCGAACAGCGACAGCGCGTGCCGCCACGGCGGTTCACTCGCGGATTGCGCCGTGGCCACGCCGATGACGGGAAAGCCCGCCGCGGAACCGAGGGCGGGAAGTGCGGCGGCAGCAGTGCCGGTGAGCAAGAGGTCGCGTCGGGTAATGGCCAAATCAACATTCCTGTCTGAAGGAGGTTACCCCTTTAAGTGCTCAATATAGGCGAGGTTTCGACCGAATATGTTGCTTTTTCCTCATGTTGGAAGCCCGGCTGGGCCGATCGCTGCGGCCAAACGCCCCGATAACAACGCCGCGAGGCCCGGATACGCAAACGGCCAGGCTTTTCAGCCTGGCCGCTAGGGTAGATGAGCAGGCCGAACGTCTTACTTGGACGCGGTCGGCAGCGGCTGGGGATGCTCTGACAGCGAATTCAGATAGGCAATGACGTCGGCGCGCTCGGAATCCTTGGGAATACCGGCGAAGCCCATCGCGGTGCCGGGAATGAAGCCCTTCGGATTGGCGATGAACTTGTTGAGGTCGTCGAACGTCCAGGTGCCGCCCTTGCCCTTCATGGCCGCCGAGAAGTTGAAGCCACCACGGCCCTCACCCCTCTTCTCGCCGACGACGCCATAGAGGTTCGGACCGACGCGGTTCGGGCCGCCCTTTTCGAAGGTGTGGCAGGCGCCGCACTTCTTGGCGGCGGCCGCGCCCTTCTCGATGGAGGCGGTCTGGAGCAGCTTTTCGATCGGCTCGGAGGGCGCAGCGGCGGCGCCACCTTCCTTGCCGTGGCCGGCATCCTCCTTCACGGCGATCTCGAAGCCCGGCTTTTCCGGCATCTTGGGCGAGAACAGCGCCTGAGCGGTGAAGTTCGTCACCAGCAGAATGAGGCAGGTGCCGAGCACGGCACCGAGAATCTTATTGAGTTCGAAAGAGTCCATTTCCGGCCAGGCCCCACACCGCAAGAAGGAAACAGCGACCGAGCGGCCGCCAGGACGAGCCTCGGGAGAATCAAACGTTCCTTATTGTTTCCCCGAGTTTTGCCATTGAGATATCGGTTTGCCCGGGGTCTGGCAACCCGTATAAGCGACCCGGCTTTCGGCCCATCCCCACCCCATTTCTCGACGCGGAAAACGCTCCATTTCCAGGCCCTTGAACCGATGACCGATCCCCGCATCCTGGTGCTGATCCCGGCCCGCATGGCCGCCACCCGCCTGCCCGGCAAGCCGCTCGCCGATATCGCCGGCCTGCCGATGATCGTGCATGTGATGCGCCGCGCCGAGGCCGCCGGCATCGGCCGGGTCGCGGTCGCAACCGATACGGCCGAGATCGCCTCCGTCGTATCGGCCCATGGCGGCGAGGCGGTGATGACCCGCCCCGAGCACCCTTCCGGGTCCGATCGCATCCACGAAGCCATGCAGAAGCTCGATCCGGACGGCAAGGCCGAGATCGTGGTCAATCTCCAGGGCGATTTCCCGACGATCACGACCGGCAACATTCGCGACGTGCTGCCCCCGCTCGCGGACCCGGCCGTGGATATCTCAACGCTAGCCTCGCAGATCCATACCGAGGAGGAGGATCTCGCGCCAAGCGTCGTGAAGGCGGTGGGAACCTCGCTCGGGGGCAAGCGCATGCGCGCACTTTATTTCACCCGCGCCACGGCGCCGACCGGCGACGGACCGCGCTACCACCATATCGGCCTCTACGCCTATCGCCGCGCCGCGCTGGAGCGGTTCGTGTCGCTGCCGCCGTCCCCGCTGGAATTGCAGGAGAAGCTCGAACAGTTGCGTGCGCTGGAGGCCGGGATGCGGATCGACTTTACCATCGTCGACACCGTCCCCCGCGGGGTCGACACCCCGGCCGACCTAGAGACCGCCCGCAGCATCCTTTCCAAATCCTGAGCCGCTGTTACAAGGCCGACCAGGAGCACTTCAAGACATGAGCAAGATGAAGATCGCATTCCAGGGCGAACCCGGAGCCAATTCCCACATCGCCATCGTCGAGGCCTATCCCGACGCCGAGCCGATGCCCTGCGCTACTTTTGAAGACGCGCTGTCGGCGATCTCGTCGGGCGAGGCCGATCTCGGCATGATCCCGATCGAAAACTCGGTCGCGGGCCGCGTCGCCGACATCCATCATCTGCTGCCGGCCTCCGGCCTGTTCATCATCGGCGAATGGTTTCTGCCGGTCCGTCACCAGCTGATGGCGGTGAAGGGGACCAAGCTCGAAGACATCAAGAGCGTCGAGAGCCACGTGCATGCGCTCGGCCAGTGCCGGCGCATCATCCGCAAGCTCGGCATCAAGCCGATCGTGCATGCCGACACCGCCGGCAGCGCCCGCGACATCTCCGAGCGCAAGGACAAGAGTGTCGCCGCGATCGCCTCGCGTCTTGCCGCCAACATCTACGGCCTCGACATTCTGGCCGAGGACATCGAGGACGAGGCTCACAACACCACGCGCTTCGTGGTGCTGGCGCGCGAGCCGAAATGGGCGGCCCAGGGCTCCGGCTCCCTGGTCACCACCTTCGTATTCCGGGTGCGCAATTTGCCGGCCGCGCTCTACAAGGCGCTCGGCGGCTTTGCCACCAACGGCGTCAACATGACCAAGCTCGAGAGCTACATGGTCGACGGCAATTTCTTCGCCACGCAATTTTACGCCGATGTCGACGGCCATCCCGAGGACAAGGGGCTGGCGTTCGCAATCGATGAGCTGAAATTCTTCTCGCGCGAATTCCGCATCGTCGGCGTGTATCCCGGGCATCCGTTCCGCGCGACGTTCAGCGAGACGCAGGATTAGTCGTCGCCCCGGCGAAGGCCGGGGCCCATAACCACCGCGGCGCGTTGTTGCGGAAGGTCGCAGATACCGAGTTTCACCGAGAGATTCCGCGGTATGGGTCCCGGCCCCCGTGCGCAATTGCGCACTAGGCCGGGACGACGATCTAAGCCGCCACCTTCGCCAACCCGAACGCATCCGCCAGCAGCGAATATGATTTCTTCCGCGCCTCGTGATCGTACACCGCGGTGATCACCATCAACTCGTCCGGCTTGCTGGCATCGATCAACGGCTGAAGCTTTTTCTGCACCGTCGCAGGGCTGCCGACGAACAGGCGCGAGCGGTTGCGCAGGATCGAGGTGCGCTCGGAATCCGTATAGGGATAGGCCAGCGCCTCCTCGACACTCGGCAGCGGCAGATACTGGCCGCGGTCGCGGCGCAATCGGTTGAGGTCGAACGAGGTGGCGAGCTTCTCGGCCTCAGCATCAGTGTCAGCGGTGATGACGGCGACGGCGAGGATCGCCTGCGGTCTCGCGCTCCAGGCCGAGGGCTGGAAACGATTGCGGTAGTGCACCATCGCATCGATCGCGTCATGGGACGCGAAGTGATGGGCGAAGGCGAAGCCCATGCCGACTTGCGCGGCCAATTCCGACGAATAGTCGCTGGAGCCAAGCAGCCAGATCGGCGGCAGCTTGGTGTCGTCGGGCATGGCCACGACGTTGTTATACGGATGCCCCGAAGGGAATTCGCGGGTCTCCCACAGGATCAGCTCATGCAGCCGCTCCAGAAAATCGTCGCCCTCGCGGCGGTCGAGCCGGCTTCTGAGCGCGTAGGCCGTGGCGCCGTCGGTGCCGGGCGCGCGGCCGAGGCCGAGATCGATGCGGCCGGGGAACAACGCTTCCAGCATCTTGAAGCGCTCGGCCACCACCAGCGGCGCATGGTTGGGCAGCATCACCCCGCCGGAGCCGACGCGGATATGCTTCGTCACCGCCGCGATCTGCCCAATCATGACGTCGGGCGCCGGGCTCGCGACGGAAGCGAGGTTGTGATGCTCGGCGAGCCAGTAGCGGACATAGCCGAGCCCATCGACATGGCGCGCCAGATCGATGCTGTTGCGCAGCGCCGCGGCGGGTTTCGTGCCTGTGGTGACGACGGAGAGGTCGAGGACTGAGAGCGGAATCATGGCGGCTAAGCTAAAGCACCGCGCGGCCGCGGCAATGGGGCGAGGGAGCAGAGCTGGCGTGAGCTTGCCGCGAAGGGGGTACGCAGGGCCCCGCGCCTGACGTTGGGACGAAGACAGGCGCCTTCAACTCGCTTTCGTGTTGCCCAACGGCACTTCTAATCGACCGGAAGTACAGAAATGGCATAAAATACTGATTTATATAACAATTATCCTCCATCCGCAGTTCCCACAAAATTCGTAATATCCACAATTTCTCGACGATATTATACAATAGTGGGCAATTTCCCATAATCGATGGGCTGTCGGGGCGACCGCCTTTGGCTTATCTTAGGCCGTCTCAGGCTGGACCTGACTGCCGAACGCCGAAGTCTGGCAAGAATCTGGAGTGAGTGGTGCCATGACCGAGTTGACGACGCCTGCGACAGCCGACGGGCAAGACGCGCGCCTCCAAAATGGACAGCTCTCCTCGAAGCGTCCTGCGATCTCCTTCGAGTTCTTTCCGCCCAAGACCGAAGAGATGGAGCGGAATCTCTGGGACACCATCAACCGCCTCGCGCCGCTCGAGCCGAAATTCGTCTCGGTGACCTATGGCGCCGGCGGCTCGACCCGCGAGCGCACCCATTCGACCATCTCGCGGATCCTGAAGGAGACCGCGCTCCTGCCGGCCGCGCATCTGACCTGCGTCGGTGCCTCGCGCGGCGAGATCGACGAGATCGTCGACCGCTATCACGAGGTCGGCGTCCGCCACATCGTGGCCTTGCGCGGTGATCCCGTTGGCGGCATCGGCACGCCCTACTCCAGCCATCCCGACGGCTACCAGAGTTCTGCCGACCTCGTCGCGGGCATCAAGAAGCGGCATGCCGATATCGAGGTGTCGGTCTCGGCCTATCCGGAGAAGCATCCTGAAGCCCGCGACTTCGACGACGATATCGACACGCTGCAAGCAAAAGTCGATGCCGGCGCGACCCGCGCGATCACCCAGGTGTTCTTCGACAACGACCTCTACTTCCGCTATCTTGATCGCGTCCGCGCCCGCGGCATCAACATTCCGATCGTGCCGGGCATCATGCCCATGCACAATTTCAAGCAGGCGAGAGCCTTCGTCACCCGCGCCGGCACCAGCGTGCCGGACTGGCTTGCCGAAAAATTCGAGGGCCTCGATGACGACGCCGAGACCCGCAAGCTGGTGGCGGCCACCGTTGCCGCCGGCCAGGTGCAGAAGCTCGCGAAGCGCGGCGTCGACACCTTCCATTTCTACACCATGAACCGCGCCGATCTCGTGTTCGCGATCAGCCATTTGCTCGGCATTCGCGCCAAGAGCGCGCAGAAGGCGGCCTAGGATCAGATGACCGTACCCACCTCTCCCAAGCGAACTGCCCTGCTCGACGCCGCCCGCGACCGCATCCTCGTGCTCGACGGCGCCATGGGCACGATGATCCAGAACCTCCAGTTCGACGAGGCCGCCTTCCGCGGCGAGCGCTTCAGGGATTTCCACCGTGACCTGCGCGGCAACAACGATCTGTTGATCCTGACCCAGCCGCAGGCGATCGAGGACATCCACGCCGCCTATTTGCGCGCCGGCGCCGACATCGTCGCCACCAACACCTTCTCCACGACCTCGATCGCGCAGGCCGATTATGACCTCGCCGACATCGTCTACGAGATGGCGCGCGAAGGCGCCCGCCTCGCCGGCAATGCGGCCCGGCGCGTCGAGGCCGAGGACGGCAAGCCGCGCTTCGTCGCCGGCGCCCTCGGCCCCACCAACCGCACCGCCTCGATCTCGCCCGACGTGGCCAATCCCGGCTACCGCGCGGTCACCTTCGACGATCTCCGCAAATCCTATGGCGAGCAGATCAACGGCCTGATCGACGGCGGCGTCGACCTGCTGCTGGTCGAGACCATCTTCGACACGCTCAACGCCAAGGCGGCGCTTTATGCGATCGCCGAGATCACGGAACAGCGCGGCATCGACGTGCCCGTGATGGTGTCCGGCACCATCACCGACAAATCCGGCCGTCTTCTCTCCGGACAGATGCCGGAAGCGTTCTGGCATTCGGTGCGGCACGCAAAGCCCGTCACCATCGGCTTCAACTGCGCGCTCGGCGCCGAGGATCTGCGTGCGCACATCGCCGATATCGGCCGCGTCGCCGACACGCTGGTCTGCGCCTATCCCAATGCCGGCCTGCCCAACGAATTCGGCCAGTATGACGAGACACCGGAGTACATGGCCCGCCTGATCGGCGAGTTCGCGCGCGACGGCCTCGTCAACATCGTCGGCGGCTGCTGCGGCACCACGCCGGACCATATCGCCGCGATCGCCGCGGCCGTGGCCCCGCACAAGCCGCGCATCGTGCCGGAGATCGCGCCTCGCTTGAGGCTCTCCGGTCTCGAGCCCTTCATCCTGACGGACGCGATCCCCTTCGTGAACGTCGGCGAGCGCACCAACGTCACGGGTTCTGCCCGCTTCCGCAAGCTGATCACCGCCGGCGACTACACCGCCGCGCTTCAGGTCGCCCGCGACCAGGTCGAGAACGGCGCGCAGATCATCGACGTCAACATGGACGAGGGTCTGCTGGACTCGGAAGCCGCGATGCGGACCTTCCTCAACCTCGTCGCCGCCGAACCCGACATCGCCCGCGTCCCGGTGATGGTCGATTCCTCGAAATTCTCGGTGATCGAGGCCGGCCTGAAATGCGTGCAGGGCAAGCCGGTCGTGAATTCGATCTCGATGAAGGAAGGCGAGGAGAAATTCATCTTTGAGGCGCAGATCGCGCGGCGCCACGGCGCGGCGGTCGTGGTGATGGCGTTCGACGAGGTCGGCCAGGCCGATACGTTCGCGCGCAAGACCGAGATCTGCAAGCGCGCCTACGACATCCTGGTGAACCGCGTCGGCTTCCCGCCGGAAGACATCATCTTCGATCCGAATATCTTTGCGATCGCGACCGGCATCGAGGAGCACAACAATTACGGCGTCGACTTCATCGAGGCGACGCGCTGGATCCGCAAGAACCTGCCGGGCGCGCACATTTCCGGTGGTGTGTCCAACCTGTCGTTCTCGTTCCGCGGCAACGAGCCGGTGCGCGAGGCGATGCACTCGGTGTTCCTGTATCACGCCATCAAGGCTGGCATGGACATGGGCATCGTCAATGCCGGTCAGATGATCGTCTATGACGACATCGACCCTGAATTGCGTCAGGTCTGCGAGGACGTCGTCCTCAACCGCGATCCCGGCGCGTCCGAACGGCTGCTGGCACTCGCGGAAAAATTCCGCGGCAACAAGACCCAGACCAAGGAGGCCGATCTCGCCTGGCGCGAATGGCCGGTGGAGAAGCGGCTGTCGCACTCGCTTGTGCACGGAATTACCGAGTTCATCGAAACCGACACCGAGGAAGCCCGCAAGGCGTCGAAGCGCCCGCTCGACGTGATCGAGGGGCCGCTGATGGCCGGCATGAACGTGGTCGGCGATCTCTTCGGCGACGGCAAGATGTTCTTGCCGCAGGTGGTGAAATCCGCGCGCGTGATGAAGCAGGCGGTGGCCTGGCTGATGCCGTTCATGGAAGAGGAAAAGGCGCGCAATCTCGCCAACGGCATCGGCACCGAGGGCTCCTCGTCCGCCGGCAAGATCGTCCTCGCCACCGTCAAGGGCGACGTCCACGACATCGGCAAGAACATCGTCGGCATCGTGCTCCAGTGTAACAATTTCGAGGTCATCGACCTCGGCGTGATGGTGCCGGCGGCCAAGATCGTCGAGACCGTGAAAGCCGAGAAGGCCGACATCGTTGGTCTCTCCGGCCTGATCACGCCGTCGCTCGACGAGATGGCGTTCTTCGCCGGCGAATTGCAGCGCGAAGGCCTCAAGCTGCCGCTGCTGATCGGCGGCGCCACAACGAGCCGCGTGCATACCGCCGTCAAGATCGACCCGAGCTATCGCGCAGGTCCCGTGGTGCATGTCAATGATGCCAGCCGCGCCGTCGGCGTCGCCTCCTCGTTGCTGAGCCCTGAGAAGCGCGAGGCCTATGCTGCCGACGTGCGCGCCGAATACGCAAAGATCTCGGATGCGCATTTCCGCGCGCAGGCCGACAAGAAGCGGCTGAAGCTGAGTGCCGCCCGCGCCAACCGCGTGCCGGTCGATTTTGCGGCGACCAGGCCGGTGAAGCCGACCTTCCTCGGCATCAAGAGTTTTGGTGATTACGATCTGGCCGAGTTGGTGCCCTATATCGACTGGACGCCGTTCTTCCAGACCTGGGAGCTCGCTGGACGTTTTCCGGCCATCCTAGACGATTCCAAGGTCGGCGAGGTCGCGCGCTCGCTCTACGATGACGCGCGAAAAATGCTCGACCTGATCGTCAAGGAGAAATGGTTCCGGGCGCGCGCGACGGTCGGCTTCTGGCCGGCGAATGCGCAGGGCGACGACATCGTGCTCTATGCCGACGAGAGCCGGACCAAGACGATTGCGACGCTGCACACGCTGCGCCAGCAGCTCGAGAAGCGCGAGGGCCGTTTCAACGCCGCGCTCGCCGACTTCATCGCGCCTGAAGGCACCGGCGTGCCCGACTATGTCGGCGGCTTCGTCGTCACGGCCGGCATCGGCGAGGATGTGGTTGCCGACCGCTTCAAGATGGCGAATGACGACTATTCCTCGATCCTGTGCAAGGCGCTGGCCGACCGCCTCGCCGAGGCCTTCGCCGAGCGCATGCATGCCCGCGTGCGCCGCGAGTTCTGGGCCTATGCGCCGGACGAAACCCTCTCCCCCGACGATCTGATCCTAGAGAAGTACCAGGGCATCCGCCCCGCGCCCGGCTATCCCGCGCAGCCCGATCACACCGAGAAGGCGACGCTGTTCGAGCTGCTCGACGCGGAAGCCACGTCCGGCGTGACGCTGACCGAGAGCTTTGCGATGTGGCCGGGCTCCAGCGTGTCCGGGCTCTATTTCGCGAACCCCGCGAGCTATTATTTCGGCGTCGGCAAGATCGAGCGCGACCAGGTCGAGGACTATGCCGTGCGCAAGGGCATGACGATCGCGGAAACCGAGCGCTGGCTCGCGCCGGTGCTGAACTACATCCCGGCGCAGGCGGCTGCGGCCGACAAGGCCTTCGCGGCGACGCCCGCGAATGACGAGACGTCCAAGGACCTCGCCTCGCATCCGCCCGGCTGCACCTGCGCGGTGCATCTCGTCTGGCAGAAGAAGCGCGCGGGAGCGGGGTAGGCTCTCGGTGTCGTCCTGGCGAAAGCCAGGACCCATACCGCGAGGTCTCTCCGTGGAGATCGATCGCCGTACCGGACGACGAGCCTCCGTCAAACTGCTCCCTGTGGTTATGGGTCCCGGCCTTCGCCGGGACGACAAAAACTGAAAAACAACCCCATGCACAGTAGAGATGGGGTTGAAAGGCTTGAGGAATTTCATGTGTGGTGCGGCGGTTACTCCGTCGGGCAAAACACCTGTAATATTCCATCATCCCCTGCTGCGTCAGTTTTGCACTCCGGCGGATGCGAGTGCTCTCTCACCTCTTCGGCCCACGCGCGGTGCCCATCCTCCCCTGGAGGGGAGGGTAAGAGGCCTCAGCCCTTCGCACGGCTTCGCATGTGCTGCCGCGGCGCCGTGAACGCAACGCGCGCTCGCCGCGACCAATGGCGGGTCCGCCGTCGGGGAGCAGGGAAAATCAGATGCTGAATGCCCATCAATTGATGTGGACGCAGATTGCCGCCGGCATCTCGGTGCTGCTGTTTGGATTGATGCTGTTCAATCTGGTCCGCATGTGGGGCCGGATGCAGGCCGCGCGGAGCTGGGACAAGGTCGAGGGCATCATCACGGTCTCCAGGGTCGATCGGCCGGCGACGCACGCCTCGGACGATCGGAACGATGCCAGGCCCATCATCCGCTATCGCTATCATGTCGGCGGCCAGGAGCTGGAAGGCGACAAGGTCTTTGTCGGCGGCATCGTCATGACGACGGGGGTGCTCGCCGAAAAACTGGCCGGACGATATCCGGTCGGCGCCCATGTCGACGTCCATGTCGATCCGAAGCACCCGACCGAGGCGCTGCTGGAGCCGGCCGCTGCGCAGAACGTCGCGGCCCTCGTGGCGTTCACGATCGTGTTCGGCTTCATTGCCGCCACCTTGACCGCGCATTCGCTCGCGGGTCGCGTGCTCTACGCCGATCATAACGTTCCGCTGTTCGCGTTCGCGCTGCCGATCATCGTGCTCATCGGCGGCGTGTTCTGCGTCGCCGAGTATGTCAGGACGCGCCGGCTTGCGAGCGCCAGCCTGCGCTGGCCGACCGCGGCGGGCAGGATTACCCATTGCGATGTGATCGAGGAGATCATCGAGGAGAGGAGCGATAACGACGACAAGCCGACGACCACCAAGCTCCGGCATCGCTATCAGGTCGACCTGCGCTACGCCTACAGGGTCGGCAAGCGCGACTTCATCGGCACCGAAGTCAGTTGGGGCGGCACCATGATCTCCGGGCTGCGCGAGGTCGCGGAAAAGGCCGCGGCGCAGCATCACCCCGGGCAGAATGTCAAAGTTTATTACGATCCGGACCAGCCGGGACAAGCCGTGCTGGAGCCTGCGAGCCGGGAAGGCGCGCTGGGTCCGCTGATCGGCGCCGCGGTCTGTGCGATCGTCGGCGGCATCTTTCTGACGATCCTGCTCAAGATCGGGTTTGCGTAGCAGTGTAGCGGCGCTTGATGGCTCACCCCTTCGGCGGTGCCAGCGGTTGCGCGATCTCCCTGAACGGCGCCAGCGCCTCGCAGCGCCCGGCGTGGGCCGACAGCGCCGGATAGCGCGCCACATCGAACAATTGCGGATGCGCCTCGCGGGTGAAGCGGACGACGCAGGCCACCGCGATGTCGGCGTGACCGATACGATCGCCCAGCCAGTATGGCGTCGTCACCTTGGCACGCTCAGCCTCAAGCACCCTCAGGACGTCGCCGATCTGCGCCTCGCAGCGCTCGACCCACAGCGCAAGCTGCTCCTTCCGCAGCACGCGCTCGTAGAGCAGGCTGACCGCCTTGTCGCCGAGGCCTGAGGCGAGCGCGCAGATGCGCAAGTGACGCCGCCGCTCGGCGCCGCTGCGCGGCAGCATCGCCTGCTCCGCACCCACGAGCTCGTCGAGATAATCCAGGATGATCGTGCTCTCGATCAAAGCCTCGCCGTCGTCGAGCACCAGCGTCGGCACGCGGCGCAGCGGATTATAGGGCGCGATCTTGTCGGCATCGCCGAAGGTCGACCACGGCCTGTGCTCGAAGGCGAGCCCGTAGAGCCGGAGCGCGATCGCGACACGGCGGACGAAGGGGGAATCGTATTGGCCGATCAGGAACATGGTAACCGCTCATCTCTGGCGTTGGACACGGCAGGGCCGATCAGTTTCCACGGCAAGATCGGCGCGACGCAAGGAGGATCTTGGAAATGGAGCATTGCGCCGGACGCAACGACGCCGGGACAGCGTCTCCCGGATGCGCTATCAAGGCGGCTATCATGACAGCGACAATAGACATCACGCGCGAGCAGATTGCGGCGACCGAGGCGGTGATCCGCCCCCACATCCGGCGCACGCCGCTGCTCGAGGCTAATCTTGCCGATTTCGGCCTGCCGGCTTCGCCGGTCACGTTCAAGCTCGAGATGCTGCAGCATTCAGGATCGTTCAAGGCGCGCGGCGCCTTTGCCAACCTGCTGCTGCGGCGGGTGCCGGAGGCTGGTGTCGTCGCCGCATCCGGCGGCAATCACGGCGCGGCGGTGGCTTATGCCGCGCAGCGGCTCGGCATCCCGGCCACGATCTTCGTGCCTGACATCACCTCGCCGGCCAAGGCCGAGCGGATCAGGGGCTATGGCGCGAAACTCGTGATTGCGGGCAGCCGCTACGCAGATGCGCTCGCGGCGAGCGAAGCCCATGTCGCGCAGACCGGCGCGCTTGCAGTCCATGCCTACGACCAGGTCGAGACCTTGCTCGGCCAGGGCAGCGTCGCCCTGGAGCTGGAGCAGGACGCCCCCGGCATCGACACGCTGCTGGTGGCGGTCGGCGGCGGCGGACTGATCGGCGGCATCGCGGCGTGGAGCGCCGGCAGGACGCGCATCGTGGCAGTCGAGCCGGAGCAATCGCCGACCTTGCACGCCGCCTTCGCGGCGGGCGCGCCGGTCGATGCGCCCGCGGGCGGCATCGCCGCCGACAGCCTCGCGCCGCGACGCGTCGGCGAATTGATGTTTCCGATCGCGCGGACCCATGTCGAGCGGGTCGTCCTGGTCGACGATGATGCCATCCGGCAGGCGCAGGCGGCGTTGTGGTCGAGCCTGCGCCTGGTGGCCGAGCCCGGCGGCGCGGCCGCCTTTGCCGCCTTGCTCTCCGGCCGCTATCGTCCATCGTCCGGCGAGCGGGTCGCGGTGCTGGTTTGCGGCGCCAACACCACGGCGGTGAATTTCGACAGCTAGCGAGCATCGCATGATCGGGTATCGCGGACTCATCCTGACGCTGATCCTGCTTGCGCTTCCCAGCAACGATGTTCGCGCGCAGGACCGCCCGATCGGCTTCCTGACGCCGTCGAAGAACATCGTCTGCCAGTTCTATGCCGATAACGGCCAGGGCGTGCTCCGCTGCGACATCATGAACCTGGAGACGCGCCCGCGCCGGCCGGCGGATTGCGAGCTCGACTACGGCCACGCCTTCGAGATGAGCGCGAAGGGAGCCGCGGGGCGCATCTGCGCCGGCGACACCGTGATGGATGCCTCGCTGCCGGTGCTCGCCTATGGCGAGGTGTGGCAGCGCGCGGGATTTACGTGCCGGTCGGAGCAGACCGGGCTGACGTGCTTCAACGCCATGCAGCACGGGTTTTCGCTGGCGCGGGCGGAGCAGAAGGTGTTTTGAGCATGCTCCGCGCGCTCTTGATCATTTGCATGGTGTCGATCACGATGGGCACCGCATTGGGCCAGAACGACGTGACTGCCGACAAACCTCCCTCGCTCAGTATCCTTGGCGCCTACTCCTTCAGCGCGGACAAGGTTGCCTACGCCCGCGTCATCCGGGAGCTGATCGATTCCCACGATCCGCCCAATTTCAGCGAAGAGGTGAAGGGAGCCACGGTGAACCAGGCGTAGCCCGCATGAGCGTAGCGACATGCGGGACAGACGGCCCCGCATATCGCTTCGCTCATGCGGGCTACAAGGCTGCCGCGCCGTGGCGGACGAGCGGTGCCCAACGGCAACAGCCGGACGTATTCGCGCACCGCCCGCCTCAACTCCACCTTGCCGAACAAAGTGTCGCATGGTTCATTCCGTGGAAGCTTGGGGACGGCAGATGAATCGGCGGTTGGGGGCGGCAGCGGTCGGCGCGGCGCTTGCGACGATCTCGCTGAACGGCGGCGCACTTGCCGCCGATCTGCCGGTGAAGGCACCGCCAAAACCTGCCGACTTCAATCCGTTCTGGGCCGAGGCCGATTATCTCGCCTGGAGCGTGACGGGCGACAAGCTGCCGGCGCTGGTGACGACGAGCCCGGTCGGCACGCCGCTGGGCCTGGCCGGTGTGCTCGGCCAGCCTGCGACGACCGTGCTGTTCGGCAATTCCAGCGTCAACAACGACTGGCGCTCTGGCGGCCGGATCACCGCCGGCTACTGGTTCGATCCGCAGCGCAGAAGCGGCGTCGAGGCGTCGTTCTTCGGGCTGGAGAACCTCTCGACCGGATTTGCGACCGATACCAACGCCAATCCGATCCTGGCACGGCCCTTCACCAACGCGCTGACGGGACTTCCCGACGCATTATTCGCCGGATTTCCGGGGCTCGCCACCGGCAGCGTCAATGCAAGCGAAACCTCGCGCCTGCTCGGCGCCGGCGCGCTCTATCGCTGGGATCTCGGCGCGTGGAGCGGACAGCGCGTCAGCGCGCTGATTGGCTATCGCTATCTGCGGTCGTCCGACACGCTGACGATCTCGGACACCGCGACAATTCCTGCCTTTGGTACCTTCAGTCCCACCGACAATTTCAAGGCGGCGAGCAATTTCCACGGCCTCGATCTCGGCCTCACCGGCGACTGGCGCAATGGCCCGTGGTCGCTGGAGTGGCGCGGCAAGGTCGCGCTCGGCGCCAATCTCAACAGCGCCGACATTTCGGGCTCGACGATTTCGACCGTGGCCGGCGTCACCACGACGGCCCCCGGCGGCTTCCTCGCGCTGTCCAGCAATATCGGCCATTACAACCAGACCCGCTTCGCGGTGGTGCCGGAGCTGTCGTTGAAGGCGGGCTACCAGGTTGCGCCGGGATGGCGGCTGATCGCCGGCTACGACGTGATGTACTGGACCGGCGTGCAGCGCGCCGGCGGGCTGGTCGACACCACCGTCAATCCGAACCTGGTTCCGCCGGCGGCCGGCGGCGGGCCGAACCGGCCCGCGCCGGTGTTCAACACGACGAACCTGCTGGCGCAGGGGTTCAGCTTCGGCGTGCGGTATAATTATTGACGACGTGTAGCCCGGATGGAGCGCAGCGTAATCCGGGATTCTGTCAGCGGGCGAGAAAGTCCCGGATTGCGCTGCGCTCCATCCGGGCTACGGGCGAGCATCACGCGACAATCGGCACATGCCTCGCCGCCGTCCGCGGCACCGTGCCGTCGAGACGCGGATCGTCGGCGATCTCGATCTGGCGGCGGAACGGGCGGAAGCCGGAGCGCTGATAGAACGCAACTGCCGACGGGTGATCGAAGGTACAGGTGTGCACCCAGACGCGGCGCAGCTCGCGCGACCACGCGAGCTCCAGCGCGCGGTTCATCAGGAAGCGCGCGGCGCCAGTTCCGATCAAGCTTGCGGTGACGCCGAAATAGACCAGCTCGCATTGGCCGGCCTCGCGGAAATCCAGCTCGAGCAGGCCTTCATCGCGGCCGTCCACGGCCAGTGCATAGACCTCGACACCCGCTGCGTGGATGATCGCGGCGAGCTCCGTGTCGTTCATCCGCGCCCGCGAAAACCACAGCCATTCCTCGCCGACGCGGCGATGGAGGTCGCGATACCAGTCGGGCGCGGGCGCATCGACCTTGCGCAGGGCCCACGCGCCAAGCGGATCGTCGCGGCGCGCGGGAGGCGCGGTCATCTCCAGATGGGTGACGACGGCGGCGATCTTGCCGGCGGGGACGTCGGAATAGCCGTTGGGGAGGATCATGGCGGTTTCCTGTGGAGCCGAGCGCGAGCCATATATTCTATGTCGTCCCGGCGAAGGCCGGGACCCATGACCACGAAGGTAGATTGCTTGGCGACGCTGGAACGACGAGTCCCGTTCGTGACATCTGCTGCGGAGTATGGGTCCCGGCCTTCGCCGGGACGACAGTGGGGTTTGGGGCAGCGTACCTTCTCCGCCTCGCTCATCTGGGCGTCAGCGAGCGCGTCGTTCGCGTCCGCTATTCCCCTTCGTCACTCGCCAGCACGCCCTTCACCGCCCGCGCCCAGCCCGCGAGCTTCCGCTCCCGCGTCGCCTGGCTCATGTTCGGCTTGAAGCGATGCTCGAGCCGCCAGTTGTCGGCGAACTTTGTCGGCTCGGGATAGACGCCGGCCGCAAGGCCGGCGAGATAGGCGGCGCCCAGCGCGGTGGTCTCCTGGATCACGGGGCGGTCGACCGGCGCGTCGAGCAGATCGGCGAGGCGCTGCATGGTCCAGTCCGACGCGGTCATGCCGCCGTCGACGCGCAGCACGACGCTGGCCACCTCCGAGCTCGGCCAGTCGGCGCGCATCGCGGCCCACAGATCGAAGGTCTGGTAGCAGACGCTTTCCAGCGCGGCGTGGGCGAGCTCGGCAGGTCCGGTGTTGCGGGTGAGGCCGAACAGCGCGCCGCGCACGCGCGGATTCCAGTAGGGCGCGCCCATGCCGACGAAGGCCGGGACGAGATAGACGCTCTGCATGGAGTCGGACTGGTCGGCAAGAGGTCCGGTCTCGGCGGCGTGCTTGATGATGCCCAGCCCGTCGCGCAGCCACTGCACCGCTGAGCCTGCGACGAAGATCGAGCCTTCGAGCGCGTAGGTGCGCTTTCCCCCGAGCTGATAGGCGATGGTGGTGAGCAGCTTGTTCTTCGAGACCACCGGCGTCGTGCCGGTGTTGAGCAGCGCGAAGCAGCCGGTGCCGTAGGTCGACTTCATCATGCCCGGGCGGAAGCAGGCCTGGCCGATGGTCGCGGCCTGCTGGTCGCCGGCGATGCCTGATATCGCAATAGTGCCGCCGAACAGATCAGGGGTGCTCTCGCCGAAACGGGCGGAGGAATCCTTGACCTCCGGGAGCATCGAGCGCGGCACGCCGATGATCTCCAGCAGCTCGTCGTCCCACTGGCCGGTGTGGATGTTGAACAGCAGCGTGCGCGAGGCGTTGGTGGCGTCGGTGGCGTGCACCTTGCCGCCGGTGAGGCGCCACAGCAGATAGCAATCGACGGTGCCGAACATCAGCTCGCCGCGCGCGGCACGCGCCCGCGCGCCGGGGACGTGGTCGAGGATCCAGGCGACCTTGGTGCCGGAGAAATAGGGATCGATGATCAGGCCGGTCTTTTGCGAGATCACGGGCTCGCGGCCGTCGGCTTTCAGCTTGGCGCAGATGTCGGCGGTGCGGCGGTCCTGCCAGACGATGGCGCGGTGCACGGCCTGCCCGGTGGCGCGGTCCCACACCACGGTGGTCTCGCGCTGGTTGGTGATGCCGATCGCGGCGATGTCCTTTGCGGTGATGCCGGCCCGCTCGATCGCGTCGCGGCACACCATCACGGTCGAGGTCCAGATGTCCTCGGGCTCGTGCTCGACCCAGCCCGAAGCCGGAAAATGCTGCGGGAATTCCTGCTGCGCGCGGGCGGCGATCGAGATGTCGCTGCGAAACACGATGGCGCGCGAGGAGGTGGTGCCCTGGTCGATGGCGAGGACGAAAGACATGGAAGCTACCTTGGCGTTTTCTTGGCGTTTTCCCCGAGGGGGATCATTGTGTCGCGCCAAAGGGAGCGGATTAGGGCGGGAAGGTCAAGGCCGCCGCCCTGATCGAGGCGGGTGGCAGTGCATCCAATTCCCGCCCAAAGACTAGGCCAGCGGGAGCGAAAATGGTACATGCCGAACAGGCGGACGGGGCGGCATGACTTTCACCTCTTTTCAGTTTGGCGTATTCGTCGCGGCCGTGTTCGGCGCCTATTACCTGCCGCCCTTGCGCCACTTCCAGGTCCAGCTGCTCGTGGTCGCGAGCCTGATCTTCTATGGCTCCGGCCAGCCGGAGCTGCTGCCGCTGCTGTTCCTCGCCGTGCTCGGAACCTATGTCTGCCTGGTGCTGGCGTTCGACAACCGCGCAATGTGGATGCCGGCCGGCATCGTCTTCAATCTCGCGCTGCTGGCGTTCTTCAAATACAAATTCCTGTTCGTCGACGCCGCCTCGGCCCATCCGACCGGCGTGGCGCCGCTCGATTTCCTGCTGCGGCTGCCGCTGCCGATCGGCATCTCGTTCTTCGCGTTTCACAACATCAGCCTTCTGGTCGACCTCACGCGCGAGAAGCGGCCGCCGCCGTTGCGCGACGTCTTCCTCTACATCATCTTCTTTCCGCAGCTGGTTTCGGGGCCGATCACGCGCGCGTCCCAGTTCATGCCGCAGATCGCGCCCAAGCGGCTCACCGATGTCGACTTCGTGGACGCGGCCAAATGGGTCCTGGCCGGCTTCTTCTTCAAGCTCTACGTCGCGAACAATCTCAACGAGATGACGTCCTACATGGACTATCCGCTCTACGAGACGGTGCGTACGCAGGACCGCTGGCTGCTCGTGTTCCTGTACAGCTACCAGATCTATGCCGACTTCTTCGGCTATTCGGCGATCGCGCTCGGCCTCGGGCTGCTGTTCGGATATCGCCTGCCTGTCAACTTCGACCTGCCCTACATCTCGGTATCGTTCTCCGAGTTCTGGACGCGCTGGCACATTTCATTGTCCAATTGGCTCAGGACCTATCTCTACATCCCGCTCGGCGGCAACCGGAAGGGACCGGCCAGAACCTGCCTCAACCTGATGATCGTGATGACGCTCGGAGGGCTCTGGCACGGCGCGAGCCTGAGCTACGCGTTGTGGGGCATGCTGCACGGCCTCATGCTCGTCATCGAACGGCCCTTTCTGAAGGTGCTGGGCGAGGCCGGCCCCGTCGTGCGGGTCGCCCGCATGGGCGTCGTCTTTTTCTGCGTGACGATGCTCTGGATCTTCTTCAAGCTGCCGAACGTCGATCACGCGCTCGGCTACCTCGCAGGGATGTTCAAGGCGACCGACAATCCCAATCCGACCAAGCTGTTCTACAATCTGGCTCTGCTCTACGCCCTGCCCGTCATCATCCAGCATGTCGGCATCAGTGTGCTCGTCGACAGCAAATTGCGACGATGGGAGCCGTATCTCTATGGCGCGCTCGCGGCCCTGGCCTGTCTCGAGGCCGGCCCCGACGCCGCCTTCATCTATTTCCAGTTCTGACGATGCGACAGATTTCGGGACTTACATGGCTGGTGAAATGCGCGGGCACCGCTGCGGCGCTGCTGCTGGCCTGCGGCCTCACGACGTCGCGGTTCGGCTCCGCACTCCAGCAGCCGACCGTCACGACCCGTGACGGCAGCCTCCTCACCCTCAATCGCTATGTGAGAGAGCCCGTGCCCGATATCGTGCTGGTCGGCAGCTCGGTCACCTGGCGCCTCAAGGAGGAACATCTCTCGCGTTCCCGCGTCCGCAATCTCGCGCTCGCCGCCGGCTCGCCGGTGACCAGCCTGGAGATCGTCGCAAAACAGCCGAGCTTGCCGAAGATCATTCTCATCGAGACGAACGTTCTTACGCGCGCGCCCGACGACGCGCTGATCGAGAGATTTACACGCGGCGCAGGCGCGGAAGGGCCGCTTCTGCGCCCGGTGCGCACGGCGATTGCAGCCTATGAAACGTGGAATCACGGCCCGCCGAATCCCGCCCAGGCGCGCGCCGAGCGGGATCGCCTGCTCAGCCAACCGCCCAGCACATTCGACAACAAGGTGTATCTCGACCGCGCCGTGGAACAGATGAACGAAGGCGACCCGACCCTGCCGGCGCGCGCGAATGTGGCTCGCATCAGACAGCTCATCGACGATATCCAGGGGCGCGGGTCCCGCGCCTTCCTGATCGAGGTTCCATTCGCGGCGGAGATCGAGGACACGCACCTCGTCAGGACAAGCAAGGCGATCGTCCAGGATGCCTTCCCGGATCGGGAGCTGTGGCTGCCGCTCAATCCACCGCGGAGCGAGTTGCGTTGGGCCGACGGCGTGCATCTCGACGAGCGATCCGCCCTGATCGTCGTGCAAAGCATCGAAAGCGCGCTGGCCGAGCGCAGCGACGCGCGGCGGCCATAGCAGGACGGACGACGACTACACCGCCGCCGTGGTCACGCCGCCGTCGATGACGATGGTCTGGCCCGTCATGAAGCTCGAGGCGTCGGAGGCGAGATAGGCGACGGCGCCGGCGATTTCGTCGGGTTCGCCGATGCGGCGCAGTGGCGTGGTGGCGGTGCGGCGCTTGAGCAGGGCTTCGTCTTCCCACAGGGCGCGGGCGAAATCGGTCTTGACGAGGCCGGGCGCGATGCAGTTGACGCGGACGCCCTTCGGGCCCCATTCGCCGGCGAGCGAGCGGCACAGCGCGAAGTCGGCGGCTTTGGAAATGCCGTAGGCGCCGATCACGGTGGAGCCGCGCAAGCCGCCGATCGAGGAGATGATGACGACCGAGCCGTTGCCGCGCGCCGCCATCTGCGGGATTGCCAGTGCCGAGAGCCAGATGTTGCTCTTGACGTTGCTGCCCATGATCTTGTCGAAGGCCTCGTCGGTGATGTCGAGCAGCGGGCCGTAATACGGGTTCACCGCGGCGTTGCAGACGAGGATGTCGATCTTGCCGTAATGCTTCGTCGCGCCCGCGATCAGCGCCTCGACCTCGGCCTTGCGGGCGATGTTGCAGGGGATGACGGTGGCATCGCCGCCGGCCGCAATGATGCCGTCGGCGACCTCCTGGCAGGCCTCGGCCTTGCGCGAGGAGATGACGACCTTGGCGCCTAACTTTGCCAGCAGTTCAGCCGAGGAGCGGCCGATGCCGCGGCTGGAGCCGGTGACGACCGCGACTTTTCCGGTGAGACCGAACGGGGTGTTTTTCATTGTTGTTGGGCTCCGTTGAGGCCATTTACTCCGTCATTGCGAGGAGCTCTTGCGACGAAGCAATCCAGAGATGTCGCCGCGGAGACAGTCTGGATTGCTTCGCTTCGCTCGCAATGACGGTGGAGAGACCTAGATCAACCCGCCACCATCGGCCACGCGGCGCTGGTGATAGTCGGTGTCGCCAAAGCTGTTCTCGATCATGGTGAGGCGCTTGAAGTAGTGGCCGATCTTGGCCTCCATGGTCATGCCGATGCCGCCGTGGAGCTGGATCGCCTGCTGGCCGACGAATTTCAGCGACTTGCCGATCTGCACCTTGGCCGCGGCGATCGCGTTGGCGCGCTCCTTGGCGTCCTCGAAATCACCGGCCATGGTCGCGAACATCGACATCGAGCGGGCCTGCTCGGCGGCGACGAACATGTCGGAGGCGCGGTGCTGCAGCGACTGGAACGAGCCGATCGCGACGCCGAATTGCTTGCGTGTCTTGATGTACTCGACGGTGGTCTTCAGCGATTCGTCCATCAGGCCGACCGCCTCGGCGCAGAGCGCGATGCGGGCCTCGTCCACCACACGCTCGATCAGCGCGAGCGAGTCGTCGGGATTGCCGAGCGCGGCATCGGCGCCGACCTCGACGCCGGTGAAGGTGATGTCGGCGGCATGCAGGCCGTCCTGGGTCGGGTACGACTTCTTGGTGATGCCCTTGGCATTCGCCGGCACCAGGAACACGCCGATGCCGGTCTTGTCGCGGCGGTCGCCCTTGGTGCGGGCGGTGACGAGAAGCGTGTCTGCGTTCTCGCCGTTGAGCACGACGAATTTTTCGCCGTCGATGATCCAGCCGTCGCCCTTCTTCTTCGCCGTCGTGGTGACGTCGAACAGATCGTAGCGCGAGTTCTTCTCGAGCTGGGCGAACGCCAGCGTCTTGCTGCCGTCGACGATGCCGGGCACGTGCGCGGCCTTCTGCGCATCGCTGCCGGCATGGCGCAGGAAGCCGCCGCCGATCACCACGGTGGCGAGATAAGGCTCGAGCACCAGCGCCTTGCCGAGCGCTTCCATCACGATCATGGTCTCGACGCCGCCACCGCCGAAGCCGCCATCGGCCTCGCTGAACGGCAGACCGAGCAGGCCCTGCTCGGCGAGCTTGCCCCAGACCGCCTGGCTCCAGCCGCCCTTCTCCTTCATGTACTTCTTGCGGCTCTCGAAATCGTAGGAGTCGGTCAAGAGGCCGTCGATGCTGTCCTTGAGAAGCCGCTGCTCCTCGGTCAAATCAAAATCCATTTCTGTTTCCTCAAGTCACAAATGTCTGCGTTGCGCGGGGTGCCTCTTCACCTCTCCTCGCCTGCGGGGAGAGGTCGGATCGCCCTTGCGATCCGGGTGAGGGGGTACCGCTCTCTCGACAGTCCCTGCTCGGAGAGAGGCCCCTCACCCCAACCCTCTCCCCGTAAGAACGGGGAGAGGGGGAAGAAAGCATCACAGCCCCAGCACCGCCTTGGCGATGATGTTGCGCTGGATCTCATTGGAGCCGCCGTAGATCGAGACCTTGCGGTTGTTGAAGTAGCTCGGCGCGATCTGGGCGGTCCACTCCATGGCTTCGTTGGAGCCGTCGTCGCCGTGCACGTCGTAAGGCGCGGCGAACGGACCGATCACTTCCATCAAGAGCTCGGTGGTGGTCTGCTGGATCTCGGAGCCCTTGATCTTCAGCACCGAGGAGGCCGGATTGGGCTTGCCCTTGCCGTGCTTGCCCTCGTCGGCGACGACGCGGAGCTGCGTCAGCTCGAGCGCCTTCAGCTCGATCTCGCAAGCCGCGAGCTTGTCGCGGAACGCGGCGTCCTGGATGATCGGCTTGCCGCCGGATTCGACCTTGGAGGCGAGGTCGCGGATGCGACGCAGCCGCTCCTTGGAGACGCCGACCCGGGCAATGCCGGTGCGCTCATTGCCGAGCAGGAACTTTGCGTAATCCCAGCCCTTGTTCTCCTCGCCGATCAGGTTTTCGTAGGGAACTTCGACGTCGTCGAAGAACACTTCGTTGACCTCGACGCCGCCGTCGATGGTCTGGATCGGGCGCACCGTGACGCCCTTCGACTTCATGCTGAAGACGATGAAGGAGATGCCCATCTGTTTCTTCGCAGACGGGTCAGTGCGGCAGAGGCAGAAGATCATGTCGGCGTGCTGGGCCAACGTGGTCCAGGTCTTCTGGCCGTTGATGATCCACTTGTCACCCTTGCGCTCGGCCTTGGTCTTGAGCGAGGCGAGATCCGAGCCGGAGCCGGGCTCGGAGAAGCCCTGGCACCACCAGTCGTCGACATTGGCGATGCGCGGCAGGTACTGCTTCTTCTGCTCTTCGTTGCCGAAGGTGTAGATCACCGGGCCGACCATGCTGACGCCGAAGGCGAGCGGCTGCGGCGCCGGATAGGACTGCAGCTCCTCGTTGAAGATGTAGTGCTGCACGGAGGTCCACCCCGTTCCGCCATATTGCTTGGGCCAGTGGCTGACGCCCCAGCCCTTCTTGTTGAGGATGCGCCACCACGTCACCATCTCGTCCTTCGAGAGGTGGCGGCCTTCGACCAGCTTGCGCCGCGTATCCGGCGGCACGTTGTCGCGGAAGAATGCCCGCACTTCCTCGCGAAACGCCTGCTCTTCCTTCGTGAATGCGAGATCCATCGGATCCTCCTGTTTCCTCGTCGTCCCGGCGAAGGCCGGGACCCATAACCACAAATCTTCATTGTCCTGCACAGGCCATTATCGCCTGTGCCCCACACTCCTGCGGAGTATGGGTCCCGGCCTTCGCCGGGACGACGGCTACTGCAACACCTCGAACAACCCCGCCGCGCCCATGCCGCCGCCGACGCACATGGTGACGACCGCGTACTTGGCCTTGCGGCGGCGGCCTTCGATCAGGGCGTGGCCGGTCAGCCGCGCGCCCGACATGCCGTAGGGATGGCCGACCGCGATCGCGCCGCCGTCGACGTTGATCTTGTCGGGGTCGATGCCGAGCTTGTCGCGGCAATACAGCACCTGCACGGCGAAGGCTTCGTTGAGCTCCCAGAGGTCGATGTCGTCGACGGTGAGGCCGTGACGCTTGAGCAGGCGCGGCACCGCGAACGCCGGGCCGATGCCCATCTCGTCCGGCTCGCAGCCGGCGGAGACGAAGCCGCGGAAGATGCCGAGCGGCTTCAGCCCGCGCCTGGAAGCTTCCTTGTCGCTCATGATCACGGAGGCGCTGGCGCCGTCGGAGAGCTGGCTGGCATTGCCGGCGGTGATCGAAAAACCCTCGCCGCGCACCGGCTTGAGGCCGGCGAGGCCTTCGGCGGTGGTCTCGGGGCGCGGGCCTTCGTCCTGCGACAAGGTCACGTCCTTGAAGGAGACTGCGCCGGTGGCCTTGTCGGTCACCGCCATCTGGGTCGTGATCGGCGCCAGCTCGTCCTTGAACTTGCCGCCCTGCTGGGCGGCGGCGGTGCGGCGCTGGCTCTCCAGCGAATATTCGTCCTGCTTCTCGCGCGAGATGCCATAGCGCTTGGCGACGATTTCGGCGGTGTCGATCATGGGCATGTAGACCTCGCCCTTGATCTTGAGCAGCGCCGGGTCCTGGGCGTGGAAACCGTTCATCTTGTCGTTCTGCACGAGGCTGATCGACTCGCCGCCGCCGCCGACTGCGATCTCGACGCCGTCGAAGATCACCGAGCGCGCGGCGAGCGCGATGGCTTGCAAGCCCGAGGCGCATTGCCGGTCGATGGTGGTGCCGGCGACGGTGACGGGAAGGCCGGCGCGAAGCAGCGCCTTGCGCGCGATGTTGCCGCCGGTCGAACCCTGCTGGAGGGCTGCGCCCATCACGACGTCCTCGACCTCCTTCGGATCGACCTTGGCGCGCGCGACGGCCTCGCCGATGGCGTGGCCGAGCAGGGTTGCGCCCTCGGTGTTGTTCAGCATGCCGCGATAGGCCTTGCCGATCGGCGTGCGTGCGGTGGAAACGATGACGGCGTCGGTCACGAGCGACCTCCTGATACGGTTTTGGTGGATTGTGACGATTTCTGCTGCTGGCGCAATTCGTGGCGCGACAGTTTTCCGACCGGCGTGCGCGGCAGGTCGTCGACGAACTCGACCTCCGCCGGCAATTCGTGCTTGCCGAGCTTGCCGGCGAGCCGCGTGCGCAGCTCGTCGAGGGAGAACGGTTTTGCATCCGGCCTGAGCTTGATGAAGGCTTTTGCGGCCTCGCCGCGGTACGGGTCGGGGATGCCGAGCACGATCACTTCGTGCACGCCTGATATGGTGTAGATCGCCTGCTCGATCATCTGCGGATAGACGTTGAAGCCGCCGGAGATGATCATGTCCTTCTTGCGGTCGACCAGGAAGAAATAGCCGTCGGTATCGACATAGCCGATGTCGCCGGTGAGGAAGCGGCCGTCGATGAAAGCCTCCGCGGATCCCCCGGGCTTGTTCCAATAGCCCCTGGTGACGTTCGGACCCTTGATGCGGATCTCGCCGACTTCGCCGGGCGGCAGCACGCGTGTCGGGTCCTCCAGCGCGACGACGTCGAGCTCGATGCCGGGCAGCATCAGGCCGATCGAGCCGGGCTTGTCCGGACCCGTCGGCGGATGGCCGGTGCCGGGCGAGCAGGTCTCGGTCATGCCCCAGCCACTGCGGAGCTTCTTGCCGACCTTGCGTTCGAAGAAGTTTGCGATCTCCACCGGCAGCGGCGCGCCGCCGGAGCCGATGGTGGCCAGCGAGGAGAAGTCGCGCTTGTCGAGATCGGGAAGCGCCGCGATCGCGATCCACATCGTCGGCACGCCCGGGAAATAAGTGGCGCGCTTCACTTCGATGTCGCGCATCACCGCTTCGACATCAAAGCGCTGGTGGAGCGAGATCAGATTGCCGCGGCTGAGCGAGGACAACAGCACCACGGTGAGCGCATAGATGTGGAACAGCGGCAGCACGCAGATCACGCGCTCGACGACGTCGCCGCGCGCGGCACGCGTCGGCTTGCCCCAGACGTCGTAGATCGACACCGCCGATGTGAGATTGCCGTGCGTCAGCATGGCACCCTTGGGCAGGCCGGTGGTGCCGCCGGTATATTGCAGCAGCGCGACGTCGTCCGCCGAGACTTCCGGCCATCGCGCCGGGGCGGCGGCGCCCTCGACGAAGGCCTTGAAGGTGACGATGCGGGGATCGTTCGGAATCGCGGCCTGCGGCGTGCCGACCTTGCCCCAATTGTCGTCCTCGCAGACGACAAGGCGGTCGATCAGGCCCTTGTCCAGGAATTTCAGCGCGGTCGGCAGCAGCGCCGCGAGGTTGGACGTGACCAGCACCCGCGAGCCGGAGTCGGAGACCTTGTGGGTCAGCGCGATCTCGCCGTCGAGCGGCGACAGATGGGCAACGCGGCTGCCTGCCTTCAGCGCGCCGAAGAAATTGACGGGATGATCCGGCGTGTTGCCGAGGAACAGCGCGATCGACGCGCCCTTGCCATAGCCGGCGCGCAGGAAAGCCGCCGCAGCACGCTCGGCCATMGCGGCGAGCTCGGTGTAGCTGATCGGACGGTCGCGGAATTCCAGCGCGGTGCGCGGGCCGTAATCGGCGGCGGCTTTCGACAGCAGGTCAGGCAGCGTGCCCTGGACGATGGTGTCGTCCCAACGCACGCCCTCGGGATAGAACTGTTCGCCGGGATGGGTCATCGCTTCCTTAAACCACACGGACGTCATTCCGGGGCGCCCGGAGGGCGAACCCGGAATCTCGAGATTCTCAGGTGCGCAACTGCGCACCATAGTTCGATGCTACGCATCGCCCCGGAATGACGCGAACCGCCATCACGCCGCCTTCGACGCCGCCGCCAGGGACGCGAAGGTCTTGCCCTCCGCCGCGAGCTTCTTCAGCAGCGGCGCGGGCTCGAGGCTGGGGTCGTTGGTCTCCTTGGCGTAGAACGCCAGGCGGTCGGCGATGTGCTTGAGGCCGACGGTGTCGGCCCAGAACATCGGGCCGCCACGGTAGATCGGCCAGCCATAGCCGTAGAGCCAGACCACGTCGATGTCGGAGGGGCGCGCCGCGATGCCTTCTTCGAGGATCTTCGCGCCCTCGTTGATCATCGGATACATCATGCGCTCGAGGATCTCCTCGTCGCTGACGACGCGCTTCTTGCGGCCGAGACGGGCAAGCGTCTCGTCGATCAGCTTCTCGACTTCGGGATCGGGCAGCGCCGCGCGGGAGCCGGCTTCGTATTTGTAATAGCCCTTGCCGGTCTTCTGGCCAAAGCGGCCGGCTTCGCACAGCGCGTCCGCGATTTCCGACTTGATGCCGCGGTCTTTCCGCGAACGCCAGCCGATATCGAGGCCGGCGAGGTCGCCCATCGCGAACGGTCCCATCGGCATGCCGAATTTTGTTACGACGGCATCGACCTGCTGCGGCAGGGCGCCTTCGAACAACAGCTTTTCGGACTGCTTGCCGCGCTGCGCCAGCATGCGATTGCCGACAAAACCGTCGCAGACGCCGACCACGGCCGGCACCTTCGCGATTTTTCGCGCGATGGTCACGGCAGTCACCAGCGCATCCGGCGCGGTCTTGTCGGCGCGCACGATCTCGCACAGCTTCATGACGTTGGCCGGCGAGAAGAAGTGCATGCCCAGGACGTCCTGCGGACGCTTGGTCGCCTTCGCGATCTCGTCGATGTTGAGATAGGAGGTGTTGGAGGCGAGCACCGCGCCCGGCTTAACGTACTGGTCGAGCTTGCCGAACACTTCCTTCTTCACCGCCATGGTCTCGAACACGGCTTCGATGACGAGGTCGGCATCGCCGACGTTCTCGATGCCGACGACGCCGTTGATCAGCGCCATGCGCTTGGCGGGCGCATCAGCGGGAATGCCGCCCCGCGCGGCAGTTGCTTCCCAGTTCTTCTGCATGATGCCCATGCCGCGCTTGAGCTGCTCCTCGCCGGTCTCGATCAGGGTGACGGGAACGCCGGCATTGGCAAAGGACATCGCGATGCCGCCGCCCATGGTGCCGGCGCCGAGAATGGCAACACGGTTGACGGGGCGCGACTTGGTGCCTTCAGGGACGCCGGCGATCTTGCTGGCCTCGCGCTCGGCGAAGAAGGCATAGCGCTGCGCCTTGGACTGGTCGCTGGCGACGAGCTTGAGGAAGCCCTCGCGCTCCTTCTTCAGGCCTTCGTCGAACGGCAGGTCGATGGCGTAGCCGACGGCATCGGCCGCCGCGAACGGCGCTTCCAGGCCGCGCGACTTCTTGGTCATGGCAGCGACCGCATTGGTGAAGATCGAGCGGTCGGCCTTGGCTGCGGCGATCTTGGAATCGTCGTCGCGCAGGCGACGTAGCGGACGCTTCTCGGCCAGCAATTTGCGGACGAAAGCCTCGCCGCCGGAGGCCGGGCCTTCGACGATCTCCTCGATCAGGCCGTTCTTGAGCGCCTCGGTCGCCCCGATCGGATCGCCGCCGACGATCATCTTGACCGCGAGCTCCGGCCCGACCGCGCGCGGCAGGCGCTGGGTGCCGCCGGCGCCCGGCAGCAGGCCGAGCTTGACCTCGGGCAGGCCGAGCTTGGCCTCCTTGACCGCTACGCGGAAATGACAGGCCAGCGCGACCTCGAGGCCGCCGCCAAGCGCGGTGCCGTGGATCGCGGCAACGACCGGCTTCGGTGAATTCTCGATCTCGGAGAGCACGTCGTTGAGGGCGG
Organism: Bradyrhizobium sp. P5_C12; assembly: GCF_054049735.1. Classification (NCBI taxonomy): domain Bacteria; kingdom Pseudomonadati; phylum Pseudomonadota; class Alphaproteobacteria; order Hyphomicrobiales; family Nitrobacteraceae; genus Bradyrhizobium; species Bradyrhizobium sp. P5_C12. Next base: position 89,517 of record NZ_JBFULU010000028.1, read on the forward strand.
GCGGCTTCGGCGGCTTGCCGAATTCGGTGATGTCGGCACCGGCAATGAAGGTGCGGCCGGCGCAGGTCAGCACGATGCCCTTGATCGCGGGATCCGCAACCGCGGCCTTGATGCACTCGAGAATACCGCCGCGGACTGCGGCGCTCAGCGCATTGACCGGAGGGCTGTTGACCGTGACGATCCCGATTTCGTCATGACGCTCAAGCTTGACCACTTCGCTCACGGTGTCCCTCCTTGGTGGGGATTTACTTTTATTCGATTTCGCACTGCGGAATTTAATTCCGCATCTTGACGGCAGGGTTATTTTGAAGCACGGACGTTGTCAACGACTCCGCGCAAGAAGCAGATCAGGGATGAAGCGTACAGGAAAGAAGACTGCGACCGATCGGAATTTCGTCGTCGCGCTTTCCCGCGGACTTGATGTATTGCGCGCATTCCAGCCCAGCGACGGTCTTCTCGGCAATCAGGAGATCGCGGCCCGCACCAACCTGCCCAAGCCGACCGTCTCGCGGTTGACCTATACGTTGACGAAGCTCGGTTATCTTACACCGGTTCCCCGGTTCGAGAAGTATCAGCTCGCGCCGGCCGCGATGGCGCTTGGTTACGCGGCGCTGGCCAATCTCGGTGTTCGGCATTTGTCCGAGCCGTTTCGCGAGGAACTGATGCGCGCGACGGGAGGCGCGGTCGCCGTCGGCGGCCGCGACCGTCACAGCATGATCTATTTCGGCCAGAGCCGCGGTAGCGAGACGGTCGGCGTTCAACTGGACGTCGGCTCGCGCGTGCCGATTGCAACCAGCGCGATGGGGCGCGCCTATTTCTGGGCGCTCGACGAAGACGATCGCGCAGAATTGTCGCGTGTCCTGCGCGAACATTACGGCAGCCGCTGGCCCAAGATGCGCGACGGACTGGAACGTTCCGGCGAGACCGTCGCGAAACACGGTTTTGCGATTTCGGTCGGCGACTGGCACGACGATATCGGCGCCGCCGGAGTAGCACTCAAGCTGAACGACGGAACCGGGCCCTATGCTTTCAACTGCGGTGCGCCCGCATTCCGTTTCACGGAAGAGCGCTTGATCAACGACATTGGACCGCGTCTGCTGGCGATGGTAAGGAACATCGAAGCGGCACTCGGGGGTCTGATGCCGCATTCAAAAAAACAAGACAGCAAAAAGCTGAAATCAGGAGGAAAAGTTGCGCGTGTGGTCGAGGGGATCAGATAGCCTTCGTCATTGCAGGGAGCGGTTCGCATCGCTCCTCCGCTCACTGAACAAGTTGGGCGAGACGAGATGACGCAGGCACAGCTCGCGCAGGGGACATCGCCCCTGCTCGCGGTTCGCGACGTCAGCGTCGTGTTCGGCGGCATCATTGCGCTCAACGGCGTGTCCTTTGACATGCACAAGGGCCAGATCCTGGGATTGATCGGCCCCAACGGCGCCGGCAAGACCACGCTCTTCAATTGCCTGTCCCGGCTCTACCAGCCGTCGTCCGGCGACATCCTGATGGAAGGCGTGAGCATCCTGTCGCGGCCGCCGCACCGGATCGCCGAGATCGGGATCGGCCGCACCTTCCAGAACGTGGCGCTGTTTCCGAACCTCTCGGTGATGGACAACGTCCGCGTTGGCGCCCATTCCAAGACCTCCAGCGACATCATCAGCGACTCGCTTCGGCTTGCGTGGGTCCGGCGCAGCGAGGCCAGCGTCAACAACAAGGTCCACGAGATCCTCGCCTATCTCAAGCTCGAGGACGTCGCCCACACCGTCGTCTCCGGCCTGCCCTTCGGCACGCAGAAGCGCGTCGAGCTGGCGCGGGCGCTCGCGGCGGACCCGAAGATCCTGCTGCTCGACGAGCCGGCCGGCGGCCTCAACCACGAGGAAGTCTACGTGCTCGGCGACCTCATCCGCCGCATCCGCGACGAGCGCCACATGACCGTGCTGCTGGTCGAGCACCACATGGGCCTGGTGATGTCGATCGCCGACCACGTCGTCGCATTGAATTTCGGCAAGAAGCTCGCGGAAGGCACGCCCGCGCAGGTGCAGGTGGACCCCGACGTCATCAAGGCCTATCTCGGGAGCAAGGACCAATGACGACGCTGCTCAACGTCAAGGACCTGCGCGCCTATTACGGCCAGGTCCAGGCGCTCCACGGCCTGTCCTTCTCGCTCAACGAGGGCTCGCTGACGACGCTGCTCGGGGCCAACGGCGCCGGCAAGACCACGACGCTGCGCGCGATCTGCAACATGGTGCGCTCCACCGGCGGAATCGAGTTCGACGGCAAGCCGCTGAACAACCGCTCCACCGAAAGCATCGTGCGGTTCGGCATCGCCCATGTTCCGCAGGGCCGCGGCACCTTCACCACCATGACGGTGGAGGAAAACCTCCAGCTCGGCGCCATCACCCGCAAGGACAATGCCGGCATCATCTCCGACATCGAGCGGATGTATGCGCATTTCCCGGTGTTGAAGCAGCGGCACACCCAGCAGGCCGGCACGCTGTCCGGCGGCGAGCAGCAGATGCTCGCGGTCGCCCGCGCGCTGATGCTGCGGCCGCGGCTGATGCTGCTCGACGAACCCTCGTTCGGGCTGGCGCCGCTGGTGGTGCGCGACCTGTTCGGCATCCTCGGCAAGATCAACCGCGAGGACAAGGTATCGATCCTGGTGGTCGAGCAGAACGCGCAGCTCGCGCTCGAGCTCGCCGACCAGGCCTATGTGATCGAGACCGGACGCATCGTGATGTCGGGCAACGCCAAGGACATCGCGAACAACGAAGAAATCCGCAAATCCTATCTGGGTTACTGAGGAGCCGGCACGATGGAGCTTTTCACCAACCAGGTCCTGGCGGGGATTGCCACCGGCGCGATCTACGCCTGCATGGCGCTCGCCGTGGTCATGATCTACCAGGCGATCGACCATCTCAACTTCGCGCAGGGCGAGATGGCGATGTTCTCGACCTTCATCTCCTGGCAGCTGATGCAGTGGGGCATACCCTATTGGGCCGCCTTCGTGATCACGCTGGCCTTGTCCTTTGTCGGCGGCATCGCCATCGAGCGCATCCTGTTCAAGCCGCTCGCGAAGGCGCCGGTGCTGACCAACGTCGCCGGCTTCATCGCGCTGTTTGCGATCATCAACTCATCGGCCGGCCTGATCTGGGACTTCACCATCAAGCAGTATCCGACCCCGTTCGGCTCCTCGCCGTTCCTCGGCAGCCAGCTGATCTCGACCCACCAGGCCGGGATGATCGGCGTCACCGTGCTGCTGCTGATCGGTCTCTACTTCTTCTTCCAGTACACCAAGATCGGCCTCGCCATGCGGGCCGCCGCCTCGGTGCCTGAATCGGCTCGCCTCGTCGGCATCAACACCTCCTGGATGATTGCGCTGGGCTGGGGCATGGCGTCGGCGATCGGCGCGATCGCCGGCATGCTGATCGCCCCGGTCGTGTTCCTCGAGCCCAACATGATGGGCGGCGTGCTGATCTACGGCTTTGCAGCAGCCGTGCTCGGCGGCCTGACCAGCCCGTTCGGCGCCGTGGTCGGCGGCTTCCTGGTCGGCGTCTTCGAGAATCTCGCCGGCACCTACATCCCCGGCGTCGGCAACGAGCTGAAGCTTCCGATCGCGCTCGCGCTGATCATCTCCGTCCTGGTCGTCAAACCCGCTGGTCTGTTCGGCCGGCACATCGTCAAGCGAGTTTGATCATGAGCGCTGTAGAAGAAGTCGTTGAAGGCCACCAGGCGGTCGAGGCCGTTCCGAAGCGGGCCATGACCCTGGGCACCGGCACCTCGGTTGTGGTGCTGCTGCTGCTCCTGGCCGTGCCGCTGTTCGCCAAGAACTTCATCATCTTCCAGCTGACCCAGTTGCTGTATCTCGGGCTCGCCGTACTGGCGTTGAACATCCTGACCGGTGGCAGCGGCCAGTTCTCGCTCGGCCAGAGCGCGTTCTACGCCGTTGGCGCCTATGTCACCGCGGTCATGATGGAGGCGTTCAACATCAATTACGTGCTCTGCCTGCCGGTCGCGGGCGCGCTCTGCTTCGGCTTCGGTTTCTTGTTCGGCCAGCCGGCGTTGCGGCTATCCGGCGTGTACCTTGCGCTCGCAACTTTCGCGCTCGCCACCGCCATGCCGCAGCTCCTGAAGCTGAACTTCCTCGAGCACTGGACCGGCGGCGTGCAGGGCCTCGTTGTGACCAAGCCCGACGCGCCATTCGGCCTGCCGATGTCGCAAGACATGTGGCTCTACTATTTCACGCTCGCGATCGTGCTTGCGATCTACATCTTCTCGGTGAACCTGCTGCGCTCCCGCTCGGGCCGCGCCTTCATGGCAATCCGCGACAACGAGATCGCGGCCTCTTCGATGGGCGTCAATGTCGCGCTCTACAAGACGCTCGCCTTCGGCGTCTCCGCCGGCATCACCGGCGTCGCCGGCGGCCTCAGTGCAATCGCGGTGCAATTCGTGGCACCGGACAGCTTCACCATTACACTCTCGATCCAGCTGTTCCTCGGCATGGTCGTCGGCGGCGTCGGCTGGCTGCCCGGCTCGATCGTCGGCGCCGCCTTCATCATCTTCGTGCCGAACATCGCCGAGGGCATCTCCAAGGGCCTCTCCGGCGCGGTGTTCGGCGTGCTCCTGTTCCTCGTCATCTACCTCGTGCCGCATGGCGCAAGGCAGGTCGCGATCATGGGCCAGCAGCTCCTCGGCAAGCTCAGAAAGAACTAACTCTCACCAACACTGTCATCGACGAAGGAGACCGAATTGCTTTTTGGAAGAACACTGCGAGCCGCCGCGCTGGTCACGGCAACGGCGGCCATCACTTTCAACTCCGGCGCGGCATTTGCTCAAAAGAAATACGACACCGGCGCGACCGACACCGAGATCAAGATCGGCAACATCATGCCGTACAGCGGTCCGGCGTCGGCCTATGGCATCATCGGCAAGACCGAGGAAGCCTATTTCAAGATGATCAACGACAAGGGCGGCATCAACGGCCGCAAGATCAACTTCGTCACCTATGACGACGGCTATTCGCCGCMCAAGGCGGTCGAGCAGGTCCGCAAGCTGGTCGAGAGCGACGAGGTTCTCGCCGTGTTCAACCCGCTTGGCACGCCCTCCAACAGCGCGATCCAGAAATACCTCAACGCCAAGAAGATCCCGCAGCTGTTCGTCGCGACCGGCGCCACCAAGTGGAACGACCCGAAGAACTTCCCCTGGACCATCGGCTGGCAGCCCTCCTACCAGAGCGAAGCGCAGATCTACGCGAAATGGCTGATGAAGGAGAAGCCCGACGCCAAGGTCGCGATCCTCTATCAGAACGACGATTTCGGCAAAGACTACCTCAAGGGCACCAAGGACGGCCTCGGCGCCAAGGCTTCTTCCATGATCATCATGGAGGAGAGCTATGAGGTGTCCGAGCCGTCGATCGACGGCCACATCGTCAAGATCAAGGCCGCCAATCCCGACGTGCTGCTGATCTATGCGACGCCGAAGTTCGCAGCCCAGACCATCAAGAAGACCGCCGAGCTCAGCTGGAAGCCGCTCCAGATCCTCACCAACGTGTCGATCTCGGTCGGCAGCGTGATGAAGCCGGCCGGCTTCGAGAACGCGCAGGGCGTGCTGTCGGCGGCCTATGCCAAGGACTCCACCGATCCGCAGTGGAACAACGACCCCGGCATGAAGCGGTGGAACGAGTTCGTCGACAAGTACATGCCGGGCGCGGACAAGTCCGACACCAGCATGGTCTAYGGCTATGGCGCCGCCTCGACGCTCGCCAAGGTGCTGGAAATGTCCGGTGACGATCTCACCCGCGCCAACCTCATGAAGCAGGCGGCGTCCTTGAAGGATTTTGCACCGGACACCCTGCTGCCCGGCGTCAAGATCAACACCGGCGCCACCGACTTCGCCCCGATCGCGCAGCTCCAGATGCAGCGCTTCAAGGGCGAGAAGTGGGAACTGTTCGGCGAGATCATCAGCGGCGACGTCGCCTCCGAGTGACCCGTTGACGTATTAGTCCAGGCCTAATTCAAGCCGGCAGGCCCCCGCGAGCGATCGCGGGGGCTTTTTGTTGACGTCGGGCGTCAATCTTGTTCAATGCGGCGCCCATCCAATTCGGGGTAGGAGATAAATGGCTGCCGTTCGTTCAGAGGTTGCGGTCCTTTCGGCCGTGCTCGCGTTGTGCACTGCGATGAGCAGCCCGGCTCTTGCGCAGAAGAAATACGACAGCGGCGCTTCCGATACCGAGATCAAGATCGGCAACATCATGCCCTATAGCGGCCCGGCCTCCGCCTATGCCGCGATCGGCAAGACCGAGGAGGCCTACTTCAACAAGATCAATGCCGAGGGCGGCATCAACGGCCGCAAGATCAGGTTCATCTCCTATGACGACGGCTATTCGCCGCCGAAGACGGTGGAGCAGGCGCGCAAGCTGGTCGAGAGCGACGAGGTGCTGCTGATCTTCGGCTCGCTCGGCACCTCCACCAACGGCGCCATCCGCAAATACATGAACGAGAAGAAGGTGCCGCAATTGTTCGTGGCGAGCGGCGCCTCGAAGTGGAACGATCCCAAGCAATATCCTTGGACCATGGGCTGGCAGCCGAGCTACGTCAGCGAGGCGCGGATCTATGCCAAGTACATCATGAAGGAGAAGCCGGACGCCAGGATCGCCGTGCTCTACCAGAACGACGATTTCGGCAAGGACTATCTGAAGGGATTGAAGGACGGCCTCGGCGCCAGGGCGTCGATGATCGTGCTCGCGGACAGCTACGAGACCTCGGAGCCGGCGGTCGACGAGCACGTCGTGAAGCTGAAGGCCGCCGGCGCCGACGTCCTCATCAGCATCACCACCCCGAAATTCGCGGCGCAGGCGATCAAGAAGGCTGCCGAGATCAACTGGCATCCGATGCACATCATCTCCAACGTCTCGGCCTCGGTCAGCGGCGTGATCGAGCCGGCGGGCCTCGAGATCTCGCAGGGCATCCTGTCGGCGAGCTACATCAAGGACGGCTCCGACCCGCAATGGAATGCCGATGCCGGCATGAAGAAGTTCTACAATTTCCTCGCCCAGTATGATCCCAAGGCCAACAAGCTCGATGCCGGCGTGGTGTTCGGCTATGCCGCCGCGCAGACCATGGTGAAGGTGCTGCAGATGTGCGGCGACGACCTCACCCGCGAGAACGTCATGAGGCAGGCGGCAAGTCTCAAGGATTTCGCGCCCGATACGCTCTTGCCCGGCATCAGGATCAACACCGCGCCGGACAATTTTGCTCCGATCGAGCAGCTCCAGATGATGCGGTTCAAGGGCAGAAAATGGGAGCCGTTCGGCGACATCATCTCGAGCGAGATAGGTCATTGAGCTGACTCAACTAAAAATCGACACTCGCTCGTTAAGCAACTCAAGACAGTCGCGCTGTCTCGCAGTCGCACACCAAGGCTGCGGTCTCCAGGCCGGTTAATGGCTACTAAAGGAGCAGCCCCTGCGACGCCGTCGCAGGGGCTTTCTGTTGAAGGCGCAGGACAAATCGTATTCAATTGCGGGCAGCGTCGCCAAAAACAATCAAGACAAGAAAAGGGGCGCACACACCAAGAAAATAGGGAGATAGGAATGCCCGCTGTCACCGGCAAACTTGCGGCCGCGTCACTGGCGCTTGCGCTCATTGCGGCCTCGGCCACCACTGCATCGGCCCAGAAGAAATACGATACCGGCGCGACCGATACCGAGATCAAGATCGGCAACATCATGCCCTACAGCGGACCGGCCTCCGCCTACGGCATCATCGGGCGGACCGAAGCCGCCTATTTCAAGAAGATCAACGACGAAGGCGGCATCAACGGCCGCAAGATCAATTACATCAGCTATGACGATGCCTATTCGCCGCCGAAGACGGTGGAGCAGGCGCGCAAGCTGGTCGAGAGCGACGAGGTGCTGTTCATCTTCAACTCGCTCGGCACGCCGCCGAACTCGGCGATCCACAAATACATGAACTCGAAGAAGGTGCCGCAGCTGTTCGTCGCCACCGGCGCCACCAAGTGGAACGATCCGCAGGCCTTCCCGTGGACCATGGGCTGGCAGCCCAACTACCAGAGCGAGACGCAGATCTACGCGAAGTGGCTCCTGAAGAACAAGCCGGACGCTAAGATCGCGGTGCTGTTCCAGAACGACGATTACGGCAAGGACTATCTCAAGGGCCTGAAGGACGGCCTGGGCGCCAAGGCCGCCTCGATGATCATCATCGAAGAGAGCTATGAGACCTCGGAGCCGACCATCGACAACCATATCGTCAAGCTGAAGTCGACCGGCGCCGACGTCTTCATGAACATCACGACGCCGAAATTCGCAGCGCAGGCGATCAAGAAGAACGCCGAGATCGGCTGGAAGCCGCTGCACTTCCTCAACAACGTCTCGGCCTCCGTCGGCAGCGTGATGAAGCCGGCCGGCTTCGAGAACGGCCAGGACATCATCTCGGCCGATTATCTGAAGGACGTGTCGGATCCCGCGTGGAACAACGATCCCGGCATGAAGGAGTTTTTGGCGTTCATGGCCAAATACTTCCCCGACGGCGACAAGCTCGATAAGGGCACCATCGTCGGCTATGCCGTGGCACAGACGCTGGTCCAGGTGCTGAAGCAGTGCGGCGACAATCTCACGCGCGAGAACGTCATGAAGCAGGCGGCGAACCTGAAGGACTTCCGCACCGAGGCGCTGCTGCCGGGCGTGAAGATCAACACCTCGCCGACCGATTTCGCGCCGATCAGCCAGCTTCAGCTCGAGAAGTTCAAGGGCGAGAAGTGGGAGCTGTTCGGCGACGTGATCAGCGCCGACGTCGGCGGCTAGCCGCCTGACGGACGCGACAACGGAAAACCCCCTGCGCGGGTCTCGCAGGGGGTTTTTGCTTGTGCAGCGATTATGATCACGCGATTGCACAATCGAATGATGGTAAAGCCCGCTTACGCTTTGGCGCATGATGCGGTAGGCAGGAGACTGGCGCGCTTGCCGCCAGTCTCTTCAGTCTGCTCAAGGCCATCGTCATGACCGACCGACGTCCCCTGCTCCGCGCGCTCTACGACGCCGCCGTTGCCGCCGCCCATCCGAGCACGATTCTGGCGCCGCATCTGCGGCCCGCGCCCAAAGGACGCGTGATTTGTCTTGCCGCCGGCAAGGGCGCGGGCGCGATGGCCGCGGCCGCGGAGCGGCATTATCTCGACACGCTCAAGCTCGCGCCGGAGCGGCTGGTCGGCATCGCCACCACCCGTCACGGCTACGGCTTGCCGACGCGCCGCATCCGCGTCGTCGAGGCCGGCCATCCCGTGCCTGATGAAGCCGGCCTGAAGGGCGCGGCCGATACGCTCGCGCTCGCGGGCGAGGCCGGCCCGGACGATCTGCTCCTGGTGCTGCTCACCGGCGGCGGCTCRGCGAACTGGATCGCGCCGGCGGACGGCATCAGCTTCGCGCAGAAGCAGGCGGTCAACAAGGCGCTGCTGCGCTCCGGCGCGCCGATCGGCGAGATGAACACGGTGCGCAAGCATCTGTCGCGGATCAAGGGCGGGCGGCTGGCGCGCGCCGGCAAGAATGCCGCCGAGATCGTCACGCTCGCGATCTCCGACGTGCCGCATGACGACCCGTCCGCGATCGCCTCCGGCCCCACCGTGCCGGACCCGACCACGCTGGCGGATGCGCGGGCGATCGTGGCGAAGTACAGGCTCGACATCGACGATGCCGTGCGCCGCGCGCTCGACGACGAGCGCAACGAAAGCGCCAAGCCGGGCGAAGCCGCCTTTGCGCGCGCGCAGTTCGAGCTGATCGCGCGGCCGAAGCAATCGCTCGACGCCGCGGTGAAGCTCGCGCGCGACGCCGGCTACGAGACCATCGATCTCGGCGCCGATCTCGAGGGCGAGGCGCGCGAGGTCGCCGCCGATCACGCCGGGCTCGCGCTTCAGGCGCGCGCGCAGGGCAAGCGTATCGCTATCCTCTCCGGCGGCGAGCTCACGGTGACCGTGCGCGGCAATGGGCGCGGTGGTCCGAACCAGGAATACGCGCTGGCGCTCGCGGACCTGCTGAAGGACACGGCCGGCATTTCAGCGCTTGCCGGCGATACCGACGGCGCCGACGGCGGCGCCGGCAACCCCACCGACCCCGCCGGCGCGCTGATCGACGCGGCGACGTTCGCGAAGATGACGGCGCAGGGGCTGGTGCCGCAGGCCTATCTCGACAACAACGACGCGACGACGTTCTTCGAGGCGACGGGTGATTTGCTGCAGCCCGGCCCGACGCTGACCAACGTGAACGACATCCGGGTGATTTTGGTGGATTGAGGCGCCTGCCCAGGTCTCACTGTCATTCCCCGCGCCCCGGCTACGCCAAGGCTTCGCCGAGGTTGAGGTCCAGGGGCGGCGAAGCTTTAGCGTAGGCGGCAGGCGGGGAATCCAGTACGCCGCGGCCTATCGATTCAATCACAACCGTCTCGGAGTACTGGATCGCCCGCCCCAGTGCGCAATTGCGCACAAGGCGGGCGATGACAGCGGAGGGTGTGGATTAGGCTTGCCACAAGCCGGCTTGCCGAGCGGCCCGACAGCCGGGCCTCAAAACTCGTTGGCGATCTTCGACAGCATCGCGATCAGGGCTTCGCGGTTGGTTTGCCCGAGCAAATCGTTCAGCCGCGACTCGTGCTTGGTGGCGACGAGCTTCTTGGCCCGGGTCAGCACGGCCTTGCCCTTGTCGGTCAGCACCAGGATGTGCGAGCGGCGGTCGTTGGTGGAGCGGATCCGCGTGCAAAGGTCGCGGCTCTCGAGATTGTCGAGCATGGCCACGAAGTTCGGGCGCAGGATGCCCAGCGTCGAAGCGATCTCGGTCTGATTGCGCCCCGGATTCTTCTCGACCAGCAGCAGCACGGAGAACTGCGCCGGCGTGAGCTGGAGCGAGGCCATGCAGCGCAGGAAATTCTCGAATACCTTGAGCTGCGCCCGCTTCAGCACATAGCCGAGCTGCTCGGAGAGCTCGCCGAGCTGGAGGGCTTCAGGCAGGGCCTCGGCCGCGTCCTTGCGGCCCTTGGCCGCGTCGGCGGGTTTTTCGGAGGTTTTGGAAACGGTCATCGCCTCGTGCTCGCAATCCCGTTAAGTTCGGGAGGGTCGTTCGCCACCCTTGAGATTATATTTGATAATTGTTATGGACCATATCAAATATCGTCAGCGTTTTTCAATGGCTGTAGTCGGACCATCCACCGCAATCGGGGGACGGGTCCGGATCTTGAGGGGGAGCGTCCGGTCTTGAACACCACCATCATGCTGTTCCTGCTGCAGGACGGCATCACCAATGGCGCGATCTATGCGCTGCTCGGCCTGGCGCTGGTGCTGGTGTTCGCCGTCACCCGTGTCATCCTGATCCCGCAGGGCGAATTCGTCACCTATGGCGCGCTGACCTATGCCTCCCTGGCCGCCGGCCAGATGCCGGGCACGGCCAAGCTTGCGCTTGCCATGGGCATCGGCGCCTTCGCCTTCGACCTGTTCGTGGCGCGCAAGGCGCTGCATGCGCGGCTGGTCCTGCGCGCCTTCCTCACCAACATCGTGCTGCCGGCGATCGTGCTGGCGGTGACGCTGTATTTCGCCGGCCAGAAGCCGCCGGTGGCGATCTGCATCGCATTGTCGCTGGTGATCGTGGCGATGATCGGCCTGTTTCTCTACCGGATCGCGTTCCAGCCGCTGGCGCACACCTCCGTGCTGGTGCTGCTGATCGCATCGGTGGGCGTCCATCTGGCGCTTCAGGGGCTCGGCCTCCTGTTCTTCGGCGCCGAAGGCCAGCGCGGCCCTGCCGTGTTGTCCGGCGCCTTCACCGCGGGCTCGCTGCGCTTCACCGGCCAGAGCATCACGGTCTACGGCATCACCATCGCCTTCATCGTCGGCCTGTGGCTGTTCTTCGGCCTGACGCTCTACGGCAAGGCGCTGCGCGCCACCGCCGTCAACCGGCTCGGCGCGCGGCTCGCCGGCATCCGCACCACGCTGTCGGGACAGATCGCCTTCCTGCTCGCCTCCGTCATCGGCGCGCTCTCGGGCATTCTGATCGTGCCGATGACCACGCTCTATTACGACTCGGGCTTCCTGATCGGCCTGAAAGGCTTCGTCGCCGCGATCATCGGCGGCCTCGTCAGCTATCCCCTGACGGCGGTCGCCGCACTCGTCGTCGGCATCGTCGAGGCGTTCTCGTCCTTCTATGCCTCCAACTACAAGGAAGTGATCGTTTTCATGCTCTTGATCCCCGTGCTGCTGCTGCGCTCGCTCGCCGCGCCCGCGGTCGAGGAAGAGAAGGACTGACGCCAAGATGCAGAGCCGACTTCCCATTCTCATCTTCGCGCTCGTGATGGCGGCGATCCCGTTTGTCCCCGGCATGCCGCCGTTCTGGATCGTGCTGCTCGACAATATCGGCCTCACCGCGCTGGTCGCGATGGGCCTCGTGCTGCTCACCGGCGTCGGCGGCCTCACCTCGTTCGGGCAGGCCGCCTTCGTCGGCTTCGGCGCCTACACCACGGCGGTGCTGTCGACGACCTATGGCCTGTCGCCGTGGCTGACGCTGCCGCTGTCGCTCGTGGTCAGCGGATTGC